>NZ_JBVVOT010000017.1:0-165593 GCF_055807455.1 Bradyrhizobium sp. Kon58
CACGAAGGACACGTTAAAACCATCGCGCAGGGAAGGCCGGGCGATCCGGCGAACCTGTGGTCCACCCCGTGTGCATTCCTTTGGCGCACGGACTTGCGGGTACCAGCCGGCGCCCGGCCTTCCCTGCGCCCTTGTCACGACGAGGGCGATGCGATCAGGCAAAGCTCGGGCGAATGCGCCGCGAGAGGGCGGAGGCATGCCTTGCGACGGAAATGCAAGTTGACGGTCTCCGAAAGCTCCTCATCCTCCGTCGGTGTTGAAGCAGCGGCGCACAAAAACCCTCGCGCCACCCGGTGCTACCACCTCAATTATCCGCCCTGCGGAATCCCCCCACTCCCCGCATGATCGCCCCGCCTCCACCGCACGCCCTCCCAATAGACTTTTCCTGACCCGGGCGGCATCCTGCCGCCATCAAACGATAACAGAGCGCCACACAGGCGGAGGAAACAGATCATGCTGCAGACACGGTTCACCAAGCTCGTCGGTGTCGAGCACCCGATCGTCCAGGGCGGCATGCAATGGGTCGGGCGCGCCGAGCTGGTCGCCGCCGTTGCCAATGCCGGAGCGCTCGGCTTCATCACGGCGCTGACCCAGCCGACACCGGAGGACCTCAGGAAGGAGATCGCCCGCTGCCGCGATCTCACCGACAAGCCGTTTGGCGTCAACCTCACCATCCTGCCCGCGATCAAGCCGCCGCCTTATGCCGAATATCGCGCCGCCATCATCGAGAGCGGCATCAAGGTGGTCGAAACCGCCGGCAACAAGCCGCAGGAGCATGTCGACGAGTTCAGGAAGCACGGCGTCAAGGTCGTGCACAAATGCACCAGCGTCCGTCACGGGCTCTCGGCCGAGCGCATGGGCGTCGACGCCATCTCGATCGACGGGTTCGAATGCGCCGGCCATCCCGGCGAGGACGACACCCCCGGCCTGATCCTGATCCCGGCCGCCGCCAACAAGATCAAGATCCCGATGATCGCCTCCGGCGGCTTTGCCGACGCCCGCGGCCTCGTCGCCGCACTGGCGCTGGGCGCCGAAGGCATCAACATGGGCACCCGCTTCATGGCGACCAAAGAGAGCCCCATTCATCAGCTCATCAAGGAGAAGATCGTCGCCAATGACGAGCGCGAGACCGAGCTGATCTTCCGCACCATGCGCAACACCTCCCGCGTCGCCAGGAACGAGATCTCGACCAAGGTCGTCGCGATGGAGAAGGAAGGCGCCAAGTTCGAGGATATCCGCGAGCTCGTCGCAGGCGCCCGCGGCAAGATGGTCTACGCGACCGGCAACTCGGACGAAGGCATCTGGTCGGCGGGCCAGGTCCAGGGTTTGATCCAGGACATCCCGACCTGCGCCGAACTGATCTCCCGCATCGTGCGCGAAGCGGAGGCTATCATCTGCAGCCGGCTCGAAGGCATGATCGTTCATCCGACAGCGCAGGCTGCGGAGTAATCACTGCAAGAAGCGAGAGCAATTCATGAAGGCTTATGTCTACGGCCCTGGTGGCGCTACAATTTCCGACATCGCTCAACCAAAGCCTGAAGGCACCCAGGTGCTGGTCCGGGTCCGCGCCTGTGGCCTCAATCGCGCCGACACCGGCATGCGCAAGGGCCACGCCCACGGCGCGGCCGGCGGTGCCGGCACCGTGCTCGGCATGGAATGGGCCGGCGAAGTCGCCGCACTCGGACCGGATGCCAAGGGCGTCAAGGTCGGCGACCGCATCATGGGCTCGGGCGGCGCGGCGTTTGCCGAATATGCGCTGGCCGATCACGGCCGGCTGTTCCGCGCGCCCTCGAACATGAATTTCGAGGAAGCCGCCACCCTGCCCGTCGCGCTCGCGACCATGCACAACGCCGTCGTCACCATCGGCGGCGTGCAGCCCGGGCAAGCCGTGCTGATCCAGGGCGCAAGCTCCGGCGTCGGCCTGATGGCGATGCAGATTGCGAAGCTCAAGGGCGCGAGACTCGTGATCGGCTCCTCGACTGATGCCACCCGCCGCGGCCGGCTGAAGGAGTATGGCGCCGACCTCGCGGTCGATTCCTCCGACCCCGCATGGGTCGACGAGGTGCTGAAGGCGACGAACGGCGAAGGTGTCGATCTCATCGTCGACCAGGTCTCGGGCAAGGTCGCAAGCCAGAACCTCGCGGCGACCAAGGTCAAGGGTCGCATCGTCAATGTCGGCCGGCTCGGCGGCACCCATGCCGATTTCAACTTCGACCTGCACGCGGCGCGCCGCATCGACTATGTCGGCGTCACCTTCCGCACCCGCAGCATCGAGGAGGTCCGCGAGATTTTTGAGGAGGTCCGCAAGGACATATGGGGCGCGGTCGAGTCGCGAAAACTGCAGCTGCCGATCGACAAGGTGTTTGCCTTCGACGACATCGACAAGGCGTTCGAGCACATGGAGGCGAACAAGCACCTGGGCAAGATCGTCGTGACGGTGCCGTAACATTCCTGGGGCCAAAGACCTAGGTCGAGTAGGGTGGGCAAAGCGAAGCGTGCCCACCATGCGTCAGCGTCCCCGAAAGATGGTGGGCACGGCGCTCCGCGCCTTTGCCCACCCTACAAAACCAGGGGGATCCCGCTCCTGCAACTCACTAGCGTCTACGCCTGTGGATCGTCGCTTGATGTTCACCCGCGGCCTGCTACATCCCCCGCCATGAGCTCCCAACACAACAAGACCTCGGTCGCAGCGATCTCGATCTTCGCCAGTGGCGGCATGGCGGCGGCCAAGTTTGCGGTCGGGATCGCGATCGGCTCGCTGGCGCTGATTTCCGAGGCGCTGCATTCCTCGATCGACCTGGTCGCCACCATCATCACCTGGGCGGTGGTGCGGGTGTCCGACAAGCCGGCGGACGAGGAGCATCATTACGGCCACGGCAAGCTCGAAAGCGTCTCGGCACTGGGCGTCACGGCCCTGCTCTACGTGCTCGCCGGCGGCATCCTGGTCGAGTCCTACAGCCGGCTGCGCGAGGGAACCGCACCGCCGACCATTTCGGCCGTGCCGTTCGTGGTGCTGGTGATCGACATCGTCGTCAATCTCTGGCGCGCCCGTGCCCTGCACCGTGCCGCGCGGGAGACCAGGAGCCAGGCGCTCGCCGCCGATGCGCTGCATTTCGCCTCCGACGTGATGGGCTCGTTCGCCGTGATCGTGGGCCTGATCCTCGCCGGTCTCGGCTTCTGGTGGGGCGACGCGGCCGCCGCCGCCGCGGTGGCCGTGATGATCGCCTTGCTCGGCCTGCGCATGGCCGGCTCGACCGTGCAGACGCTGGTCGACCGCGCCCCCGAAGGCGCGCATGAGACGGCCACGGCTGCGATCCGCAGCGTGCCGGGTGTGATTGGCGTCGAGCGGCTCCGCGTGCGCATGGTCGGCGCCACCACGTTCATCGACACGATTGCAAAGGTGCCGCGGACTTATCCCATCGACCGGGTCGAGGACATCAAGCGCAGCGCGCAAGCAGCGGTCGAAAAGGCCTTCGGCGATACCGACCTCACCTTCACCGCAGTCCCCGTGGCGCGCGACAATGAGACCGTGCGCGACCGCATCATGGTCATCGCCCACAATTCGGGCCTCGCCATCCACCACGTCACCGTGCACGATCTCGGCGCCAAGCTGATCGTCAGCATCGACCTCGAGGTCGACGCCGGGATGCAGCTCGACGCCGCCCACGACGTCGCCAACACGCTGGAACGCAACATCCAGGAAGAGTTCGGCGCGGACGTCGAGGTCGACGTCCACATCGAGCCGCTGGAACCGGAGCTGCCGTTCGGGGTCGATGCCGCACCGGAACGGGTGCAGGCCATCGCCGCCGCCCTGACGGAATATGCCGCCGGCGGCGAGATCCACGACATCCACAATGTCCGCGTCCGCAACACCGACGCCGGCGAGATCGTCAACTTCCACTGCCGCGCCGAGCCGTCGATGAGCGTGATCAGGGTGCACGAGCATGTCGACGCGATCGAGCGCGCGTTGCGGCGCGCGTTCCCGAGCGTGAAGCGCGTCATCAGTCACGCCGAACCGCCGCGTGCGTGACAGAGAATGTGCGAGGAGTCACACGTTCTCGTTTCGGACTCGCCGCGCACGTAAGTTTGCGGACGCGCGACGCACAAACTGCGCGTTGGATAAGAATAAATTCGCGTTAACGATTCGTTGACTCTCGACAGCCCGCGAAATCTGGATTCAAATCGACCATGATTCGGAAGCGATGTGGGGCTGCTTCCAAAATCAAGTTGCAAGCAGGTTCCAGGGGGCTTTAGGCATGTCGCGTGCAGACGCCGCGAACGCGTGCGTCCAATCCGATTCGATCAAAGGATTGGCGCAATCGATCGCGAAACCTGCCTATCATCGGCTCCTGATCGCGGAGCCTGCGCTGCGCCGTGCCGTGCCGACGCTCATCATCGCGTTCCTGATCACGATCTGCCTCGGCGCGTTCGTACAGGTCGTCGACCAGACGCGCCAGAAGCGGCTGGTGATCCGCCACGACATCTCGGCGCTCGCCGACCTGCTCGCCGAGCGCATCGACCGCCTCACCTCGGCGCGACAGGAGCGGCTGAAGAACATCGAGAGCCTGCCGGCGCTGCTGCCTGACCTCATTCCATCCTGGGGCACCGCCTCGGGCCGGCACGTCATCGTCACCTCGGCTGGACTCGACCGCCGCATCCTCGCCCGCATCCCGGTCGACGGCGATCCCGCGGGCAACGATCGCCTGCTCGACGCAATCACGACGGCGCAACTGATGGCGGCGCCGCCGCACGACGGCAACATCTCCGACCTGACGCTGCCGAACGGCAACGCCGCGATGGCGACCGCGCGGCAGATCAAGTCGCTGCCCGGCTTCGTCACCGTGATCCAGGAGCGCAACGAGCCGATCTGGGGCTCGGACGCCGCGCTGTCGGTGACGCTGTCGGCCACCACCGGCTTCGTGGTCCTGATCCTCGGCTTCGCCTTCCACTGGCAGTCCACCCGTGCCCGCGAGGGCGATTTGATCAACGACGCCGTGCGCGGCCGGATCGACACCGCGCTCAACCGCGGTCGCTGCGGGCTGTGGGACTGGGACCTGTCGCGCGGCCGCATCTTCTGGTCGCAGTCGATGTTTTCGATGCTCGGCCTCGACGGCCGCAACGAGCTCCTCACCTTCGGCGAGGTCAACGCGCTGGTGAAGTCCGACGACATCGACCTGTTCGAGATCGCCGACCAGCTCATCTCCGAGAAGATCGACCACATCGACCAGACCTTCCGCATGCAGCATGTCGACGGCCACTGGATCTGGCTGCGCGTCCGCTGCGAAAAGACCAGCGGCGCGACGGACTCCAGTGTTCACCTGATCGGGATCGCCGTCGACATCACCGAGCAGAAGAGCCTCGCCGAGCGAACTGTCGAAGCCGATTTGCGCCTGCGCGACGCCATCGAGACCATTCCCGAAGCCTTCGTGCTGTGGGACGCCAGCGACCGCCTGGTGCTCTGCAATTCGCACTTCCAGCGCCTGCACAAGCTGCCCGACAGCGCCGTCATCCCCGGCACCTCCTACGAGACCGTGCTCGAGGTCGGCCGCATGCCCGAGGTCCGCACCCGGCACAACGAGACGGCGAGCCAGGGCCCCGGCGCGCGCACCTTCGAGGCGCAGCTCGACGACGGCAGCTGGTTGCACATCAGCGAGCGCCGCACCAAGGACGGCGGCTACGTCTCGGTCGGCACCGACATCACCCGCATCAAGGAGCACGAGCAGAAGCTGGTCGACAACGATCTACGCCTGCGCGCCACCGTCATCGACCTCAAGCGCTCGCAGGCAGCCCTGGAGCGCCAGGCGGGCGAACTCGCCGACCTCGCCGAAAAATACCAGCGCGAGAAGACCCGCGCCGAGGAAGCCAACCAGACCAAGTCGAAATTCCTCGCCAATATGAGCCACGAGCTGCGCACGCCGCTGAACGCGATCATCGGCTTCTCCGAGATCATGGGCTCGGGCATGTTCGGCGAACTCGGCTCGGAGAAGTACCAGGAATACTGCCACGACATCCTGACCAGCGGGCATTACCTGCTCGAAGTCATCAACGACATCCTCGACATGTCCAAGATCGAGGCCGGCCGCATGAAGCTCGACATGGAAGAGCTCGACCTGGCGCAGACGCTGGCGGAATCCCTGCGGGTCGTCACCGGCCGCGCACAGGACAAGCACCTGACGCTCGACGCCGACATCGCAAAATCCATCTCCGTCGTCGCCGACCGGCGCGCCACCAAGCAGATCATCGTCAATTTGCTCTCCAACGCCGTGAAGTTCACGCCCGACGGCGGACGCATCGTGGTGCGCAGCCGGCAGCTCGACGACAGGATCGTGCTGATGATCGCCGACACCGGCATCGGCATCGCGCCGCATTCGCTGGCGCGGCTCGGCCGCCCGTTCGAGCAGGTCGAGAGCCAGCTCACCAAGACCTATCATGGCTCGGGACTGGGGCTGGCGATCGCCCGCTCGCTGGCGCAGCTTCATGGCGGCTCGATGCGGCTGCGCTCCAAGCTCGAGGTCGGCACCGTCGTGCGCGTCACCCTGCCCCGCGACGCGATCAAATCGGCGTCAGGAATATCGGCCGCGGCCTGAACCCTAAGATTGCAGCGACGGCGCGACTTCCCGCGCGACATTGACCAGCGCCGCGATCAGCGGCGTCATCGGATCACGCTGCGGGATCACCATGCCGATGCTGTAATTGACATCGGGATCGATGATCGGGATCGACCGCACGGTATCGGACAGGCCGAGCGTCTCGGCGAGCTTGGCCGGCATCACGCTGGCCCAGCGCCCCGTCTTCACATGCGTGAACAGCACGAGCAGCGAATTCGAGGTCAAGGTCGGCGTCGCCTCGGCGCCGACCGAACGTAATGCGCGGTCGATGATGCGGCGGTTCTGCATGTCGGGCGTCAGCAGGCACAGCGGCACTTGTCCGACCTCCTGCCACGTCACCGTCTCGCGATCGCCGAACATTCCATCCGGCGCGGTGAGCAGACGATAGCTCTCGCTGTAGAGCGGGATGGTGCGCACCTTCCCGATCGGCTCGTTCTCGATATAGGTCAGCCCCGCATCCACCTCGAGATTCTCGAGCAATCCAAGCACCTCGGATGAGGTCGTGGAGCGGATACTGAAACGCACCTCAGGATGCCTGGCGCGGAACGGCGTCGTCAGCGCAGCGACCATGCCCAGCACGGTCGGGATCGCAGCAATACGGATCTCGCCGGAGAGCTGATGCTTCAGCCCGTTGATCTCGTCACGCATCGCGCGAGCATCACCCACAATCCGCCGCGCCCAATCGAGCGCCCGCTCGCCTTCCGGCGTGAAACCCTGGAAGCGGGAGCCGCGCTGAACCAGCATCACGCCGAGGATCTCCTCGAGCTGCTTCAGCCCGGTCGACATCGTCGGTTGCGTCACGCCGCACACCTCGGCGGCCCGGCCGAAATGCCGCTCCTTCGCCAGCGCCAGCAACAGTTCAAGCTTGTCGAGCAACCGGTCATCCCCTCGAATTGTGTGGTGGCATGCAAGCTAGCATGCTCGCCCCCGTTCAACACGCAAAAACCGCCCGGCGGACGGCTTCAATTGCAATTTCAGATCGAGTGATTGCCATCGCAAATCGATCGGAATCCGCAATCGCAGCATGAGACAGCTTTATTGATCTTCGAACGATTCCAAATAGTTTGCGATCAGCAGACGCTCTGGTTGAGAACGAAGAATGACAGCGGTTTTTGAGCCTTGGGACGAAACGCGCGGCGCCGAGATCATCGCCGAACACAGCGAGCAGGAAGGCGCGACGCTGGTGATCCTGCACGCACTCCAGGAGGCGTTCGGCTATGTGCCGGCGGCAGCCATTCCCATCGTGGCGCAGGCTCTCAATCTGTCTCGCGCCGAAGTGCATGGCGTGTTCACGTTCTATCATGACTTCCGCCACAAGCCGGCCGGCCGCCATGTGCTGAAGCTCTGCCGCGCGGAGGCCTGTCAGGCGGCGGGCGGCGACGCGCTGGCGGCACGTGCGGAGGCGAAGCTCGGCGTATCGCTCGGCCACACCACGGCCGACGACCGTGTCACGCTGGAGCCGATCTACTGCCTCGGATTGTGCGCGACCGCGCCCTCCGCGATGCTCGACGGCCGGCTGATCGGCCGGCTCGATGAAAAGCGTATCGATGCGCTCGTTGCGGAGGCGCAACGATGAGCATCCGTCTATATGTCTCTCGCGACGCGGGCGCGCTTGCGGTCGGCGCCGACGAGGTCGCGCTTGCGCTGGAGCAGGCTGCAGCCAAGCGTGGCATTGCTGTCGAGATCGTCAGGACCGGCTCGCGCGGCTTGTATTGGCTCGAGCCGCTGGTCGAGGTCGCGACACCGCAGGGCCGGATCGCGTTCGGCCCTGTGACCGAGACCGATGTGTCCTCCCTACTCGACGCCCTCGCGAGCAATACGCCACATCTGCTGCGGCTCGGGGCCACCGACGAGATCCCCTGGCTCAAGCGCCAGACCCGCTTGACCTTCGCGCGCTGCGGCGTGATCGACCCGCGCTCGCTCGACGACTACCGCGCCCATGGCGGCTACAAGGGCCTCGAACGCGCGCTGTCACTCGGCTCGGAAGCCATCCTCAATGAAGTGACGGCGTCCGGCCTGCGCGGCCGCGGTGGCGCAGGCTTCCCGACCGGCATCAAGTGGAAGACGGTCGCGCAGGCGAAAGCGGATCGCAAGTTCATCGTCTGCAACGCCGACGAAGGCGACAGCGGCACCTTCGCCGACCGCATGATCATGGAAGGCGATCCCTTTCTCGTCATCGAGGGCATGACGACCGCCGGCCTCACCGTCGGCGCGACCAAGGGTTACATCTATATCCGCAGCGAATATCCGCACGCGGTCGAGGCGATGAACGCGGCCATCCTGGCTGCGAAGCGCAGCGGCTATCTCGGCGCGAACATCGGTGGTTCCACGCACAGCTTCGATCTCGAGGTGCGCGTCGGCGCCGGCGCTTACGTTTGCGGCGAAGAGACCTCGCTGCTGGAAAGCCTCGAAGGCCGCCGCGGCCTCGTGCGCGCAAAGCCGCCACTGCCCGCCCATCACGGCCTGTTCGGCAAGCCGACCGTCATCAACAACGTGCTGTCGTTCGCCGCCATCCCCTTCATCCTGGCCGAAGGCGCCAAGACCTATGCCGATTTCGGCATGGGCCGCTCGCGCGGTACGATGCCGATCCAGCTCGCCGGCAACATCCGTCACGGCGGGCTGTTCGAGACGGCGTTCGGCGTGACGCTCGGCGAGCTCGTCGATGACATCGGCGGCGGCACGTTCACGGGCCGCCCGATCCGCGCGGTACAGGTCGGAGGCCCCCTGGGCGCCTACTTCCCGCGCGCGCTGTTCGACACGCCGTTCGACTACGAGGCCTTCGCCGCGCGCGACGGCCTGATCGGCCATGGCGGTATCGTCGTGTTCGACGACAGCGTCGACATGCGCAAGCAGGCGCGTTTCGCCATGGAATTCTGCGCCATAGAATCCTGCGGCAAGTGCACGCCATGCCGGATCGGCTCGACCCGCGGCGTCGAGACGATCGAGAAGATCATCAACGGCGAGCGCGTGAGTGAACACCTCGCACTCGTCGAAGACCTCTGCAACACCATGAAATTCGGCTCGCTCTGCGCGCTCGGCGGCTTCACGCCCTACCCCGTGCTCAGCGCACTGAAGCACTTCCGGGAGGATTTCGTCCCGGCCCCGACCACGCTTCAGGCCGCGGAATAGGAGAACGACAATGTCTCTGATCGAAGAAATCGACTTCGGCACGCCGCGCTCGAAATCGGAAACGATGGTGACGCTGACCATCGACGGCAACCAGGTCACGGTGCCCGAGGGCACCTCGATCATGCGGGCGGCGATGGACGCCGGCCACCAGATCCCAAAACTCTGCGCGACCGACATGGTCGACGCATTCGGCTCGTGCCGCCTTTGCGTCGTCGAGATCGAGGGCCGCGCCGGAACGCCAGCCTCGTGCACCACGCCAGTGATGCCCGGTCTCGTCGTTCACACCCAGAGCGAACGGCTCAAGAAGCTGCGCAAGGGCGTGATGGAGCTCTACATCTCCGACCATCCGCTCGACTGCCTCACCTGCGGTGCCAACGGTGATTGCGAGTTGCAGGACATGGCCGGCGCCGTGGGCCTGCGCGACGTCCGTTACGGCTATGAGGGCGAGAACCACGTCTTCGCCAAGACACCCGGCAAGTCCAACGGCGAGATCAACGCCGCCTGGATGCCGAAGGACGAGTCCAACCCGTACTTCACCTACGATCCCTCCAAGTGCATCGTCTGCTCGCGCTGCGTCCGCGCCTGCGAGGAGGTGCAGGGCACCTTCGCGCTGACGATTTCCGGCCGCGGCTTCGACAGCCGCGTGTCGCCCGGCATGAGCGAGAGCTTCCTCGGCTCCGAATGCGTCTCCTGCGGCGCCTGCGTGCAGGCCTGCCCGACTGCGACGCTGACCGAGAAATCCGTGATCGAGGTCGGCCAGCCCGAACACTCGGTCGTCACCACCTGCGCCTATTGCGGTGTCGGTTGCGCCTTCAAAGCCGAGATGCGCCGCGAGGAAGTCGTCCGCATGGTGCCGTACAAGGACGGCAAGGCCAATCGCGGCCATTCCTGCGTCAAGGGCCGCTTCGCCTGGGGGTACACCAACCACAAGGAACGCATCCTCAACCCGATGATCCGCGAGCGGATCGAGGATCCCTGGCGCGAAGTGTCGTGGGACGAGGCCTTCTCGTTTGCCGCCGACAGGATGCGCGGCATCCAGAAGAAATACGGCCGCGACGCCATCGGTGGCATCACATCGTCCCGCTGCACCAATGAAGAGACCTATCTGGTGCAGAAGCTGATCCGCGCCGGCTTCGGCAACAACAACGTCGACACCTGCGCCCGCGTCTGCCACTCCCCGACCGGTTATGGCCTCTCGACCACGTTCGGCACCTCTGCCGGCACGCAGGATTTCGACTCGGTCGAGGACACCGACGTCGTCGTCATCATCGGCGCCAACCCCGCTTCGGCCCACCCGGTGTTCGCCTCCCGCCTGAAGAAGCGGCTGCGCCAGGGCGCCAAGCTGATCGTGATCGATCCGCGTCGCACCGAGATGGTGGAATCGCCGCATGTGAAGGCGCTGCACCTGCCGCTGATGCCCGGCACCAACGTTGCGGTGATGACGGCACTGGCGCATGTGATCGTCACCGAAGGTCTCGTCGACGAAGCCTTCGTGCGCGAACGCTGCGACTGGAGCGAGTTCGAGGAATGGGCGGCCTTCGTCGCCCGGCCGAACAACAGCCCGGAGGCCACCGCCATCCTCACCGGCGTCGATCCGAAGGATCTGCGAGAGGCAGCGCGCGTCTACGCCACCGGCGGCAACGGCGCGATCTACTACGGTCTCGGCGTCACCGAGCACAGCCAGGGTTCGACCACCGTGATCGCGATCGCCAACCTCGCGATGGCCACGGGCAATATTGGTCGCCCCGGCGTCGGCGTGAACCCGCTGCGCGGCCAGAACAACGTGCAGGGCTCCTGCGATATGGGCTCGTTCCCGCACGAGCTGCCCGGCTATCGCCACATCTCGGGCGATGCCGTGCGGGACCAGTTCGAGGCGCTGTGGAACGTCAAGCTCAACCCCGAGCCGGGCCTGCGCATTCCCAACATGTTCGACGCCGCGGTCGAAGGCACGTTCATGGGGATCTACGTGCAGGGCGAGGACATCCTGCAATCCGATCCCAACACCAAGCATGTGGTGGCGGCACTATCGGCGATGGAATGCGTGATCGTCCACGACCTCTTCCTAAACGAGACCGCGAACTACGCCCATGTGTTCCTGCCTGGCTCCAGCTTCCTCGAGAAGGACGGCACCTTCACCAATGCCGAGCGCCGCATCCAGCGCGTCCGCAAGGTGATGATGCCGAAGAACGGCCTCGCCGACTGGGAGGTCACCATCGGCCTCGCCAAGGCCATGGGCTTCGAGATGACCTACAGCCATCCTTCCGAGATCATGGACGAGATCGCGGCGCTGACCCCGACCTTCGCCGGCGTCTCCTATGCCAAGCTCGACGAGCTCGGCTCGGTGCAGTGGCCCTGCAACGACAAGGCGCCCGAGGGCACGCCGGTGATGCATATCGACGGCTTCGTCCGCGGCAAGGGCAAGTTCGTCGTCACCGAATATGTCGCGACCGACGAACGCACCGGCCCGCGCTATCCGCTGCTGCTCACCACAGGCCGCATCCTCAGCCAGTACAATGTCGGCGCGCAGACCCGGCGCACCGAAAACGTGGTCTGGCATGCCGAAGACCGGCTGGAGATCCATCCACACGATGCCGAACAGCGCGGCGTGCGCGACGGGGACTGGGTGCGGCTGAAGAGCCGCGCCGGCGAGACCACGCTGCGTGCGGAGATCACCGATCGCGTCGCGCCGGGCGTCGTCTACACCACGTTCCACCATCCGGACACGCAGGCCAACGTCATCACGACCGACTATTCGGACTGGGCGACCAACTGCCCCGAATACAAGGTCACGGCGGTGCAGATCTCGCCGTCGAACGGCCCGTCCGACTGGCAGAAGGCCTACGACGCGCAGGCGCGGCATTCCCGCCGCATCGCGCCGGCCGAGGCCGCGGAGTAGCGGCATGCACGTGCCGGTCCAGGCCATCGACCGCGAGAGCTGGCGCGACGGTGTCGCGTCGGAAGGAGCGCGGCTGATCCCGGAGGAGACGCCGCTGGCGTTGACCTACAATGGCGGCACCTACGCCGTCATGATGGGAACGCCGCAGAACCTCGAAGATTTCGCGGTCGGCTTCAGCCTGGACGAAGGCATCATCAAATCCGTCGATGACATCAAGTCGCTCGAAATCGTCCGTCTCGACGACGGCATCGAGCTGCGCATGTGGTTGGCGCCCGACAATGCCGCGCGCATCAGCGAGCGCCGCCGCCACATCGCCGGTCCGACCGGCTGCGGCATCTGCGGCATCGACTCGATTGCCGCAGCGGTGAGGCCAGCAGCCGTCGTGCCGCAGGGACAGACGTTTACGCCCGAGCAGGTCATGGCGGCGATGCAAGCCATCGCACCGCTGCAATCGATCAATCTGCAGACCCGCGCCGTTCACGCCGCCGCGTTCTGGACGCCTGCCGGCGGTATCGTCGCGTTGCGCGAGGACGTCGGCCGCCACAACGCGCTCGACAAGCTCGCCGGATCGCTGGCGCGCAGCCGCACGGCTGCAAGCGGCGGCATCGTGCTGCTGACGAGCCGCGTCTCGGTCGAGATGGTGCAGAAGACCGCCACCATCGGCGCGCCGGTGATGGTCGCCGTCTCTGCGCCGACTGCGCTTGCGGTGCGCACCGCGGAGGCCGCCGGCATCACGCTGATTGCCATTGCCCGCCAGGACGGGTTCGAAGTGTTTTCGCATGGCGGCCGGGTTGTCGCCCGCCATGCCACGGAGGTTGCCGATGTCGCCTGACCGCCTGATCTACATGGCCAACCAGATCGGCACGTTCTTTCGGAGCCAGGGCCACGACAAGGCCGTGCCGGGGATCGCCGACCACATCAAGAAATTCTGGGACCCGCGGATGAAGCGCGCGATCTTCGCCCATCTCGACGCCGGCGGCGAGGGCCTGGAGCCGAATGTGCGGGAGGCGCTCACCTCGCTGAAGCCGACGACGTCCCTTCCAGCAGCGCCCTGAAGACACGCCGCACCTCGCTCTGCGTCTCCTTCACGCGCGCCTCCAGCGAGGAGAAATGCGGCGCGTCGCCGGCGCGTGCCATCACGCGCAAGAGGTCGGTGCCGGCGGTCTCGGGCTTGAACCGGTCGCTGACGCAGAGCCGCAGGATCTGCGTCAGGTCGTGATAGAGCCGCGCCGCGGCACGCAATATCTCGGTCTCCGATTGCGCGAGCACGCCGAGCCTGCATGCATTGTCCAGCACCTGCGTGGTGCCGACGTCGAGAATCTCCGGTTTTTCGTGCGCATGCACGAGTTGGAGATATTGCGCGATGAAGTCGATGTCGACCATGCCGCCGGCGGCATATTTGAGATCCCAGCAATCGGCCTCGCCCTTCTCCTGGGCAATCGCACGCCGCATGTCGGCAACATCGTTGGCGGTGATTGCGGGATCGCGGCGACGGGTCAGGACATCGCGGATGACGCGCTCGATCCGTTCCCGGAATTCGGGCGAAGCCGACACGACGCGCGCGCGGGTCAGCGCCATGTGCTCCCAGGTCCAGGCCTCGTTGGCCTGGTAGTCCGCGAACGAGACGAGGCTCGAGGCCACAGGGCCGGCGCGCCCCGAGGGGCGCAGCCGCATGTCGATCTCGTAGAGCACTCCGTAATTGGTGCGCGTCGTGAACGCGCTGATCAGGCGCTGGGTGAAGCGGGCGAAGTAATGCGCACCTTGCAGTGACTTCGCACCGTCGGAGTCCGGATTGTCGCTGTCGAAATCGTAAAGCAGGATCAGGTCGAGATCGGACGACGCGGTCATCTCGCGACTGCCGAGCCGGCCCATCGCGATGATTGCGCTCTCCTGCCCCCTGATCCGGCCATGCTGGGCAGCGAAGCGGTCGGCGACGAGACCATGCACGGTATGGACGATGCCCTCGGCAACGTCGGCAAAGGCCGTGCTCGCCTGCTGCGCCGAGACGGTGCCGGAGAGAATGCGCGTGCCGATCAGGAACAGGCTCTCCTGCCCGAACAGACGCAGGCGGTCGAGGAACTCTTCGTAAGAGCCGGCATCCTGCACGGTGGTCGCGAGCCGCCCCGACAATTCCTGCCGGTCGGGCATGGCGCCGAAGAAGCGCGGATCGATCAGGCCGTCCATGAGCTGCGGCTGCCGCGCCAGCATCTCGCCGAGCCGGGGCGCTGCGCCCAGCACCAGGGCCACGAGCGCGACGAGATCGCGGTTCTGGCCGAGCAGCGTGATCAGCCGGCCGCCGCGCTGGAGCGCCCCAAGGAAATGGTCGAACGCCACGACGGCCCGATCCGGCTCCTCGGCATGAGCGAGACCGTCGATCAGGGCCGGCACGAATTCGACGAAAGCGTTTCGCGTCGCCTCGACGCGGAACACGCGGTACTCGCCGGTGATCCAGTCACGCACGGTCTGCGCGACGGCGGCAGGCTTCTTGAAGCCGAGCGTGGCCAGATACTGAAGCAGCCGCGGATCGTCGGGACCCGCACTGTAGTCGAGCGCCGGCAGCTTGGCCGTGCCGGTCGGATCGTCGCCCTCGAACAGTTTTTCGTAGTGACCCTGGACGATCTCGAGCTGGCGCAAGAGGTCGCGGGCAAAAGCCTCGCGATCCGGATAGCCGAAGAACCAGGCGAAACGCTCGACCGCCTCCTTGTCCTCGGGCAGCGTGTGGGTCTGCTCGTCTGCGATCATCTGGAGCCGATGCTCGACCCGGCGCAAGAATTGGTACGCCGTGGTCAGCTCGTCACGCGCCGCAATCGTGATCCAATTGCTGGAAGCAAGCACGCCGAGTGCGGCGAGCGTCGGCCGCACGCGCAATTCGGGATGCCGCCCGCCGGCGATCAATTGCTGGGTCTGGGCGAAGAACTCGATCTCGCGGATTCCGCCGCGCCCGACCTTCACGTTATGCCCTTCGACCGCGACCTCACTCTGGCCGCGATAGGTCTGCATCTGCCGCTTCATGTCGTGAACGTCGGCAAGCGCGGCGAAGTCGAGATGCTTGCGCCAGACGAAGGGCGCGATCTCCGCGAGCAGCGCCTCGCCCGCCCTGGGATCGCCGGCGCAGGCGCGCGCCTTGATCATCGCGGCGCGCTCCCAGGTACGCCCTTCCCGCTCATAATAGTTCAGCGCGGCATCGCGCGAAATCGCCACCTGCGTCGAGGATGGATCGGGACGCAGGCGCAGATCGACGCGGAAGACGTAGCCGTCATAGGTACGCTGCTGGAGAATACGTGCCATCCCCTGCGTCATCCTCACGAAGAATGGCTGGGGTTCGATATCCGCGGCCAGCGTCGTATTGTCGGGATCGAAAAACACGATGAGATCGATGTCGCTGGAATAGTTCAGCTCGCCTGCGCCCATCTTGCCCATCGCAAGCACGATCAGCCCGCAGCCCTCCTCCGGCGCCTCGGGATTGGGCGGCGAGAGCTTGCCGCGTGCGGCTTCCTGCCGCAGCAGGTACTGAAGCGCCGCCCGCACCGAGGACACTGCGACATCGGTGAGCGCTGCGGTCACCCGCATCACCGGCCAGACCCCGCCGATGTCGCACAGTGCGATCAGGAGCGCGGCCTCCGCCTTCATGCGGCGCAGCAGCCGCATCACCTCGGCTTCGTCGGATGCCGCGAGCACCGCGCCGTTCGCCTCCGCGACCAGCGTGGCGAGATGCGCATCCGGTTCGCATTCCAGCAGCCGGATCAGGCGCTGCGGATCAGCGCGCAGCAGCTCGAACAGATAAGGCGAGAATTCCGCGATGCCGGCCAGGACGTCGCGCGCGAAGCGGTGAGCCAGCAGCGCTTCAAGACGGGTGAATTGCGCGGGCTCGAGCTCGGCCAGCCAGCTTTCAAAACGTCCTTGGTCGGTGACGGAAGCGGCAATATGGGGAGCCTCCGCGAAGCGTGCGGCGAGTCTCTCACCATGCTTGTCCGCGTTTCCCGGCGCGGAATGGTTCATGCCACCTTCTGTGGCACATCCTGCATTGGCGGAGCAACCCTGTCGCTGGCCCCCGCGCGCGCCGGCAGCACCAGCGTGGCGACAAGCCCGGGCTGGGCGTCACCCAACCTCAACTCACCGCCATGCAATGTCGCGACCGCGGAGGCGAGACTGAGGCCGAGGCCGGATCCAGGCAGCGTGCGGCTGGCTTCCAGCCGCACGAATCGCTCGACGGCATGCTTGCGGTCGGCCTCGGGGATACCGGGGCCGCGATCGGTGACGCTGAGCAGCACCTGGTCGCCCTCGCGTTTCGCCTCGATCGTGATCTGCCTTGAATCGAGGCTGACCACGGTTCCACCTGTTAGCGCGACCGGCTTGCCGTATTTGATCGCATTCTCGACAAGATTGGCGAGGGCCTGGCTGATCAACTCGCGGTTGGCGTAAACCGGCGTCGGCTCGCACCTGACCTTCAAGGTCATGCCGTCGTCTTCAGCCAGTGGCTCGTAGAGCTCGTGGATGCCGTGTGCGACATCGGCCGCGTCGAAATCGTCCATGTTGCCGCGCGCCTGCCCGGACTCGGCGCGCGCGATCATCAGCAGCGCGTTGAAGGTGCGGATCAGGCCATCGGATTCCTCGATGGTCCGCTCCAGCGCGGCGCGGTAATCGGCCTCGCTGCCTGATTTCGCCAGCGCCTCCTCGGCGCGGTTGCGCAAGCGTGTCAGCGGCGTCTTGAGATCGTGGGCGATGTTGTCGGAGACCTCCTTCAGCCCCGCCATCAGTGCCTCGATGCGCTCCAGCATGGCATTGAGGTTTTCGGCGAGGCGGTCGAGCTCGTCACCGCTGCGTCCTACCGGCAGGCGCTCGCTGAGATCGCCGGTCATGATGCGATGGGCGGTGCCGCTCATCGCGTCGATGCGCCTGAGCACCCTGCGCGCGACGAAGATCCCGCCGCCCAGGCCAAGCACCACGACGATCAGCACCGACCATTGCGCGGCCTTGGCGACGATGCCGAACAGGCGCCGCCGCTCGGCGAGGTCGCGCCCGATCAGAAGCCGGAAGCCATTCTCGAGCTCGGTGACGCGCACCAGGGCGCGATGGTCGCGCTCGTCCGCATCCTCGATGCGCCGATACGCCGTCTCCGACCAGCCGCGCGTCGCCATCACGCCGGGCGCCAGCGAGCCGACATTGCCGGCGATCGCCTGCCCGGTCGGCGTGGTCACGAGGTAGAGGTTGGCCCCCGGCCGCAGCGCCCGGTACTCAATCGCGCGCACGAGGCCGACCAAGCCGCGGCGGCCGTAGATCTCGTTGATCTCCGAGGTCTCGGCATTGACCGTCTGCGTGATTTCCTCGGTGATCAGCCGCCGCGTATTCCAGGCGAAATAGGCCAGCAGCGAGGCCGCGAACATCGCGAACAACAGCAAATAGACCAGCGTCAGCCGGAATGCCGTGGTGCGGACGAGTTTACCGAATGCCGTCACGGATCATGTATCCCGCGCCGCGGATCGTGTGCAGCAGCGGCCGCTCAAAACCCTTGTCGATCTTGGAACGCAGCCGTGAAATGTGCACATCGATCACGTTGGTCTGCGGATCGAAATGATAGTCCCAGACGTTCTCCAGCAGCATGGTGCGGGTCACCACCTGGCCCGCATGCTTCATCAGATATTCGAGCAGGCGGAATTCGCGCGGCTGCAGCGTCAGCTCGTCCTTGCCGCGCGCGACACGATGGGAGAGCCGGTCGAGCTCGAGATCGCCGACGCGGTACAGTGTGTCCTCGGCCGGACCGCCGCGGCGGCGCGACAGCACCTCGACCCGGGCCAACAGCTCGGCGAAGGAATAGGGTTTCGGCAGATAGTCGTCGCCGCCGGCGCGCAAGCCCTTGATGCGATCGTCGACCTGGCCGAGCGCGGAGAGAATCAGCACCGGCGTCGAATCGTCCTTGTCGCGGAGCGCGCCGATCACCGACAGGCCGTCGCGCTTGGGCAGCATGCGGTCAACCACCAGCACGTCGTAGTCGCCGTTCTCGGCCATGGCGAGGCCTTCCTCGCCGTCGGCGGCGTGGTCGGCAATGTGCCCGACCTCGCGAAACGCCTTCACGAGGTAGTCGGCGGATTCGCGGTCGTCTTCGATGATGAGGAGGCGCATCGTGCGTTCGGCAACGGTCAAGGGAGTGAACCTTCTCTAAACATGGCGCGAGCGGCAATCGCATGCAAGCCGAGTGAGAGACTCTGGCATCGAGAAAAAGGCGGGCGGTGAAGCTGGGGGGACTTCACCGCCCTAGGCCTTCCGACGGAGGGGGGCGTATTCCACCGGAAGGTAGACAGGGGAAGCAAACGTTGCGCTGCTCCCCCGAAGGGCGCCGTCGGCGGGGGCGACTGATGCCGGCGACACCCTTCATCTCGGAGGCCTCCTGAGGCCTGGCCCTTGGTTAACCCTTGGCGATGGGCACGGCGACGAAGCGCGACTGGCCGCCGCTCTTCACCCGCATCAGGACGCTGTTCTTGTTGTCGGTCCGCGCCGTGTTGATGGCGTCGCGGACTTCACCGGCGGTGCTCACGCTCTTGCCGCCGACTTCGAGAATCACGTCACCTTCCTTGAAGCCGCGCTCGGCTGCGGCGCTCTTTGGATCGACTTCGGTGATCACGACGCCTTCCTTGCCGGCGCCGGCCACGGAATCGGCGGGCGCCACGGTCATGCCGAGCTTGGGCACGTCGGTGCCGCGGCTCGCGCCCTTGCCGCTGTCCTTGTCGATGTCGGCCTTGGCCTCGATCGTGTTCGGCAGCTGGCCGAGGGTGAGGTTCACGACCTTGTCCTGGCCCTTGTGCAGCACGTTGAGCTTCACGGTCGCGCCGGGCGCCAGGCCGCCAATGGTGCGGGCGAGCTCGCGGGCGTCCTTGACCGATTCGCCGTTGACCGACGTGATCACGTCACCGGACTCGATGCCGGCCTTGGCCGCCGGACCATTCGCCTGCGGCTCGGCAACCAGCGCGCCTTCGGCCTTCTTCATGCCAAGGCTGTCGGCGATGTCGGATGTCACCGGCTGAATCTGCACGCCGATCCAACCGCGGCTGACCGAGCCCTTGTCCTTGAGCTGCGCCACCACGCTCTTCACGGTGCTGGCGGGGATCGAGAACGCGATGCCGACGCTGCCGCCGGAAGGCGAGTAGATCGCGGTGTTGACGCCCATCACCTCACCGTTGGTGTCGAAGGCCGGACCGCCGGAATTGCCCTTGTTCACGGGCGCGTCGATCTGGATGAAATCATCGTAGGGGCCGTTGCCGATGTCGCGGCCGCTGGCCGAAACGATGCCGGCAGTCACGGTGCCGCCGAGGCCGAACGGGTTGCCGACCGCGAGCACCCAGTCGCCGATCCGCGGCTTGCCGTCGGCAAGCTTCGCGAACGGGAAGTTCGAGCTTCCCTCGACCTTGATCAAGGCGAGGTCGGTGCGCTGGTCGGTACCTATCACCTTGGCGGTGTAGGTCTTGCCGTCGTCGGTCGTGACCTCGACCTTGTCGGCGCCGTCGACCACGTGGTTGTTGGTCACGGCGAAGCCATCAGCCGAGATGAAGAAGCCGGAGCCCTGGCCCTGCACGACGCGGCCACGACCGCCGCCACCCTTGAGGCCCGGGATGCCATCCGGACCGCCGAAGCGGCGGAAGAATCGCTCCATCGGCGAGCCCGGCTGGAACGGCGACTGCGCGTCATCGCCGTCGTCATTGCTCGCGGTCTTTTCCTTGATGTTGACCTTCACCGAGATCACCGACGGTTTCACGCGCTCGACGATGTCGGCGAAACCAATTGGGCGTTCGACCTTGCGGACCTCGTTGTTGACCTGTGCATGCGCCGGGCTCGAGAACAGGTCGGCCGGCGAGGTCGACGTGCCGAAGCCGTAGACGGCGGCGCCGAGGCCGGCGACAACCGAGGCCATCAGCGCGATCTTGCGGGCCGAGAAAACGGACCGGCGGGGCTGCCGGTAGGACGGAAGGTTCGAGAGGTCGGAACGGTCGGTCATGCAGAGATCTCCAGGGCCTTGAAATCCATTTGGCGCCTGACGGCGGCACCTTACGGACCTGAAGATGGGGGCTGCCGCCTTACCGTGCGCTGGCGGCGGGGTTAAACTTTTGTAATGAACGCAGAATGCGGATGCGGCAGTTTATCGCGGCCGAAAGCACTGAACCTGTAGGAACTTAACGAAGTTCCGGGAACGCCCGCGCAGCGCCGGCTTCTGCGCGCAGCAACGTAGCTAGTGAGACTTGGCTTCATCCGCCATCAATGCGGCGAGCCGCGCTTCCTCGTCGGGCGTGAGCGGCGGAGCCGGTAGGTCTGCACCATTTCGCGAGCGCCGGCGGATTTGCAGCCATAGCGCCAGGCCGCCGCCAAGCAGCAGCAGCGGCGCGAGCAGCCACAGCAGCATGTTCTGGCGCTCGAAGCGCGGCTTGAGCAGCACGAACTCGCCGTAGCGCGCAACCAGGAAATCGAGCACTTGCGAATTGCTGTCGCCGGCCGCGATGCGCTCGCGCACCAGGAGCCGCAAATCGCGCGCGAGCGGCGCATCGGAATCGTCGATCGACTGGTTCTGGCAGACCATGCAGCGCAGCTCGCGCGACAAGTCGCGTGCACGCGACTCCTTTGCAGGGTCCGACATGATCTCGTCGGGCTGCACGGCATGCGCCGCAGGCAAGGCCAGCAGCACCAGCGCGATGAACGCGACCATCATTCGGCGCATCAGATCACTCCGCCGGCTGCAGGCGCTGCTTTGCCCGCGCCGGTTTTGGCGCACCCACCCGCAGGCGCCGGTCCGACAGCGACAGCACGCCGCCGAACGCCATCAGCACCGGCCCCCACCAGATCAGCAGCACCAGCGGCTTGTGATAGATGCGCACGGCAATGGCGCCCTCGGCAGTGGCGTCGCCGAGCGAGATGTAGAGCTGGCTGGCGCCACGCGTCAGCAGCGCGGCCTCGGTAGTCGAGGAGCCGCGGGTGGTGAAGCTGCGCTTGGACGGCGTCATCACGCTGAGCTTCTCGCCGTCACTGCTGACGTTGAACTCGGCGATCATCTCGTGGAAGTTCGGCCCTTGGCGCTGAAACAGGCCGTCCAGCTTGACGTCATAGCCGGCGACATGGGCGACGTCGTTCTGCTTCATCGTGGCGATATATTCGCTGTTCCAGGTGGTCTCGCAGACGATTCCGATCAGCGCGACGCCGAGGCCGGCATGCGCAAATACCGAGCCCCAGGCCGAGCGCGGCAGACCGCGGGCACGATGCAGCGTCGTCGCGAACGGCAGGCGGAACAAGCCGGTTCGTTCGGCCAGATCCGTCGCGGCGCCGGCAATGACGAAGACGCCAAGTCCGATCGCCAATGGCGCCAGCGCGCTGCCGCCGAGCGCCCAGCCCCAAACCATGGCAACGGCGACAAGCCCGGCAACGCCGGCCGCGAGGAGACGTTGGGTGACGCCAAGCAGATCGCCGCGTTTCCATGCCAGCATCGGCCCGAACGGCACGGCGAGCAGCAACAGCGTGAACAGCGGGGCGAAGGTGAGATTGTAGAACGGAGCACCGACCGACATCTTGAAGTCGGCGAGCATCTCCATCGCCAGCGGATAGAGCGTGCCGAACAGCACCACCGCGCAGGCGACCGTGAGCAGCAAATTGTTCAGCACCAGCGCACCTTCGCGCGAGATCGGCGCAAACAAGCCGCCTTGCTTCAACGAGGTCGCGCGCCCCGCGAACAGCGACAGGCTGCCCCCGATGAACAGGCAGAGAATCAGGAGAATGAACACGCCGCGGGTTGGATCGGTCGCGAAGGCATGCACCGAGGTGATGACGCCCGAGCGCACCAGGAAGGTGCCGAGCAGCGATAGCGAGAAGGTCAGGATCGACAGGAGAATGGTCCAGACCTTCAGCGCGTTGCGCTTCTCCATCACCAAAGCAGAATGCAGCAGCGCGGTTCCTGCAAGCCACGGCATCAGCGAGGCGTTCTCGACCGGGTCCCAGAACCACCAGCCGCCCCAACCCAGTTCGTAATAGGCCCAGTACGAGCCCATGGCGATGCCGAGCGTCAGGAAGATCCAGGCGACCAGCGTCCACGGCCGCACCCAGCGCGCCCACGCGGCATCGATCCGCCCCTCCAGCAACGCCGCGATCGCGAAGGAGAACGAGATCGAGAAGCCGACATAGCCGAGATAGAGCATTGGCGGATGCACGGCGAGACCGATGTCCTGAAGCACCGGATTGAGATCGCGTCCCTCGATCGGCGGGTTGGCGATGCGCAGAAACGGATTAGAGGTCACCAGGATGAAGAGATAGAAGGCGCTGGCGATCCACGCCTGTACGGCCAGCACATGCGCGCGCAGCGACAGCGGCAGATTATTGCCGAAGGCCGCGACCAATCCGCCGAACAGCGCGAGGATCGACACCCACAAGAGCATCGAACCTTCATGGTTTCCCCACACGCCGGTGATCTTGTAGAGCAGCGGCTTCATGGAGTGGGAATTCTCGTAGACGTTGGCAACTGAGAAATCCGACTCTACGTGCAGCATCACCAATGCGATGAACGACGCACCGACGAACAGAAGCTGCGCCAACGCGGTGGACCGCGCCACATTCATCAGCGCGTCATCGCGCAGTCGCGCGCCGATCAGGGGCACGATGGACTGGATCAGTGCCAGTCCGAGCGCCAGCACCAGTGCATAATGTCCTGACTCCGCGATCACCGCACTGCTCCCTGCGGATTGCCCTGTGCGGTCGTGGCCCCAGGCTTGACGCTATCTGAAGCCTTGACGCCATCGGAAGCTTTGGCACCGTAATCATCCTTCCAGTGCCCCTGCTTCTTCAGGGTATCGGCGACGTCCTTGGGCATGTAGGTTTCGTCGTGCTTGGCGAGCACGGTGTCGGCCTTGAACACGCCATCGGCGTCGAGCGCGCCTTCGGCGACGACGCCCTGCCCTTCCCGGAACAGGTCGGGCAAAATGCCCTTGAAGGCGACCGGAAGCTTGGCGCCGCCGTCGGCGACCTCGAAGGTCACTGCGAGATTGTCGCCGCGCTGGAGCGAGCCGGGCTGCACCAGGCCGCCGAGGCGAAACCGCTTGCCGGGCGCAACGTGCTTCTCGGCGACCATGGTCGGCGTCGAGAAGAACACGATGGAGTCGCGCAGTGCGTTGAGCACCAGCGCGGCGGCGAGCGCGAGCACGGCAAGCGAGCCGCCGATGATGGTCATACGTCGCTGCTTGCGCGTCATGGCGTATCCATTCCCTGCCCGTCTCGTCGTGACATCGTCATCCGTCGAGCCCGAGTGTCTTGAGGCCTTCATCGAGCTGGCGCAACCGCGCTGCATCGTTGGCAACTGCCTGGCGGGCATCGGTCGATGCCCCCACCGCCTTGTCGCGATCCCCCATCACGAGATAGGCGCGCACCAGGCGCAGCCAACCCTCGACGTCGTCGCCGTTCTGCTTGAGGCGCGTGGCGAGCCGCTCGACCATGCCGCGAACCATCGCGTTGCGATCGCCCTCTTTCATGTCCTTGGAAGCTGCGAGGGTTTCATCCGACAGCGCCGGCATCGTCGCGCCACCGCCGCCGACCCGGGCGAGCGAGGTCTGCACCAGAGGGCGCCACGGCGCATCCGCCGGCGCTTTCGCCAGCAGCGCGCGCCAGATATTGGCGGCATCGTCCTTGCGGCCGTCCTGCTCGGCGGCGAGACCGAGAAAATAGTTCGCCTTGGGGTCGTCGGCGCTGAGCGCCCGCGCGCGCTCGAACTCGGTCTTGGCCTCGGCGGTCACGACGCCACCGGCGGCGGCCGAGATCGCTTCGCCGAGATCGGACCGGCGCTCCGCGCTCTCGCCATTGTAGGTGAGCGAGTTACGATAGGCGCGCACGGCGTCGTCGAAGCGGCCAAGCCTCTCCAGCACGGGCGCGATCACGTTCCAGCCGCGCCCGTCGGTCGGATTCTTTTCCAGATGTTGCTCGACCTGGACGACCAGATTCTCGAGCGACTGCGCCATGCCGGACCCGGATCCGCGCTCCCGCTGCGCCAGTGGAAAATCCTGAAGCCTAGGCGAGCCGAGCGGGACATAGACGCTGATCGCAACCAGCGGCAGGCCGGCAAGAGCCAGCACGGCCGCTGCGCGGCGCCATTTGAGGCTGGAATTCGGTGCCGTTGCGGGCTCGCTGCCGGCCGCCGCGAGCAGCCTGCGGCTGACCTCGACGCGCGCGGCCTCCGCTTCGGGCGCTGCGATCAGCCCTCCGGCAAGATCACGCTCGATCTCGGCGAGTTGGTCCTTGTAGACCGCGACCTCGCTGCCCTGATTTTGCGTGCGTCCGCTACGGCCGAGCGGCAAAAGCACGGCGAAGATCGCCGCGACCGTCATCAGCGCGAACACGAACCATAGCGTCATCTGGCAAGCTTCCGGCAGCGCGCAAGCCGCGCCCACAGGTGGCTTTACACCACGGCCGGACGATGCGGCAATTGACAATTGTCAATTCGGCGCGACCGCGCACGGTCCCGAAATGGTGAAAATCCAACGGCTTAGCTGATCTCGAAGTCCGCGCTTTGGGCGGCGTCCTCGCCATGCCCGTTGAAGGCCTTCAGGAAGTATGTTCCCGGCTCGATAGCGTCGGGCAATCTGATGCGCAACGCCCCGACCGGAACGGGCGATGCAACCCTGGTGACGGTCTCAGGAAGCTGCCGACCGCTTGCCTTCTCGACCAGCACCACCTTCGCGCCGACCATCAGCCTTTGATATTTGGCAACGACGACGCGATTCTCGATTTCGATGGAACTGATAACGGATTTCATGCGCCCACAGATAGAAATATCAAAATTTGCACGGCGACCGTAGGGCCCGACATGGGCACCGTCAACCTGAAATTGTGACTACTGAAATATGCGCCTGGATCAGCTCGCGCGCGACGATTTGCGCTCGCCCGTGGCCGCGTTCTCCGCGGCGCGGCTCATCAGCGAGGCATAATCATCGCCGAACAGCACCTGGCAGAAGCGGATCGCGGCCTGCACCTGCTGCTGCCGATAGGTGCGGACCTTGTGATCGGCGCCGCGCAGCGACTGCACCAGCTGCTCGGTTGAACGCTCGACATATTGCTGGAGGTCGGAATAGGTGCGCAGTGTCACCTCGTTGATCGCAAGCTCGCTCGCATAGTTGCGACAGGTCGCGACGAAATCGATCAGCGCCACGGTTTCCTCGACCTCGGTGCTGTCGATCCGCGCGCCCGGCGGAATGTCCTTCTCGGCGCGCTGGCGCAGGATGCGGCGGACGCGGCCGGGAACACTGTCGATCTCGGATTGCAGCGCGTTGGAGATGTCGGCCCGGATCGAGGTCAACTGCTTGCCCCAAGCGGAATCGTTGCGCAGGTCGAGCTCGGTACGCAGGCCCCGGACGCCGTCGTGCAGCGTCTTGAGACTGCCGGCGACATTGTCGAAATGGCCGCGCTTGATGTCCATGCGCAGGATGGCGGCCACGCAAGACAGATCATGCAGCGCCATCGTGACGGCGACGCCATAGGGCGTTGCCGCGACACGGATCTCGTCGTCGGACGCGGCAATCTTGATGGCGAGGCGGATGATCTGCCACGGCGCGGTCATCCGCTGCACGACGATGGAGAGCGCGAA
Organism: Bradyrhizobium sp. Kon58; assembly: GCF_055807455.1. Classification (NCBI taxonomy): domain Bacteria; kingdom Pseudomonadati; phylum Pseudomonadota; class Alphaproteobacteria; order Hyphomicrobiales; family Nitrobacteraceae; genus Bradyrhizobium; species Bradyrhizobium sp. Kon58. Next base: position 26,228 of record NZ_JBVVOT010000017.1, read on the forward strand.
GGGCAGCATCTGCGGTGTCTGGAGGACGGGAATGTTGAGCGCGGCAGTCACCGAGGCGATCTGAGCATCGCCGAAGGCGCGCAAAGAGCGCGGCAGCTTCTCGTTCAAGGTGGCGATGGCGTCGCGGACCGCGAGCACCGCCCCGGTCGAATAGAGATCCTCGATCACGTTGGGCGGACCAACGCGTGCGAGCGCACGCGATTTGTCACCCCCGCCCGGTCCCGTCAGCTCGAAGATGGCATCCGCGGCGACCGCCTGGAGCTTCGAGGCCAGCGCTTCGACCTGCCCTGCGCTGTCGGCCGGCATGCGTGCCAGCGCCGCCTCGAATTCGCTCAGCTTGGCCGGAGCACCGTCGCGGCCGAGCCATTGCCAGATCGGAGCCAGCGAGGAGCGGCGGATCTGCCCGGCCCGGATCGGGACGCCTGCTTCGACCAGGAAGGGTTCCAACACCTGGAACAGCAGCCGCGACAGGTCGTCCGTACGCGGCGGTGGGGCCGCGTCGGCTTCCGTCTTGCGGACAATCTTGCGCAGCTGGTCGAGCACGAGGATCGCGACGGCCGTGTCCTGGCCGCGCTCGAGCGCGCGCTCGAACTCCCGCATCAGCAGTGCCTGCGCCTGCGGCGGGAGCTGCGCGAGATATTCCCTCAGCCGCTCGATCGATGTCTGGCTCATGCGCCCGGGTAATGAACGGTAAAATGGCGGACGTGGGATCCGTCCTGCTCGATCATAGGTGGGCCCGCTTAAGAAGCCGTTTAGGAAGTCGCTCCGAATACCCCTGGTTTCGTCCGGATCGGTGTGCTGCTGCAGGTCAAATAGTCGCGTCGGAACAAGGGATTATATTCCGGGGAGGACCAGCTCCGCCCGCAAGCCCCCGGTCGGCGCGCGGCCGAGTGAGAGGCTGCCGCCGTAGAGCGCAGCGAGCTCGGTCACGATCGACAGCCCCAGCCCCGATCCGGGCTTGGACTCGTCGAGCCGCTGGCCGCGCCGTGAGACCTGGGTACGCTCGGCCTCCGATAGGCCGCGGCCGTCGTCGTCGACGATGATATGCAGCCGCGGACCGGCGCTCGCCTGATGCGGCGCCTCCACCAGAACTTCGATGAAGACCCGCGAGGCCGCCCATTTGCAGGCGTTGTCGACGAGATTGCCGACCATCTCCTCCAGATCCTGCCGCTCGCCGCGAAATTTCGCCGACGGATCGGCCTCGGCCTCGACCACGATGCCGCGGCCGCGGTGGATCTTCTCCATGGTCCGCCGCAATGCCTCGATGGCCGGTGCAACCTCCGTCACCGTCGCGACGACCGAGACCCGCGCCGCGATGCGCGCGCGCTCGAGATGATGGGCGACCTGGTCGCGCATCACGTCGGCCTGCTCCATCACCTTTGCCGCGAACGGATCGGCGGCATGCGCGCCAGCCTCGTTCACGATGACCGAGAGCGGCGTCTTGATGGCGTGGGCGAGGTTTCCGACATGGGTGCGGGCGCGCTCGACGATCTCGCGATTGGCGTCGATCAGCGCGTTGGTCTCGCGCGCCAGCGGCGCGATCTCGACCGGGAACTCGCCCTCGAGCCGCTCCGCCCTCCCGGACCGGATGTCGGCGATGGATTCGGAGATGCGCTTGAGCGGCGCGAGACCGAAGCGGACCTGGAACACGGTGGTCAGCAGCAACACGATGCCGAGCGCGGTAAAGGTGCCGCCGAGATAGTAATCGAAACTGCGCGTCTCGTCGAAAATCTCGGTGTCGTCGCCGGCGACACTGACGAGAAATTTGCCGTCCGCGCCGAGATCGACCGGCCGCTCCACCATGCGCAGGTTCTGTCCCTCGGGACCGTCGACATAAGCGATCCGGATGCCCGCGGCGGTAAGCTCGGTGCCCTGCTCTTCCAGCTTCGGCAGCTTCTTGTCCCAGAGCGAGCGCGACGAGCGCACCTCCGGCTTTTCGGTGTCGGTCCGCGTGATCTGCCAGTACCAGCCGGACAACGGCAGTTCGAACAGAGGCTCGCCGAGCGACTGGAACTGGCGGTCCGGGGGCTCGTCGGGGGTGGCAACCTCGGCGATCAATGTGCGGAGATAGAGATTGAGCCGGCGATCGAAGGCGCGCTCGGTGGCGTTCTTGTAGACCGACGACAGCACTACGCCGGTGATGGCCAGGATCACCACGAGCCACGCGGTCGCCGACAGGAACAGGCGGTTCGCGAGCGAGCTGGCGGGCATCGGAATGATCCCGGAGGCGCGGGGTGGCATGGCGTCGGAACTCATGACCCGAACAAGGCCTCTGCCGGGCCGCCCGTCAAGCCAAGATACGTCTAGACAAGACCGTTCGAGACACCACGATTCAAGCGCCGGGGGGCGGCGGGGTCAGGAGATAGCCGAGGCCGCGGACAGTCTGGATGATGTCGACGTCGAGCTTCTTGCGGATGCGGCCGACGAAGACCTCGATGGTGTTGGAGTCGCGGTCGAAGTCCTGGTCGTAGAGATGCTCGACCAGCTCGGTGCGGGACACGACGCGCCCCGAATGATGCATCAGGTAGGCCAGAAGCCGATATTCGTGCGACGTCATCTTGATGGGATTGCCCGATACGCTGACCCGGCCGGTCCTGGTATCGAGCGTGACGGGGCCGCAGCTCAGCTCGCTTTGGGCATGGCCGGTGGAGCGGCGCAGCAGCGCGCGGATGCGCGCCAGCACCTCCTCCAGGTGGAACGGCTTTGCAACGTAGTCGTCGGCGCCGGCATCAAAGCCCTGGACCTTGTCGCTCCAGCGGTCGCGCGCGGTGAGGATGAGGACCGGCATGGTGCGGCCGTTGCGCCGCCAGGCTTCCAGGACCGAGATGCCGTCCTTCTTCGGCAGGCCGATGTCGAGCACCACGGCATCGTAGGGCTCGTTGTCACCGAGATAATGCCCCTCCTCCCCGTCGAAGGCGCGATCGACGACATAGCCGGCGTCGGTCAGCGCCTTGGTGAGCTGGCGATTGAGATCGGGGTCGTCCTCAACGACGAGCAGGCGCACGCTTCTCTCCAGAACTAGGCCGCATGAACACCCGCACAGATGAGCAATTCCGGCGTGAACTGAATATGAACACGGGGAACCGGCCGCGTTACTTTTTGGTCATATCCAACCAGTTCGCGCAAAACGCATTGCGCCCGCCAGGCCACCGGACGAACCGGCGGCCTGGCGGGCGCAATGTGCCGCGGTACGCGGCGAGTCGGAAGGTGCGAACCGTCCGCTCGATCTGCCGATCAGGTCCGGAAGAACACGAACCAGATGACCGCGAGGATCAGGATCGCAAGCCCGGTCGATATGGCGAGCAGCGCCGCCACCGACGGCCCAGGCTCGCCCTGGCGCGCCTCGGTCGGAGTTTCCACGATCTGACGTTGGTCTCGCGTGGTTGCCATGGTGACCTCAATTCTGGCTGTCGCGTCGCATGGCCGCGACTGCTCGCGGCGGAATGTCTCGTGCCAACGCATGATGGGATATGATGTTCCGGCGTTTGCGGCCTGATCAGGTTGCAACCGGGCACCGGGCGGCCGGTTAACGCAGTTGCAAGATTCAGCGATCCGCCTTGCTATGATTCGTTGTTCCCCGATGGTATCTTCGTCTTCTGTCCCCGTTGCGTTTGGAGTAGCCCATGGCCCCCCGCGCCAATTGGAAGGGTTTTCTGCGTTTGTCGCTCGTGACCTGCCCGGTCGCGCTCTATCCGGCCACTTCGGATACGGAGAAGGTCTCGTTCAACCAGATCAACCGCAAAACCGGCCACCGGATCAAGTACCTCAAGGTCGACGCCGAGACCGGTGACGAGGTGACCTCGGAGGACATCGTCAAGGGCTACAAGGTCGACACCGACACCTATATCGAGGTCACCAAGGACGAGCTCGACGACATCGCGCTGGACTCCACCCACACGATCGAGATCGACGAGTTCGTACCGAAGACCGACATCGACAGCCGCTATCTGATCCGCCCCTATTATCTCGTGCCCGATGGCAAGGTCGGCCATGACGCCTTTGCGGTGATCCGCGAGACGATCCGGAGCATGGACAAGGTCGCGATTGGCCGCGTGGTGCTGACCAACCGCGAGCACATCATCGCGCTGGAGCCGCTCGGGAGCGGCTTGATGGGGACGCTGCTGCGCTACCCCTATGAGGTGCGCGGCGAGAAGGACTATTTCGACGACATCCAGGACGTGAAGCTGACCAAGGACATGCTCGACCTTGCTAAGCACATCGTCGAGAAGAAGTCCGGCGCGTTCGAGCCCGAGCTGTTCGAGGACCATTACGAGACCGCGCTGATCGACCTCATCAACAAGAAGCGCAGCGGCGCGCCCATCGCAGCAAAGGCCGCGCCCAAGACCGGCGGCAACGTCATCAACCTCATGGACGCGCTGAAGAAGAGCATCGCGAACGAGAAGGACGCAAGCCCCGCGGCGAAGGTGGCCAAGGACGTGAGCAAGGACGCCGTCAAGGGCAAGAAGCCGAAGAAGCGCGTCGAAGGCCAGCGCGAGATGCTGCTGCCGATCGCGGGCAAGGGCGGCAAGGACGCTGCTGCGAAAGCCGCTCCCAAGAAGGCCGACAAGCCAGTGCGCGCGCCGGCGCGGGCGAAGAAGGCCGGCTAGAACCATCGCATAGCGACGACGCCGTGATGCCTCCCCTCGTCGATCGGCCGACCTGACATGCCCTGGTCGACTGCGTTCGACGACCCCATTTCGTTACGTGGCGGGCGCAAGCTGCGGACGCTGCAAGAAGCTGCCGATCACATCATGCGACTGCCCGAGGATACGCAGCATGCCAGCCACTGGCAGACCGCGATCGAAACCCTGATCAACGCGGCCGAGACCGGCGGCGGCTGGACGATGTTCGCCCGCATCGCGGTGTTGCGGGCGCTGAATGCGGACGCTCGGCGCGACTGAGCTTTGCACCCCGGTCGAGAACAGGCTCAACAATCCGTTAAGCCAAGCCCGCGCTTTCAGCGTCTGCCCGCAGTCGCGGGGGCGGCACGTAATCCTACGGAAGACAAAATTAACCGACGCTTCTCGCTCTGCGCAGCATGGTCGCCCCTCGAATGAACCCGGGATTTGCAGGCTCGTGCAGCAGCAGGACGCCAGAAAGAACTACATCGGCATCGTCAACGACGCCGCCGAGGAAGAAAGCCTCGCCGGCAGCCCCGCGCGGGCGCAGCCGTGCGCGGTGAGCTATCTGGTCGGACGCCTGGCAGCGGTGCTGAAACGCCCCGGCAAGATCGCGCCGGAACGTCAGATCTCGTCCTGAGACGGGATGACGACATCGCCAAATGCGTCCGAATTGGGTGACGAAACCTTAAGTCAATCGATGACACCATATCAAACGGCAGGTGAGGACCACCCACCTGCGTTTTGACGCGCCCGCGAAAAATTAGTGAATCAATTTACCATTCCGAAAACGGCACCAGCCTAGGTTGGACGGATGAACAGGAGTTGACGATGACTTTGCTCAAGTCATTTCTTGCCAATGAAAATGGTGCCACCGCCATCGAGTATTGTCTGATCGCCACGGGCATCGCGCTCGCGATCATCACGGCCGTGAACAACACGGGCGGCGCACTCCTGAGCGGCAAGTTCAACTCGATCAGCGCGGCGGTGAAGTAGCCGGCATAGCCGGCGCGCCGCAATCTCATCAGCACGAGTCCGCGTGCAGCACGCCGGATGACGGGCTCCTCCTTCCGATGCGGCGCGACCCCAGCTTGATTTTCGCGAAGTTCACATTATGGCGTTGTGTCGTGCGGTTGCGCCGTCGTAGAGCGTAAGCTCAAACTCCAGCGGCCCGATGACATGATTCCTTCCGACAAGCCGACCTCGACAATCCGGGCTCGTCTTGGCTCGGACCGATCGGTGGCGATCACCGTTCTTGCTGTCCTGGCGGCCCTATCGTTTCTTCCGGTGCTGCTGACCCCTATCCCCGCGATGGTCGACTATCCCAATCACCTCGCCCGGATGTACATTTTGAGCCAGAACGGCACTCCCAATGCCAATCCGTATTACGAAGTGGCCTGGGCATTCTATCCCAACCTTGGAATGGATCTGCTGGTCCCGCAAATGGCGCGGCTGATCAGCGTCGAGAACGCCACGCGGCTGTTTCTGCTCCTGAGCCAATTGCTGATCGTCGGAGGCGCGCTTTTGCTCGAATGGGCCCGGAAGGGACGGGTCCATCTCGCCGGCTTTGCGGCGCTCGCTTTCCTTTACTGTCTGCCGTTCAGCTGGGGCTTCGTGAATTTCGAGTTCGGACTGGGCCTCGCTCTCTGCGGCATCGCGCTCTATCTGATGCTCGCGGAACGCCCATGGCCACTGCGTTTCGTCGTCAACATGGTCTTCGTCGCTGCGCTGTTTACGGCGCATTTCTTCTCCCTCGGCATCTATGGCGCGACGCTTGGCGTTTACGAGCTCTCGCGCATCCGCCATGGGCGAATATCGTACGGTGTCGCCGCCGCGCGGCTCGCCGCGTTGGCCATACCGGCGCTTGCCCTGTTTGGGATCATGCGCATGACGGCGGGATCGATCGGAACCGAAGGAACGAACTGGTTCTTCGGATTCAAGCCCATCTGGCCGTTGCGCATCATGAACGGCTACAATTTGACGGTCGCGGCGGCGACCGGGCTTACGCTGATGATCTCGCTGTTCTTCGCCGCAAGACGCGGCGTCCTCAAGCTCGAAGCAGCCGGAATCTGGCTCGCGATCGGCTTCGCACTGCTCTACGTCGTCATTCCCTCGAAGCTGTTCGGAACCTCGTTCGTCGACCTGCGCGTGATTCCCGCTGCGGCTCTGATCCTGCCTGCCTTCTGCTCGCTGACGCTACCCAGCCGGGCATGGAGAATGGCAGCGCTCGCCGCGATCAGTAGCGTCATCCTGATCAACCTCGCCGTCGTGCTCGCGGTGTGGCTGCCTTACCGCACCGACTATGCGGCCATCGTCGCGTCATTCCACAAAATCGATCGCGGCTCGCGCATCCTGGTCGCCAGCACGGACGACAATGGAGACCCGCCCTTCGCCGACCTCACCTCATATCCGATGTTTTATGCGCCTACGCTGGCCGTTCACTATGCCGACGCGTTCGTGGCCAATTTATTCACGGAAGTGGGCAAGCAGCCCGTGCGGGTCGGCGAGGCCGAGCGCCGCCTTGCCATCCGCGACGGCGGGCTGGTGCCGTCAGGTCTGCTCACGGCGATCGCGACGAGCCAGCCGACGACGGATATCCCGCCATCGATCCGCACCTGGTACCAGGATTTCGACTATCTCTACGTGCTTGGAGCGCCGACGCCGAACCCGCTGCCGGGTCTGCTGGAGACGCTGGACGCATCGGAGCGTTATGTTCTCTACAAGATCCGCAGCAGCACCAAGACCGGCGTTCCGGCCGCCCAGCGTGGTTAATCGGACATCACCGCCCCGCTCCGCCCAGGGCTTCGGGCTGCCCGATCCGGCCCTCAGCAATCGCAGCAAGTCCACCTTAACCACCGCCGCTGTAGACTGCTCCTGCATTGAATGGACATCGCATGGCGGCCAGTCTCCAGTCGATTCGCTACAGCCTCGTCATCCCCGTGTTCAACGAGGAAGCCGTGTTGCCGGTGCTGCTGCGCCGGCTCGACCTGGTCCTGTCCCGCCTCGACGGGCCGGCCGAGGCAATCTTCGTCGACGACGGCAGCAGCGATTCCAGTTCGATCGTGCTACGCGCGCTTGCCGCGCGCGATCCCCGTTTCCGCTATATCGGCCTGTCACGCAATTTCGGGCACCAGATCGCCATCACCGCCGGTATGGATGCCGCGCAGGGTGAAGCGATCATCGTCATGGATGCGGATCTACAGGATCCGCCGGAAGTGATCGAGCAATTGATCGCAAAGTGGCGGGACGGCAACGACATCGTGCACGCCCGCCGCCTGTCGCGCGACGGCGAAAGCCGGTTCAAGCGTGCGACCGCGCATCTGTTCTATCGGGTTCTCGGCAGGATGTCGTCGGTCGGCATCCCTGCCGATGTCGGCGACTTCCGCCTGATCGATCGCAAGGTGCTCGACGCGCTTCGTCAGATGCCGGAGCAGGACCGCTTCGTACGCGGCATGATCGCCTGGCTCGGCTTCCGGCAGGCCGAGGTCACCTTCCACCGCCTCGAGCGAGCAGCAGGCGAGACCAAATATCCGCTGTTCAAGATGGTGCGGCTCGCGATGAACGCCGCGCTGGGCTTTTCCGACCTGCCCCTGCGCCTGGCCATCTGGTGCGGCCTGACGGTCTCCGGCCTGGCGATGCTCTACGGCGGCTGGGTGGTCCTGATGTGGCTCAGCAACGACAGTCATCTCGTGACCGGCTGGTCGTCGACCGTCGTGCTGCTGTCGCTGCTGTGTGGAATGAACATGCTGATGACGGGGATCGTCGGACTTTATGTCGGGCGCATCCACGCCGAAGTGAAACGCCGTCCGCTCTATGTGGTGCAGACGCGAGCCGGTTTCGACCGCAACGAATCGGTCACTGCACCCGCGGTCCGCGCCGCCAACGAGTGACTCGATGGCCCGCCTGACCGGAGTTGTTGCCCGGATGGCGACGCCTCGGGTTAGATACGCCCTGGCTTATCTTTGCGGCGCATCCCGCCGCTTGTGAACGACCGCCACATCGTCGCTGTAGACGCGCTGCCACTGGGGCAGCCGGTCGAGCATCGCTATGGCCGGTGTTTGCGGCTCGAGGAGCGTCGCATCGATGTTGTAGTCGTCGAGCAACCGGAGGAAGTCGCCGAGATCGAGCAGCGTCAGCGCACGATTGTAGCGGTCGATGAACGCGCCGCCATAGAGTTCGGCACGACCATCGATGAAGGTGGGAATGCCGGCAAAGATCAGATAACCACCGAAGGAATAGTCGTTGAGCACACGCCCCGCCTTGGCGAGATTGGCCTCGGCGATTGCGGAATGGGGCGTGATGACCGGAGCCGGCCGCATGTCACGGGCCAGCGCCACCCCACTCGCCACGATCAACACACCCAGAGCGGCCAAGCTCAGGCCGCGCGACGCGCCGGCCGTACCACCGCCGCTCGGCCCGCCGAAGGTCCGGCCCAGCGGAGCCGCCAGATAGAGCGGCGCCAGCAGCGCCAGCAGATCCGCGTTGCGGACTTGTGCCAGCGCGAAATGGAGCAGGCCGATCAGCACCAGCGCCCGCAGGACCGGCAACCTCATCCTGCCGCGCGTGAGGGCGAAGAGACCCGCCAGCAGCAGCAACTCGAAACCTCGCATATGGCCGAAATCCTGCGGCCGCCATTCCGCGATCCAATTAAGAGCCGGGCCGAGGCCAAGTGTCGTCAACGGCATCAGCAGCGGCTCCGGCCCATGGGGAGTCAGGCAGGACGCTGCGATGGCGAGCAGCGTGAAAGGCAGCCAGCGCAGGATCACGCGCGGCCATTCGCGTCGTCCCTCGCCCAGCAACGCTTCCAGCACCGCGGGGCCGATCAGTCCGAGCGCCAGCACCCCGCTGCCATGCAGATTGGCCCAGACGATCAACAGCGGCAGGGCCCAATATGGCGGCGGCTCCCGACGGTCCATGCAGCGCACCAGCGCGCCCGCCCAGATCACCATCAGCGGCAGCACCAGCACATGTGGCCGCGCCAGCATATGCGGCGCCAATAGGATGACGGCCGCGATCACCATGAGCAGCGTCTGGGTCGGCGACAGCTCGCGCAGCAGGAAGAACGTGAACAGGCCAAAGGCCAGCGCTATCGCCGCCGCGGCGATGGCGACGACGCCTGGCCAGCCGGCCAGAGTGTAGGCGCCGGCGTAGATGATCTCCGAGAGCCATTCGAAGGTGATCCAGGGCGAGCCATGCCTCGAAAACGAAAACGGGTCGCTCGTCGGCAGGGTGCCGTGAGCGACGATCCAGCGTCCGAGTTCGATGTGGGAATAGGTGTCGGGATCGCTGAGCAGCCGCGGCCCGGCGACCAGCAGCAGGAGATAGATGCCGAGGCCCACCAGCCAGGGGAGCGCCGCGCGCGCCGAAAACGGTTGAACCTCGCTGTGGACGACCTGGTCACTCATGGCGAGCGCAAGTTAGGGCCCAAGCGTTAAATTCCTCTTTGACATTGCGGCTGGAGAGTGCGCGGCGGGCCGGTCACGCTTTGTGAACCATACTCCCGGCTGCGAAATCCCGGCTGCGGCGCTTTCACGACCATGCGGGTCCTGATACCCTTCATACTGTCAATCGACCAACCAGCTGCAAGGATGCGGATGAGAAGCGTGATGCTCTTGGCTTTCAGCCTCGTCGTTGTCGGTGTCTGGTCGCAGCACGGCGCGAGAGGACAGACTTCGGCCGCACCGCCGGTTTCGCTTTCTCCGCCCAATGGATCGCCGCCGCACGCGGGCGCCAAAAATTCCAGACCTCCGCCGGCGGCATCCATCAGAGAAGCTTCGCCGCCGGTGATCGGCGGGCTACCATCGGCGCCGAACCCGGCCGCCGACTACGATGGCTTCAGCGTAGGCACTGGCGACGACAACGACACATCGCATCAGATGGTCCCGCCTGTGAGATCACGCACGGCGACGGGCTCCAGGGCCGACCCGGGTGCTAAAGGCGCCGCTGAGCAATTGATCGATCAAGAAGACGAGGCATTGAAACGCAAGCTGAGGATCTGCCAAAGCTGCAAGTAGCGGTCGTAGCGGATGGAGCGCGGCGAAATTCATCGCGGGGATATCCGGTGGCACGGCCCCGGATTGCGCTGCGCTCCATCCGGGCTACGGCAGCCCGCTGCATAGCTGACCTACCGCAGCTCTCACGCGCTCACGCTTTACCCTCCGCCAATTTCCTGATCCTCTCTCCCCTAATCAGCCGGACCAACCGGCCTGCCCAGGGAGAGAGACGCCATGAAGCTCGGCACTGCGATTGCGGAAATCATGAAGCGCGAGGGGATCGAGATCCTCTGCGGTTATCCGGTCAACCATCTGATCGAGCATGCAGCGAAGGCCGATATCAGGCCCGTGATGGTGCGGCAGGAGCGCGTCGGCATCCACATGGCGGATGCGATCTCGCGGGTGACGTCGGGACGCTCGATCGGCGCGTTCTGCATGCAGCATGGGCCCGGCGCGGAGAACGCGATGGGCGGCGTCGCGCAATGCTACGGCGAATCCGTTCCCGTGCTGGTGCTGCCGATGGGCTATCAGCGCAGGCTTGCGCATATCGAGCCGAACTTCAATTCCAGCGAGGCGATGAAGGCGTTTTCGAAATCGTCCGAGCCGATCATCCTCGCCGCGGAAGTCGCCAACATTTTTCGCCGCGCCTTCACCAAGCTGAAGAACGGCCGCGGCGGGCCTGTCATCGTCGAGATCCCCGCCGACATGTGGAACGAGGAGGTGCCGGAGCCGCTGAACTACACGCCTGTGCTGCGCACCCGCTATGGGGCGGACCCTGTTCATGTGAAGGAGGCCGCCCACCTGCTCGTCAACGCCAAGCGCGCGGTGATCTATGCCGGCCAGGGCGTGCACTACGCGCGGGCGTGGCCACAACTGAAACGGCTGGCCGAACGGCTCGCCATTCCCGTGACGACCAGCCTTGGGGGCAAATCATCGTTTCCGGAAACGCATCCGCTCTCGCTCGGATCCGGCGGCCTTGCGGTGCCGCGCGCGGTGCCGAAGTTCCTGGCCGAGGCCGACGTCATTTTCGGCATCGGCTGCTCCTTCACTGAAACAAGCTTCGGCATCGCGATGCCGAAAGACAAAACCATCATCCACTCCACACTCGATCCGAACCATCTCAACAAGGACGTCGAAGCCAGGATCGGCCTCGTCGGCGATGCCGGGCTCGTGCTCGACGCGCTGCTGGAGGAGATCGGCAAGACCGTCACCGCGGATCGCGACGCCTCGGCGGTCGCCGCAGAGATCGCGGCCTCGCACAAGGAGTGGCTGGCGAAATGGATGCCGAAGCTCACCAGCAATGATGCGCCCTTGAGTCCTTATCGCGTGCTGTGGGACCTGCAGCATACCGTCGACATCGGCAACACCATCATCACCCACGATGCCGGCAGCCCGCGAGACCAGCTCTCGCCGTTCTGGAAGTCGGTCGAGCCCCTCACCTATCTCGGCTGGGGCAAGACGACGCAACTCGGCTACGGCCTTGGGTTGGCCATGGGCGCAAAACTCGCCAAGCCCCACAAGCTCTGCATCAATGTCTGGGGCGATGCCGCGATCGGCTTCACCGGCATGGATTTCGAGACCGCGGTGCGCGAGCGCATCCCGATCATGTCGATTCTGCTGAACAATTTTTCGATGGCGATCGAATTGAAGGTGATGCCGGTCTCGACCGAGAAGTATCGGTCGACCGACATTTCCGGCGACTACGCCGCGATGGCGCGCGCCTTCGGCGGCTATGGCGAGCGGGTGACAAGACCTGAGGACATTATCCCCGCGATCAGGCGCGGCATCCAGAAGACGCAGGAAGGCGTTCCCGTGCTGCTGGAATTCATCACCAGCAAGGAGACCGAGGTGTCGCGGCCGGGCACGTGAAGCGGACCGGATTCCGGTAGCAAAGCTCGCTGTCGCGGACGCTGGCTCCGGCTGCAGGAGATGTGATAATCCGCCTTGGCGCCGCGCATGTCGCGGCATCAGGCCGGAAATCGAATGACCACCCCTTCCAACGACATCGAGGAACTCGCGCGCCTGTTGCAGTCGGCCACAGCCGAGAACGCGCAGCTTCGAAGCGAGCTTGCGATTGCGCGCGATCGTCAGAGCGCCAGCGCCGGGATTCTGCGCACCATCGCAGCCTCTCCGTCCGATGCCCGGCCGGTTTTCGAGGCGATCGCGTCCAGCTCCCGGCGTTTGCTCGGCGGCTTCTCCGCCACCGTGCTTCAGTTCATCGAGGACGAGCTCCACCTCGTGGCGTTCACACCAACCAGCCCCGAGGCGGACGAAGGGCTCAAGGCGTCGTTCCCGCGCAAGATTGCCGACTTTCCGACCTTCGCACTGGTGCGTGGCGGCGAGACGATCCAGTTTCCAGATAGCGAAGCCGCGGAGGTCCCGGAGCTGAACCGGAACCTCGCGCGGCTGCGCGGCTTCCGCAGCGTGCTGTTCATGCCGCTGATGAACCGGGGAACGCCGGTCGGCATGATCAGCGTCACGCGCGCCGAGCCCGGCGCGTTCGCAGCCGACCTCGTCCAGCTGCTCCAGACCTTTGCCGATCAGGCGGTGATCGCGATCGAGAATGCGCGCCTGTTCAACGAGACACGCGAGACGCTGGAGCGCCAGACGGCCACCGCCGACATTCTGAAAGTGATGGCCGCCTCGCCGTCCGACGTACAGCCGGTGTTCGACGCTATCGCCGCCAATGCCAACCGGCTGATCGGCGGCTTCTCCACGGCGGTGCTGCGCTACATCGGCGGCGCCGCGCACCTTGCGGCGTTCACGCCGACCGATCCGGCCGGCGATCGCGTGCTGCAGGCCTCGTTCCCGGTGCCATTCGCGCAGTTCCCGCCCTACCGGCTCGTAGCCAATGGGGCGGCGGCGCAATTGCCCGACACCGAGGTCGAACCGGCGGCCCGCGACATCGCGCGCGCCCGCGGCTACCGCAGCATGCTGTTCGCACCCTTGATGAGCGACGGCGAGGCCATCGGAATCATCATCGCCACGCGGCGCGCGACCGGCGCGTTCGGCGAGCATCATGTGCGGCTGCTGCAGACCTTCGCCGACCAGGCGGTGATCGCGATCAAGAATGTCAGCCTGTTCAATACCACGAGGGAGGCGTTGGAACGGCAGACCGCGACCGCCGACATCCTCAAGGTGATCGCGGCCTCGCCCGCGGATGTGACGCCGGTGTTCCAGGCGATCTCCGATAGCGCCAAGTCCCTGGTCGGCGGCCATTCCTCCACCGTCACGCGCGTCATCGACGGCCTGCTGCACCTGGCCGCCTTCAGCACCGACAACGCAGCCGGCAACGAAGAGCTGCTCAGCTCGTTCCCGGCGCCGCTGTCGGCGTCCGGCATTCACAGCCGGGTGGCAAGAAGCGGAGAGTTCGCATTCCGCAGCGACATGCAGAACGAGCCCGACCTCACGGACGCCATGAGAGAGCTGGCGCGGACGCGAGGTTATCGCAGCATCCTCGTGATCCCGATGCTGCGCGACGGCGTCGCGATCGGCACCATCGGAGTGACGCGGCCGGAGGCCGGTCCTTTCCCGGACAAGGTGATTGCCCTGCTCAAGACCTTTGCCGACCAGGCCGTGATCGCCATCGAGAACACGCGCCTGTTCAACGAGGTGCAGGATCGCACCCGGGACCTCGCCAAATCCCTCGACGATTTGCGCGCAGCCCAAGACCGGCTGGTCCAGACCGAGAAGCTGGCGTCGCTCGGCCAGCTCACGGCCGGCATTGCGCACGAGATCAAGAACCCGCTCAACTTCGTCAACAATTTTGCATCGCTCTCCGCCGAACTGACGGACGAACTGAACGAGGCGCTCGCGCCTGTCCCGCTCGCGGACGACGTCCGCAGCGAGGTCGACGAGCTGACCGGACTGTTGAAGGACAATCTCGCGAAAATCGTGCAGCATGGCAGGCGCGCCGACTCCATCGTCAAGAACATGCTGCTGCATTCCCGCGAGGGCGGCGGCGAGCATCGGCTGAGCGACATCAACGCACTGGTCGAGGAGAGCCTCAACCTTGCCTATCACGGCGCCCGCGCCGAGAAGCCACAGTTCGACGTGACGCTGAAGCGCGAGCTCGATCCGGCGGCCGGGCAAGCGGAAGTGTTTCCGCAGGAGATCACCCGGGTGCTGCTAAACCTGATCTCGAATGGTTTCCACGCGGTCGCCAAGCGCAAGTCGGATGACGGCGCCGCCGATTACGAGCCGGTGGTGATCGCCGCGACACGCGACCGGGGCGACAGCATCGAGATCCGCATCCGCGACAATGGCACCGGCATTCCGCACGAGGTGAAGGAAAAGATGTTCGATCCGTTCTTCACCACCAAGCCGGCCGGCGAAGGCACCGGCCTTGGATTGTCGATGAGCCACGATATCGTGGTCAAGCAGCACGGCGGCACCATCGACGTCGCGACGGAGCCCGGCGCGTTCACCGAGTTCACGATTCGATTGCCGCGAAACAGCAGCTTTCCGGGCGGAGGCCGCGGCTAGCGGTTCTTATTCCGCCATCTCGACGGGTTGCGTCGTGGACGGACCGGCCAGCGGCCGCTCCTCCATCATGATCAAGCAGAGCGCGGCGCCAGCCATCAGCGCGGTGGCGGCGCCGAAAACGTAGCGGAACGCATGCCGCATGTCGTCGGCGGGGATCGCGTTGACGGCGCCGTGATGCTCGCCGGCGAGCGGAACATCGGCACCGAGGGCGATGAGCAGGATGGCCGCGAACGCCGCGACCGTGAACGAGGACATCAGCGAGCGGAAGAAGTTCAAGGCGCCGGTGATGGTGCCGACCTGCGGACGGGCGACCGAATTCTGCACCGAGACCACGCAGACCGGAAAGGTAGTGCCGAGGCCAAGCGCAAACGCAGCCATCAGTGTCAGCAGTGCCCAGAGCGGCAACGTCGTCAACGTGAGGGCGAGGCCGCACAGCGCGGCCCAGGACGTTCCGACGATGGCGACCCGCTTGTAGTGCTTGGCGCGCGCCATGGTGCGACCGGCGACGGCCGCGCCGACGGTCGAGACCGCCGCGAGCGGAATCAGCGCAAGGCCCGCTTCGCTGGCGCTGAGGTGATAGACCGCCTCGTAATAGAGCGGCAGCTGCACGGTGAGGCCCGTGATCGCACCGAGCGCGCAGCCGCCGGCCGTCAGCCCGAACGGCACAACCGATCCTCCGAGCAGCGGTAGCGGCAGGAACGGTTCGTCGGCGCGGCGCGCATGCCACACGAAAGTGACCGCGAGTGCGACCGCGCCGCCCACCATCGCAAGCACGGTCGGCGAGAGCCACGGGAAGCGCGTGCCGCCCCAGGTCAGCACCAGCATGAAGACGACGGCGGAGGCCATCAGCAGCACGCCGCCGAGCCAGTCGACCTTGCGCTTGCGGTGGAACACCGGGATCTTCTTCATCCGGGGCAGCAGCAGCGCGATCGCCGCGGCCGCGAGCGGCACATTGATCCAGAAGATCATCGACCAGTGCAGATGCTCGGCGAACACGCCGCCGATGACCGGGCCGAGAATGCCGCCCACCATCCAGACGCTGGAGAAATAGGCTTGGTACTGGCCGCGCTCGCGTGGGCTCACGACGTCGGAGATCACGGTCTGCACCACCGGCATGATGCCGCCGCCACCCAGCCCCTGGAGACCGCGTGCAAGAATCAGCATCGGCAGGTTCGGCGCGATCGCGCACAGCACCGAGCCCGCGACGAACAGGCTGAGCGAGATGATGATCATGACGCGGCGGCCGTAGATGTCGCTGAGCGTGCCGAACACCGGCGCGACCGCGGTCGACGCGAGCAGATAGGCGGTGATGACCCAGGAGAGATTGGAGACATCGTGGAACTGGCGTCCGATGGTCGGCAATGCGGTGGCAACGATGGTCTGGTCCAGTGCGGCCAGGAACATCGTCAACATCAGGCTGATGACGATGGTGCGGACCTCGTCCTGCGATAGCGGCGCCCGCGGCGCGAGCGAAGGAGCGTCATCGACGCTCAAGACCTCGCTCGGAAGGCGGGACAATTCCTCGGCGATATCGTCTGGCAATGTCTGGGTGTCGGCAGAACTGCTCTGCCGCTCGAACTTGTTCATCTCGATCGGAAGCCATGAGGCGGCGCAACGCCGCGAAGGATTCGTTCTATGCAGTCCAATGTAGACAGCAAAGTTCTTCCCAGGCAGGCACCGCGGCGCATGGGTGCATCCCAAAGTCGGGCCATCGCGACGATTGGCGTACGGACCCAGGTGAGAGTCGCAGGACCCCGGTCGCTGCTGGCAGCCCTGCGACGTTCCAGGGCACCTTTAGGAAAACATCAGTGCCGTCTTGCCCGAGGGGCCTGGATGCACCAGTCGCAGCCGGGCGATATAGCTTCGGCCGGCGAACAATTTGTAGGAAATCTTCGCGTTTCGATCCTCGCCGCTATCATCGTCACCCACGAGAAACCGCGGCGTTCCGTTCACCTCCTCAAACAGGACCAGCGTTGCGTCAGACGGCCCTTTGGTCTCGATGGTATATTTGCGTGAGGCGCTGGGTTTGATCGCATAGTCCATCTGCTGACCAGCGGCGAGATCGACCACGGCCGGATGGAAGGGCTGAAGCGTCGTCAAGGCCGGCTGTAGCGGCGGATACCAGCGGCGGATCCACTGCTTGTCTCCGGCGGAGAGCGTCCCCGGAGGAACCAGACCATTGGTCTCGTAAGGCTTCGGCTCCGCAATCAGCCCCGGCTCAAACTCGTATTCCATGATGGAATCCGGGTCCCATGTTGAACCCTGTACCTGCTGCGGGGTGAGCTTCTCCAGGATGTTGTGAAACGTCGTCGAGCGGCTCCACTTGTTGGGCGGGGCGCCCAGCGACTTGTAAACAGCTTCGTCATGCCACTTGATGCCGGCGAAGGGGTTTTGATGCTCGTGCTCCATGCCAAGCACGTGTCCGAGTTCGTGCAGCGCAGTGCCGCTGCCATATTGCGAGGTCAGATCCCAACCGTACACGGTGGTCGGCTCGGTCTGGGATACCTGCAGCACGTCCCTGCCAACCTGCGAGGCCGACGATCCGTCTGGCACTGAATAGCCAATTCGCACTTCGGCTTCAGCGAGTTGGGAGACCTCCTGGAATTCGAGGCCGATGCCTACCGCCTTCCATTTCGCGAAGGCCTTGCGTATTGCGTCCGCCTGGGGCCTGGGAACTTCAAAGTGACCCGAGGTGAAAAAGCAGTAGTGCAGGACCGTGCCGTTCACCCACTTGGATCGGCTCGAGATAATCGCACGTGCGCGAAGGGTGTCGGCCATGACAGCCGGACTGAGCTGCGGCGGGACTCTCGGGCCGTTCTGACAAAATGGCCGGGCCTGACCTTTGACCACGGGAGATTTCTTCGCCTGCTTTTGCGACTTTGCCATATGGCTCTCCAAAGATTTACGCCCCCGGGTGGGGGACTGAAAACAGAAGGCAAGAGAAAAAAATGAGCCGTAAAACGGCGCCAGCATATCACAATCTCAGATTGTATCAATATGCTGCGCCAGGGGCTGGGCATCCGCTCCGGCGCGACCTCGATCTTACAGGCGGATCAGTCCTTCGGACGTCGCTTCAGGCGGGCCCGTTTCGGCAGCTGCGCCGGCCACTGCACGATGTGGTTCTCGAGCTCATCGTCCGGGATCTCCACCTCGCTGCCTTCGACCCGTCCGCGCACGGAGACGCCGGCCTCATGCACGGTGTCAGGATCGCCTGACACCAGCGGATGCCACCAATAGAGGTCGCGCCCTTCCGCAACGAGCTTGTAGCCACAGCTCGGCGGCAGCCAGTTCAGGGTGCGGACATTGGCCGGCGTCAGGCGGACGCAGTCCGGAACCTTGTCGGAACGATTCGCATAGTCCTTGCAGCCGCAGGTCACCCCATCGAGCAGCTTGCACCCGACATGGGTGAAGTAGATGTCGCCGGTGCCCTCTTCCTCGAGCTTGTTCAGGCAGCAGCGGCCGCAGCCGTCGCACAGGCTTTCCCATTCGGGCCCCGACATCTCTTCCAACGTCTTGGTTTTCCAGAAGAATCCTTCCTGGCCTGAAGGTCGTTTGGGAGCTGCGGTCATGCGCCTCAACAAAAGTTCGAAAGAGCTACGGCTGGTGCCATCTAGGGCGTGCGGCCGCGGGGCTGCAAGCAACGCCCGCGTGAGGCCCGTAATGAACCGGGGTCAATTAGGCCTGTTGTTCAAAATCGCAAGCGTGACCATTGGTTTATAGGCCCTGCTCGGCTAGAAGGAACAGCAAGTCCCCACCGTCGCTGGCCGGGCGCCTTGGGTTTGCCGCAACACTCCCGCAAGACGTCTCGATGCCGCCCCGGCCGGGTGCTTGAACGCTTTCGAACCAAGCCGCAAGGGTTCTAGGTGCGCCAGATCATACCACCGCATTGGAAGGCCCGGATCCGGAATTTCTTCCTGGACCTCGATGCGCGCATCGACTCCTCGCTGTTCTCCTCGGCCAAGGGCATCCGCGAGCTCTACGAGCGCTACTCGACCTTCATGGACCGCTTCTATGTCGGGCGTTGGAAGCGCTGGGTGTTCATCGAACCGCTGTCGGAGGCTGCGACGCTGGGCCTCGGCGGCCTGGTTGTGATGCTGACCCTCGCCATCCCGGCCTTCCGCGAGACCGCGGACGAGGACTGGCTGAAGAAGTCCGATCTCGCGGTGACCTTCCTCGACCGCTACGGCAACCCGATCGGCAGCCGCGGCATCAAGCACAACGATTCGATCCCGCTGGAAGATTTTCCGGACGTGCTGATCAAGGCGACGCTCGCGACCGAGGACCGCCGCTTCTACGAGCATTTCGGCATCGACATCGCCGGCACCGCGCGCGCGCTCGTCACCAACGCCCAGGCCGGAGGCGTCCGCCAGGGCGGCTCCTCGATCACCCAGCAGCTCGCCAAGAACCTGTTCCTCAGCAACGAGCGCACCATCGAGCGCAAGGTCAACGAAGCCTTCCTCGCGGTCTGGCTGGAATGGCGCCTGACCAAGAACGAGATCCTCAAGCTGTATCTCGACCGCGCCTATATGGGCGGCGGCACCTTCGGCGTCGACGGCGCCGCGCATTTCTACTTCAACAAATCGGCACGCGACGTGACGCTCGCCGAAGCCGCGATGCTCGCCGGCCTGTTCAAGGCGCCGACCAAATACGCGCCCCACATCAACCTACCCGCCGCCCGCGCCCGCGCCAACGTCGTGCTCGACAACCTCGTCGACGCCGGCTTCATGACCGAGGGCCAGGTGTTCGGCGCCCGCCGCAATCCCGCCTTCGCGGTCGACCGCCGCTACGAGGCGTCGCCGAATTACTATCTCGACTACGCCTTCGACGAGATGCGCAAGCTGGTCGACACCTTCCCGAAATCCTACACCGAGCGCGTCTTCGTGGTCCGGCTCGCGATCGACACCAATGTGCAGAAGGCCGCGGAGGACGCGGTCGAGAACCAGCTGCGCCAGTTCGGCCGCGACTATCACGCGACCCAGGCAGCGACCGTCGTCTCCGATCTCGACGGCGGCATTCGCGCCATGGTCGGCGGCCGCGACTACGGCGCCAGCCAGTTCAACCGCGCCACCGACGCCTATCGCCAGCCGGGCTCGTCGTTCAAGCCTTACGTCTACACCACCGCGCTCCTCAACGGCTTTACGCCGAATTCGATCGTGGTCGACGGCCCGGTCTGCATCGGCAATTGGTGCCCGCAGAACTATGGCCATTCCTATTCCGGCGCGGTGACGCTGACGCAGGCGATCACGCGTTCGATCAACGTGGTGCCGGTCAAGCTGTCGATCGCGATCGGCCAGAAGGAGCAGCCGAAGGCGCCGAACCCGGCCAAGATCGGCCGCGCCAAGATCGTCGAGGTCGCCCGCCGCTTCGGCCTCAAGGCGCCGCTGCCCGACACGCCGTCGCTGCCGATCGGCTCGGACGAAGTCACCGTGCTCGAGCACGCGGTGGCGTATGCGACCTTCCCCAACCGCGGCAAGGCGGTGACGCCGCATTCCGTGCTGGAAGTGCGCACCGGCGCCGGCGATCCGGTCTGGCGCTGGGACCGCGACGGGCCGAAGCCGCGCCAGGCAATTCCCGCCTCCGTTGCCGCCGACATGGCCGGCATGATGAGCCACGTCGTCAGCGAAGGCACCGCGCGCCGCGCCGCCCTCGACGGCATTCCGACCGCGGGCAAGACCGGCACGACCAATGCGTATCGCGATGCCTGGTTCGTCGGCTACACCGGCAATTTCACCTGCGCGGTCTGGTACGGCAATGACGACTATTCGCCGACCAACCGCATGACCGGCGGCTCGCTGCCGGCGCAGACCTGGCACGACATCATGCTCGCGGCGCATCAGGGCGTCGAGGTGCGGGAAATCGCCGGCATCGGCATGGGCCAGAAGCTGCCGCCCGAGCGGATCGCCAACGCGCAGGCCAATGCGGCGCCGAAGGTGCTGGAGACCAAGCCCGGTCCGCCGCCGGTCTTGACCAAGCGCGGCGCCGACGTGTTGGTGCGCGTCGAGAAGCTGCTGGATGACGCGGCCAGGACCGCGACCAAATCAGCCGCCACCGATCCCAAGCAAGCCAAGCCGGCATCGTCCACGAGCGCGCTCGCCTTCCCGCAGAACTATGCGGAAGAGAATGCGAACGCATCCGCCCCGCGCAAGAACTAATCGAAACAAGAACTGATCGAAACAAGTGCGGCTGATCCTGATCACATTGACGGCCCTTCTGCTCGCAACCGTTGTGGGCGTCGGCGCGACCTGGATGACGACGACGCGCGGCACCGAGATCGGCGCGCTGACCATCGGCCCGTGGACCGCGCGTCCGCGCACCGGCACCGCCGACGTCGATCCCTATTCGCGCGCCACCATCGTGCGCAACGGCGAGCTGCCGATCGGCACCGGCGACGGCGTTGCCTTCACCGCGACCGCCGACGACAAGAAGAAGGTGCTCGACGGCCGCTGTGACGTCGTGGTCTCCGGCGTGACGCCGCCGGCGCGGTTCTGGACGCTGACGCTTTATGACCGCAAGGGTCATCTCGTCCCGAATTCGCTGCAGCGCTACGGCTTCACCAGCCAGGAGATCGTGCGGCAGTCCGACGGCTCGTTCGAGATCCGCATCGCCTCGCGCTCGCGCGCCGGCAACTGGTTGCCGACCGGCGGCATCGAGCGTTACGCGCTGATGCTGCGGCTCTACGACACCCCGGTCGGCGTTGCCACACGCACCCAGCGCGACGCGCCGATGCCCACCATCACGACGGCGGGCTGCTCATGATCCGGCTGCTGTTCACCATCGTTGCCGGCGTGGTGCTGGGCCTCGTGGTCCATCTCGTCAGCGTGCTGGCGTTGCCGCGGATCGCGACCCAGGACGCCTATTCGCGGCTGACGCCGATGACGAAGCTCAACGCCGTCACCCAGCTTCCGCTCGCCGATCCGCAGACCTCGCCGATGCCATTCATGGACCCGGCCTTTGCGCTCGCGATCTGCCGCTACGATCTGTCGAACGGGCCGATCAAGCTCACCGTGCCGGTGAGCCAGGCCTACACCTCGGTGTCGTTCTACACCCGCAACGAGATCGCCTATTACGCCATCAACGATCGCTCCGCCGGCAAGAAGGTGATCGAGCTCGATTTGATGACCGAGCCGCAGCACAACGAGCTGCCGGAGGACGAAGAGATCACCGCGGCCGACCGCCTGATCATCGATTCCCCCAGCACGACCGGCCTGATCGTGATGAAGGCGCTCGCCCCCGAGCCCGGCCTGATGCCGCAGGCGCAAGGCTCGCTTGCGGCCGCGAGTTGCGGACCGCAGACCGAGCCGCCGGCGAAGGCCGAAGCACCGCGCGGACGGCGCTGAGGCGCGGCTTCGGCAAGCCGCAAAACAAAAAGTTGAAAAACAACCCCATGCACAGTAGCGTTGGCATTGAAATCATTAGCCATTTTTGTTGCACCAAATAGGCGTTTGCCGGACCGATACATCCCTGCCCGTCGCGCTGTTCAGCTTTGACTCGTCGGGCAAAACACTGGCAGAATGGCAGCATCGAAAGTTCACCCGCGCGGAGCAATCCGCCGCGGGTTTTTTCATGCTTGTGCCTCAAACCGAAGATGACCTGAATGCCTGGAGCGCGGCGCCCCCTCAGGTCGGTGGTTGTAGCCCTGGCGAGTTGAGCCAATGATCCAGGGACAAGCTTGTTTCGGCCCAGCGTGCGCGTCTGAGGGCGGCATCTCTCACTGGCCCTGGCGGGAGCAGTTCCGCGGCTGAGCGAAGACGAGCGGCCATTTCTGCAAGCCCCTCTTCGTGCGATTCATTGAACTTGCGCCGCTGGCTCACTGCACGATCCGTTCCGGAGGAGGCGGGAGCGCAAGCAGCGTTCTCATCACCGATAACAGCCGCTGATCGGGCGGTGACGTCGGAACGTAGATATTGGTGGAAGCTTCCGTCGGCGCACTAGTGCACACAAGCGGCAGAGAGCGGTTCACGTTGGCGGCACTTCCTCCTGCAGCATGTACATGGATCAGGTCGGAGCCACCAAGCATCGCGTCCCGCTAGCGCGGGGAACAAGGTCAAGGCATGCAGGTTGACCTTGCGGCAGGGAGAGTTGTCGTGAGCGAAGAGGAGCTGACCAGCAAAGCCGAGCGCGCGCTCGTTACCGTTGCGCTTAGCCTGACGATGCTGGTTCTTTGCGTCGGAGCCCTGATCTGTCGCTAGCGCGTTGCTCTGTTCGCCGCTCGGTGTTCGCCAATCCTACCGCTCTTCAGTCGGATGCCACCCATTCTATGGGGTTGAGCGCAGGTTGCCATGATCGGAGAAGCACTATCGTCTCACTTCAACGAAGTTCCTTTGTCCCCTCTCGATATTTCACGTGCACAGGTGCTGTGCGGTTTCGTCGCAATGTTTCCGGGGAAATGAACTCCTATAATCAGATCATCATGGCTTACGTCATCGACATTGATGCGCGCACCGCGCGTTTTGGTCTTCACGCCGGCCGCCTCCAAGCAGGCGGTTAGCCGGACGGTGTTCGCGCCGTCCGGGCTCTTTTCCAGCTTTCGTGACCTCCACTCGATAGGTCGTCTTGAAGCAGAAGGAGTGCGCCGTGCTGCCTCTTCCAAAAATCGCACTGACCTCATCAGACTATCCGCGGCTCGAACAGCTCGCCCGCTTCTCCGTCCAAAAAGGAGATTTGGACGGGATATTCCACATGGGCGAAATCAACCGCGCCGATATCGTCCCGGACGAAGCGGACAACGTCCGTCCTTTCGTGACGATCGGATCATGGGTCACCCATTGCACGAATTGGGGCGTTCCGCGTCGTACTGTGCAACTGGTCTGGCCCGAGGAGTGCTGGTCGGATCCCGCCTGCATTTCGGTGTTGACCCCGCTGGGTACAGCTTTGATCGGACTGCAGGTCGGCGATCAGATGCCGTACTTCGTCGCCGGATGTCTGAATGTCGTCAGGGTCCAAAGCCTGACCCCATCGGATTCAAAGGTCGTCCCACTCTTCCGGAGAGGGCCGAGGCGGTCAGGCAACCCGTGCGACGACGATCCCGGACCAACTGCAGCATAGGAGCGACCAATGCGCAATTTCGAAGCCGAGAGCCGGCGAGAACAGCCGGCGTTGCCGCCGATCAAGATCACTGAGGACGAATCACGGCGCCTCAGTTCTTTGGCCAATTCGAGCATGGATCTGTTTCCGCGAGTGGCCCATTTTCTGGCTCGAGAGATGGAACGTGCCACGGTGACGGACGAGAACGACTTGCGAGGCGTGATCAGGATGGGATCGAAAGTGACCTATCGCGACGACGAGACGGGTGCGAGCCGAGAGATCGTGCTGGTGTATCCGCATGAGGCAAACATTGAGCTCAATCGGATCTCGGTCCTGACGCCTGTTGGAGCGGCCTTGATCGGCCTATCGCCAGGGCAGCGGATCGACTTCGAGACGCCCCACAAGCGCACCAGGGGCCTGACCGTTCTCGCGGTGTCCGAATAAGGCGCGTAAGTTAAGTCAGACGTCTCAAGTCGCGGCCGTGCGATTGTACACACTCACTCAAGCCCTTGACGAAGAACTAGGGTTGCCTCGGTGGATGGCGTAGCCGAAGAGGCCCCTCTCGAGGTTGCATGGTCTCGGCATAGTCTCGCCGCCATCTTGGTGCCCAGCTCCTTCTCGACGATTTCGACCGAGTTATCGCAGTGCGCGTTCCTGCTCCCCGCCAAGGAGGCCGTTATGTCGAGATTAGCGATCGTGTTAATGTCGGCACTTTCTGTGACTTCTGCCACCGCGCAAGATGCTGCGTCCGGACGATCGCACGAGCCGGCCGCTGCCAGCGCGTATGAAACTCAGCCTTTCCTATTTGATGGACGGATGCGGGGCGACGGCATGAGGCAGCGAGGGCCTGCCGACGATCGTCACCCCAACGCCGGTGCCATTGGCGTGCAACCGAAAGCAAACGAGCCAAGGCGCGAACGATGAGCCCGCGTGCCCGCTTTGATCTGCCCGCCCAGTTGTTCGCCGCCGACGAGGTGATCAATTGCGCCGGTAATGTCTCCGATCGGCCTATCGCCTCCAGCTTCCAGATCAGCGGATCGCTTGTGCGGCAGAGACGAGCATGATAGCAGGAGCCATCGGGTCAAACACAACCGCCCGACCAGCTTTCGAGCCAAGCGTTGTTTCGCTCCATTACGGAGGTGAAACATGTCTTGCGACAGCACCACTGGCTCAATCTGCACATCCAACGCAGCCTTCGTTCCTTCTCCAAACCCTGGATGGTTCTGGAAACTCACGCTCGCGCTGCTGGACGGCATCATACGACGCCGCCAATACGACGAGCTTCTCGAACTGGACGACCGCCTTCTCGCGGACATCGGCTTATCGAGAACAATCGTTGGGGAAGCTCGACGGTGTTACTTCTCAGGTTGGCGCGACGATCGGTGATCGTCATATCCTGTCGATGAGCGGCCACACCTGAGCGTGCACAGGCGGCGCGTCTGTTCATCCTTGCGGATCAGACGGCCGCCAAGCCAGCGAAAAGGCTAACGGACTTCTTAACCGCGATCCTTACGCCTCAGAAGTCCAGCTTGTCGCGTATGGCGTCAATTCCGGCTTTCGCGCAGGCTTCGTCCGCGTCGCCGCCCGGCGCGCCGGACACGCCGACCGCTCCGACCAGGGAGCCGCCCGCTTCGACGATCAGTCCTCCGGCGATGACGACCGCTCCGGGAAGGTTGCGAATGCCCGCCTGCATCATGCCGGGCTGGCTGATCGCATTCAGCTCGGTCGTGCTGGTCTTGAACGAGGCAGCTGTCCACGCCTTGCCTGCTGCCGTCGAGGGCGTGTGAGGGCCTGCGAAACGGTCGCGCAACATCACTTGCGTGACGTCGAAGCGATCGACGACGGCAACTGCAATTTGGTATCCACGGGTGCGGCAGTTCGCCAACGCAGCGCGCGCAAGATCGAGCGCCAGTTCCGGACCGAGTGATTTGTAGGCGACCAGACCTTCCTCCGCCCGTACCGGACAGATGGACGCAATCAGCAGGGCCGTCGCGACCGACAGGCATCGAACGTTCATGGCAATCTCCGGCAAGGGTGACCAAACGCTATTTGATCTCACCATATGTCAGATCATCGAACAGGGTCACGCTATCTGCCTTGGTCCACAGGCCGATCATGCCGGCGTCCGGAAGGGTGGCGTCTTCCACCTCGAACAATTGCTTTCCGTCATAGCTCACCTTGAACCGACTTCCCGCAAAGTCGCAGCGCAGCACGTGCCATTGCCCTGATAACACCGGCGCGCCGACGCCATAGCCGCCTCTGCGACCCACGATCTCAAGTGATGTTCGGACGCCATTGATCGTCTTGTAGAGAACGACATTGTCCTCCAGCGCATTAGCCCGGACCACGTAGTAATTATCGGCATCCTTCGCACGCCAAATGACTCCCGCGGCGCGGTCCTCGGAGCCGGCAACGGCCTTGAATTTCACCTCGACGAAGCCGTCGCGGATGGAGCTATCGCGCTTGATGGCGAGGGGAAACGTCGCCCGTCCGGATTGCTTGAGAACGTTCGGCTGGCTTGGCGCCGTGGACTCGGCTTCGACGGTCCATTTCGGCTGTCCCTTGCCGGTCATCGTCAAAGTCCAACCTTCGGGCGAAGTTCCGGCAGCAGCGTTGTCGAAATTCAAGGTCTCGGCCATGGCGTTCCCTCCCACGAACAAAGCCAGCATGGATGCCAGCGCAAGCTTGTCCACGAGCTTGTCCACGTGCTTGTCCATGCATCAGCCCTTCGTGCTCGCCGTCTTGTCGAGTGCCGCACGGAGGCCCTCCGCGAGCTTGACGGCGTCGTCGTTGGCCCAGAAGTGCATGAAGAAGAGCCGCGGCTGTTCGTCCAGCATGTGGCTGTGCAGCGCCGTTACCTGGACGCCGCGGGTCAGCAGCGCCAGGATGACCGGGTTCACCTCGTCACTCGTCAGCACGAAGTCGCCCGTGATGGCGGCCTTACCTGCGCCCGTCGGTTGGAAATTGATGGCAATCGCAACGCCCATTGCGGCGACGGGGGTCAGCAGCATGCCGTCTTCCGTGACGGGGTCGCGCCGCTTCACGTTGAACTGGTAGACGCCGCCATTCGCTTTCCCGTTCACTCCGATGATCTGGTCGAGTTTCGCCGTGTCGAGGTCGATGGCGGGCGGCGGGTTCGCCGGCGCCGTGACCGTCAGCGGGGTCTTGCTTTCGGCAAGCCCATCATGGATCGCCGAGGCCAATTTGACGGGGTCGCCGTGTCCGGCGACGTGCATGTAGAACGTTGCCGGGCTTGCACGCAGCAGATGATTGTGCACGGCTGTGATCTCGAGTCCGCTCGCGATCATCTTCGCCATGACGGGATTGATCTCGGTCTCGAGCAGCACGAGGTCGCCCATGACCATGGCACCGCCATGCGCAGGCTTGAACGCGATCCAGCCGCCAAGAGCCAGCGCCGGCTTGATCGCAACCCCATCCAACGTCACGGAGAGATCGCTGCGGGGAAAGCCGTAACGGCGGACGTCGTCCGAGACGGCGGGCTTGCGCCCCAGGGTCTCATCCACCTTCTGCCAGTCGGCATCCTGAGCATATGCCGGGATGAAGGGGCCGAAACGAAATGCAAGAAGACAGACACCAATGCCGACCACGGCCCAGATGATTCTTTTCATCGCGCTACTCCTTAGGCTTGGTTTCGCTGTTTGACCCGGTCGCCGCTGTCGACGACGGACCCGCCCCAGGTGAAGTCCGGTTCGCGATCTTTCCCCTACATCACGCCCACGAGGCGCGACAAAGCGCGGGCATCGACGCGCGCAGCGGTGCTGCGGTCGGCACGGGAGCCGAGCCGAAAAATCAAGCCCATCTGCCGGATGAAGTAGGGAATGTATGATGACATGCTGCGCCCTTGGTGATCAGGACGCGATGCTTGGGCATGTCGCCTCACGGGGAGATCGCACATCCCCGAGCCCCAAGTAAAAACCCGAGGGCGGCAGCTGTCAACGGGCGTAGGCTTCGGGTGGCCCACCAAAGCCGCCGGCGAACGTCACGAAGAATTCACCGCTCCGCGGAACCGCGCCAGCCACGTCTTGAAACTCGCGGACGGGCTCGTTAGTCTCCTTTGCATGGGGACAAAGCAGACTCCCCGTGAGGCCTCGGTCCAAGCTCTGCGCAGCACGCCATTCGTGGAGCTTGCGCATGGACACCGAACGACACCCTTCTCACCAACACACCGTCGCCATCCTCTCGCGAGGCGACGCTGCCGCGCGGCGGGACGCGACGGCGCAAAACAGCCGCTTCGCACAGCTTTTCGAAGCCCTCGCCGCCGTCGGTATCGAGGCGCGCCCGGCGATCTACGATGAAAGTTTCGCCGAGGACGTCCGTGAACAATTGCTCGGGGTGGACGGCGTGCTCGTCTGGGTCAACCCCATTCAAGACGGTCGAAATCGCGCCGGTCTCGACGCATTGCTGCGCGACGTTGCCGCACGGGGCGTGTGGGTCAGCGCTCATCCGGACGTCATTCTCAAGATGGGCACCAAGGAGGTACTGTATCGTACCCGCTCGATGGGCTGGGGAAGCGACACGACGTTATATCAAACCGCCGAGGCGATGCGCGCCGAGTTGCCGACGCGGCTCGCCGCTGGTCCGCGCGTGATCAAGCGCAACCGGGGCAATGGCGGCCAAGGCGTCTGGAAGGTCGAGAGTCTGCCGACCTCCTCCATGATAAAGGTGCTGGACGCCACCAAGGACGCGCCTGAGGAACTGACGCTGGATGATTTTCTCCGTCGCTGCGCGGAGTATTTCGAGAACGGTAGCGTGATCGACCAACCATTCCAGCCTCGCCTGAGCGAGGGCGTCGTACGTTGCTACATGGCAGGCGATCGCTGCGCCGGCTTCGGCTATCACAAAGTCAAAGCTCTGGTGGACTCGCCGGCCGCCAGTTCCGGGGCCGGACCTCGGCTTTATTCGTCCAACGCAGATCCGCGCTTCCAGCGGCTGCGTCGGTTGATGGAGGACGAGTGGACGCCGGAGCTGACCTCGTTGCTGGATATTGCGCGACATGACCTGCCAATGATCTGGGACGCCGACTTCATGCTTGGCCCGGTCCTTCCCGACGGGACCGACAGCTATGTACTCGGCGAGATCAATGTCAGCTCGGTGCATCCTTATCCGGACGAGGCGCCGGCGGAGATCGCCAGGCGAGTCGTCGATCGGCTCCGGCTCAAGCTTTGACACATGCTCTCGGTCCGCGCGCTCAAGCGCTTGCACATCTCCGTTTCATTCGACTTGCAGGACGGCGAATGCGTCGCCCTGCAAGGGGCCTCCGGCGTAGGCAAGACCCAGCTCCTTCGCTCGATCGCGGATCTCGATCCCAACGCAGGAATGGTCGAACTGGACGGAACGCTCAGGGAGGCGATGCCCGCCCCGGCCTGGCGCAAGCGAGTGACTTATGTCGCTGCCGAGCCGGGCTGGTGGTCAGAGACCGTGCAAGATCACTTCAGCGGCTGGGATGATGCCTTACCATTGGTCACGAGACTGGGGTTGCCGTGCAGTTGCGGTCCCTGGCCGATCCAAAGACTTTCGACTGGCGAGCGACAACGGCTGGGGCTGGTGCGGGCGCTGATGCTGCGGTCGCGGGTTCTTCTCCTGGACGAGCCGACATCGGCCCTCGATTCGGCATCAACGGCGGCCGTGGAATCCTTGATCGCGGAACGCATTTCGAATGGAACGAGCGTCGTTTGGAGCACTCACGACAACGCCCAGGCCCGCCGCGTCGGGTCGCGGGTCCTTGTGATGAATGTCGACGGTGGAATCGAGGAAAATCGGCCGTGAGTTACATTCACTTGGCATACGGCGATTTGATTCTGCCCGCGCTCCTTGTCGTCATGGACGGCGCTCTCTCGCTTGCTCTCCGCCTCAAGCTTGAAAAGCAACTGGCCATCGCCACCGTGCGGATGGTGCTTCAGCTGGTGCTCGTCGGATACGTACTGACGTTCCTGTTCGCCGCGGTGTCGCCGCTCTGGACCGCCCTCGCCGCCTTCATCATGGTTCTCTTCGCATCACGGGAAATCGTCGCTCGGCAAAAGCGACGCCTGCCGGGTATCTGGAGCTATGGCTTAGGAGCGGGATGCATGTTGCTCGCGGCCGGGACCGTCACGATGTTCGCGCTTCTGACGGAGCTACGCCCGGATCCGTGGTA
The DNA here is from genome assembly GCF_055807455.1 of Bradyrhizobium sp. Kon58. Lineage (NCBI taxonomy): Bacteria > Pseudomonadati > Pseudomonadota > Alphaproteobacteria > Hyphomicrobiales > Nitrobacteraceae > Bradyrhizobium > Bradyrhizobium sp. Kon58. The sequence goes on from NZ_JBVVOT010000017.1 coordinate 56,503, forward strand.
TCATCCGCGCTATGCGCTGCCATTGTTGGGCATGATCCTGGGCAACACCATGACGGGAATAAGCCTGGGCCTGGACGTGCTGACGAATAGCCTGGTGCGCGAACGGGCCGCTGTCGAAGCTTGCCTTGCTCTTGGCGGTACCCGGTATCAGGCGTTGCTGCCGGTCCTGCGGGACGCATTGAGAAGCGGCTTCATGCCAATCATGAACAGCATGGCTGCGATCGGCCTTGTCTCTTTGCCGGGGATGATGACCGGCCAAATCCTTGCAGGCGTCGAACCCATCGACGCCGTCAAGTATCAGCTCTTGATCATGTTCTTGATCGCCGGCGGGACGGGATTGGGAACGCTCGCTGCCGTGATGGGAGGCGCTCGCCTTCTCACCGATCATCGCCATCGATTGCGCCTCGATCGATTTTCCACTGCCGAATAGAATTGCGCGACCTCACATCGACTGCGCCCGAGCAGACTGGCCCTTCCGCGCCCACAGCAGCGCGAATGGACCCAACGCGATACCAGCCGCGAGGACGCTGAATGCCAAGAGCCAGCCGGTCGCGCTCTGCGGGCCGCCGGCTGCGTCGAGCGCGGCGCCGGTGCCCCAGGCGCCGACCGCCGACAGGCCGAAGCCGACCGTCGAATGCAGGGCCAGGGTCGCGCCGCGATGTTCGGAGACAGCCGCGGCCGACATGCCGGCGGTCAATGCGCCCGAATCCGCCGGCACGGTCAGGCCATAGGCAAGCAGCAGCAGCGCGAGCACCCATGCCGGCGCTGTCGCGTTGAGGCCGATGATGAGCGCGACGCAGGCCGACGCGATCATCACGACCTTGATCGCGCGATGGCGGCCGAACTTCAGCGCGGCCTCGTTGCCGAGGATGCTGGCCGGCATCGAGATCACCGCGAAGCAGAAGCTCAGCACGACGGGGCTCAACCATGACGGCGCGCCTTGGTGGGCGACGACGAAGGTCCAGAACCCGACCAGCCAGGTGCGGATGCCGTAGAGCTCGAAGCAATGAGCGCCGTAGCCGAAGATGTATCCGAGCGCCTCGCGGTTGGCGAAGACGGGCGCGAAGTTCAAGAGGCGTCCCGTCTTCGGCGCGGGCCGCTGCGCCTGCATCAGAAGGCACGCGACGACCATTGCGATAGGTCCAAAGCCGGTGACAAGGAAGGCGGTCCGCCATCCCCAGCGGTCGGCGATCACTTGCGCGACCAGGAACGAGAGGCCGACGCCGACCGAGAAGCTCGACGTGTACAGCGTGACGGCGCGCGAGGTGTCGCCGGGGGGAAGCCGGTCCGTCAGCGCCTTCAAGCCCGGCATGTAGGCGCCGGCAAATCCAAGCCCTGCCAGGGACCAGATCGCGGTCGCGGACCAAAACCCTTGCGCGAAGAGTCCGAACGCTGCGGTCGCCAGCCCGCTGACGATCGAGCCCCAGAGCAGGACGAGCCGCGCGTCGATCCGGTCGGTCAACGTCGTCAGCACGGGCACGGCGAGCATGTAGCCGAACGCGTAACCGCTCGCCATCAAGCCGCCTTCGGCCGCGGAAAGCCCCCACGCCGGCATCAGATGCTGCGCCAGATTCGCGGACAGTGTCACATGCGGCAGCAGATTGCCGACCTGGCCGATGCACATCACCGCGATCAGAGACCGCCCGCTCAAGTTACGAATGCTGTCCTCCCGCCCCCGAGCCGACACGGCGCACCAACCACAATGGGCAACTCTCCGGCTGCAGCTGCAAGACCCAACTTCATGAACAACCGCACCCCGAAGCGCCGGCCTTCTTCGCCGCTTCGTCGTCGGCGCAACAGGCCGTCGGTTCCTGCTTCGCCGGCCCACCGCAACATCCTGATGCGGCTCCGGCGGCTTCGACGCCGCCGCGCGAGCAGACGCCGGTCTCCGGCAGCACGAGCTCCACCCTTGCGGCGGCTTTCTTGTCGCCGGCGAGATCGGCTGCAATCGAGCGCACCTGCTCATACCCTGTCATCATGAGAAAGGTCGGCGCGCGGCCATACGATTTCATGCCCGCCATGTAGAAACCCGGCTCATCGTGCGCGAGCTCGCGCGCGCCGTGCGGGCGCACCGTGCCGCAGCTGTGCTCGTTGGGATCGATCAGCGGCGCCAGGGCGACCGGCGCTTCGATGGCGGGATCGAGCCGCAGGCGCAATTCGGACAGGAACGAAAAGTCGGGACGAAATCCGGTCGAGACGATCAGCTCGTCCACGATCACGCTTCGCGCACCGCAACCCGAGCCGGCCGCGATCTCGAGGCGGCCTTCGGAGTCCGACAGATGCGTGACGGCGAATTCCGTTTCGACCCTGATCTTCCCGGCGACAACGAGCGCGGCGAAGGCGCTGCCGAGCTCTCCGCGGGCAGCGAGCTTGTCATTCCGGCCGCCGCCAAACGCCTTGGCGGGATCGGCGCCGCGCAACAGCCAGATCGCTTGCGTCCCCGGCACCTCGCCCGCGAGATGCACGAGATCGATCAGCGTGCCCACCGCGGAGTGGCCGGCGCCGAGCACCGCAACGGTCTTGCCGGCATATCTGGCGCGGCCGGCACCACGGACATCGGGCATGCCATAGGCGATGTGGCCGGCGCATTCACGCTCGCCGATCGCGGGCAGACCATTGCCTCCGGCGGGATTGGGCGAGAACCATGTGCCTGATGTGTCTATCACGGCATCCGCGCGCAGCACGTCGGGACCTTTGCCGTTCTGGTAGCGGATTTCGAACGGCGCCTGCTCACGTCCCTTCGTCTTGGCCTTGTCGAAGCCGACGCGGCTGATGGCCGAGACGCGGCTGGATGTCCGGATCACCTCGCGCAGTGGCGTTCGCGTCGCAAGCGGCGTCAAATATCGATCGATCAGCTCGCCGCCGGTCGGATAGGCGCTCGGGTCCGGCGAATTCCATCCCGTCGGCGCGAGCAGGCGCGCCGCGGCCTTGTCGATGTTGTACTCCCACGGCGAGAAGAGCTGGACCTGCTGCCACTGGCGCACCGCGTGCCCCGCCTCTGGTCCGGCCTCCAGCACGACGGGGGACATGCCGCGTTCAAGCACATGCGCGGCCGCGGCGAGGCCGACCGGCCCTGCCCCGATGATGGCGACCGTCTTAGCGTTCATTCCACTTCTCCCATATTTCTAGAATTATGGAATAATTTGTAAAAAAATCACGCCGCCGTTTGCGTCGTCTTGCATCCGACTTCGTCCGCGCAGCACTCCGCCGCCAGGAAATCGACCAGGCCCCGCATGGCCTCGAAGTTCGCGTGGCAGATCAGCGTCGTCGATTCCCGCACCTGGCTGACGAGCCCGACCGAGACCAGGGTCTTGATGTGATGCGACAACGTCGACGCCGGTATCTTCAGCTTGTCCTGCAAGCGGCCGACGGGCATGCCCTTGTGCCCTGCCCGCACCAGGGCACGATAGATCTGAAGTCGCGTCCGGTTGCCCAAGGCTTCGAGGCGTGTTGCTGCGTCATCGATCTTCATGGCCGCCATGATGCACCCGCTGGTCCGCGCCGTCAACGATTCTTCTAGAAGATTCGAAATAGTGCGCCAGTGACCCGCTTTGGATTCAGATTGACGGAGCCTCCGTACTTCCATAAGTCTGGATATATGGAAACCGAAGAAGCCGTCCTCGCCCTCGCCGCCCTGGCCCAGTCGACTCGGCTGGAGGCCTTCCGGACGCTGGTCCGGCACGAGCCCGACGGCCTAGCGGCCGGCGATCTCGCCCGGCTGTTGGAGGTCCCCCAGAACACACTCTCGGCGCATCTGTCGACCCTGACGCGCGCACGCCTCGTCACCTCCGAACGGCACAGCCGCTCGATCGTCTACCGCGCCAACCTCGGCGAATTTCGCGACGTCGCGGTTTTCCTGCTGCGCGATTGCTGCGGCGGACGGCCGGAAGTCTGCGAGCCGGTCATCGAAACCCTGCAAGCCTGCTGCAAGCCGAGACGAAAGGAGCGAAGCCGTGCCTGATCAGTTCGATCTTCCGCGCCGCCTCGCGGCCGAGGCGCTCGGCACGGGCATTCTCGTCGCCACGGTGGTCGGCTCCGGCATCATGGCGGAGACGCTGACCAAGGATGTCGCGTTGGCGCTTCTGTGCAATACGTTGCCGACCGGCGCCATTCTGGTCGTCCTGATCACCGTGCTGGGACCGATCTCCGGCGCGCACTTCAATCCGGCAGTGACCCTCATCTTCACCGGCAAGCGCGAGCTGCCGGTGAACGACGCCGCACTTTACGTCGTCGCGCAGATCGCCGGCGGCATCGCGGGAACGGTGGCGGCGCATCTGATGTTCGGACTGCCGCTGCTCGATTTCTCGGCGAAGGTGCGAACCGGGGGAGCGCAATGGTTCGCCGAAGCCGTCGCCGCTTTCGGTCTGGTCGCGACGATCCTGGCCGGCATCCGGTTTCAGCGCACCGCCGTCTCCTGGCTGGTCGGCCTTTATATCACCGCGGCCTATTGGTTCACGGCCTCGACCTCATTCGCCAATCCGGCCGTGGCGATCGCGAGGTCGCTGACAAACACGTTCTCGGGCATACGTCCCGCCGACCTGCCCGGATTTATTCTCGCGGAGCTCTGCGGAGCCTTTGCTGCCATGCTGTTGATGAACTGGCTGCTCGGACGGCCCCAGGCGCGCGGCCCCATCCCAATCGCGGAGACCACCCGATGAGCGTCACGATCTATCACAACCCCGCCTGCGGCACCTCGCGCAACACGCTGGCGATGATCCGGCAGAGCGGCGTCGATCCGGACGTGATCGAATATCTGAAGACGCCGCCATCCCGCGAAACACTGGTCGAGCTCGTCAAGGCCCTCGGCATCTCCGTTCGCGCGCTACTGCGCGAGAAAGGCACGCCTTACAAGGAGCTCGGCCTCGACGATCCCAAATGGTCCGACGACGAGCTGATCGACCAGATGCTCGCGCACCCCATCCTGATCAACCGTCCGATCGTGGTGACCCCCAAGGGCACACGCCTGTGCCGTCCCTCGGAAGCCGTCATCGACCTCCTGGACCAGCCCATCGGCCGGTTCGTGAAGGAGGATGGCGAGGTGGTCGAGGCGCGATAGGCTTACGAAATCCCTGTCCTATTGGGATCAGATCTTCGGGATCTTCGCCCGCTCCACCACGCCGGTCCATTTGCTGATCTCGGTCTCGATCAGCTGCTTCATCTCCTCCGGCGAGCTGCCGCGAACCTCGCCGCCGACAGCGGTCTCCAGACGCTGCTTGAGGTCGGGATCCCTGAGTGCGTCGAGCGTCGCCGCGTTGAGTGCGGCCATGATGGCGGGCGGCGTTCCCTTCGGGGCCAGCAGGCCGGCCCAGGTGCGCACGTCATATCCCTTGATACCGGCTTCCTGAACCGTCGGCACGTCGGGCAACAATGCGGTGCGCGTCGGCGAGGTCACCGCCAGGCCGCGGATCGCACCGCCCTGGATCTGCGCGGCGAGCAGCACCGGCGTGCCGACGATCACCGGAACCTCTCCGCCGAGCAGCGCAGTGACCGCTTGAGAATCGCCGCGATAGGGCACGTGCACGATCTCGACGCTGGCGGCTGCGTTCAACAGCTCTCCTGCAAGATGGTGCGTGCTGCCGAAACCGACCGATCCGAAGGAGAGCGCACCGGGCTTCTGCTTTGCCATGGCGACGAGTTCGCCCAGCGATTTTGCCGGATAATCGCTACGCACAGCGATGACGAGCGCGTAATAGACCAGCGTCGAGATCATCTCGAAGCTCTCGGCCGGCTGGTAGGCGAGACTCTTGTAGGTCGCCGCGGAAATGGCGTGAGCGCCGGTGACGAGCCCGATCGTGTAGCCGTCGGGCGCCGCCTTCGCGATGGCATCCGCGGCGATGTTGCCGCCGGCGCCAGGCTTGGCCTCGACGATGATCGGCTGCCCGAGCTTTTTCGAGAGCCCGTCGGCGATGATGCGCGACAGCGTGTCGGCCGCGCCGCCGGCGGCAAATCCATGAAGCAGCCGGATCGGGCGCGACGGATAATTGTCCGCCGACGCCGAAGTGGTTGCGAGACAACCGCCAAACAGAAAAATCGCCGCAGCAAGCCGCTTCATCCTTCGCATGGATGCGTCCTCCCTTTTGATTGTTCTATCGTTGGCCGCGACGAGGCGGCGTTCTTCAAGTCGAGTTTGAATCCGCTAGCGGGCGAACTCCGTGCATTCAGGCGATGGCGGCATGCCCCAGACGTCGCGCGGCAGACCGACCCAGACTTTTGGCCGCTGCGGTCGATCGCGATGCCAGGGACGCGGTTCGAAATAGCCGAGCGCCTCGTCGGTCATGCGGTCGAGATCGAAGAACAGCTCGACCACATGCCCGTCGGGGTTGCGGTGGTAGATCGCCGTGTTATGGCCGGGGCCATGACGAACCGGCCCCCAGAGAACCGGCAGCTTGTGCCGCGCCAGATGATCGCAGGCTGCGTGCATGTGGGCGGCACCACGCAGCTCGAACGCGACATGATGCAGGCCACGGACGGGCGCGCGGGCGAAGTTCAGCGTGTGATGTTCGAAGCCGCTGCGCATGAACACGAAGCGATCCTCGATCCAGTCGGAAACCCGCAGGCCCATCATGTTCGCGTAGAACTCAGAGGCAGCGCGCGGATCGGGCGTGCCAAGCGCGACATGGCCGAGCTTGCTGACGGCAAGCGCACCGATCCGCTCCTGCGCGGGCGTCGGCTTCCAGCCCTGGATCAACTCGAAGCGCGTGCCTTCGGGATCGCTGAACGACAGCAGCCTGGAAACGCCAGGCAGGGGATCGCTATGCAGCTCGGGCCGCAGATCGGCCTGCTTCAGCGCGGCGCCGAGCGCCTCGATCTGGACATCAGGAGCTATCTCGAAGGCGATGCTCGTCAGCGCCGCATCGCCGGGTTCGATCACCAGCGAAAGCTGCTCGGCATCGTTGGCGAGGAAGATGCGGTTGCCGTCGCGGCCGACGAGGCCAAGACCGATCACGGCGCGGTAATAGTCGAGCAGCCGCTCGGGATCGGGCGAGGCGAAGCTCGCATGCCGCAGCCGGGTGAAGCGTGCAATGGGTGCTTGTGTCGTCATCGTGCAATCCACCCCCTCATGGCGTCATGATGATCTTGCCGAGCGCGGAGCCCTGCTCGAGCAGCGTGTGGGCCTGCCTGACCTCGTCGAGTTTCAGGACCGCCGAGATCGCCGGCTTGATCGCATTGCGGCTCAGCGCCTCGATCACGTTGCGCATGAGCGCGCGACGCCCGTCGCGATCGTGGTCGTAGATGTGGAAGGAGAAGCAGCGTATCGCCGGGCAGATGTCGAGATGGTCGCGCATCGCCGCCATCAGGTTTTCTTCCGGCAATCCGGCGAAGGCGTTGTACGACAGCAGCGTCCCCCATTTGCCGAGCGCGCCGAGATAGCCGGTGAACTCGGGCCCACAGACGTGATCGAGCACGAGGCCAACGCCCTCGCCATTGGTCAGCTCGCGGGTCCGCGCCACCACGTCTTCGCGGCGATAGAAGATGATTTCATCGGCGCCGTTGCTCCGCGCAAACGCGGCCTTCTCGTCGGTGGAGACCGTGCCGATGACATTCATCTGCGCGAGCTTGGCAAGCTGCACCAGCGAGGTGCCGACACCACCGGCAGCTCCGATCACCAGCACCCTCGCCGGTGCGCGCGGATGGCGGCACTCGTTCAGCAGCGCGTAAGCGACCTGGTAGTTCGACAGGCACACGGCCGCTTGCAGATCGACATTGTCGGGCAGCACGTGAATGGCGTCCGCGGGCGCGACCACATAATCGGCGTAGCAACCGCCGCGCTGCGACAGATCGCGCGCGCTCAGCAGCACCTTCTGGCCGATCGCAAAGCCCTCGATGCCAGGCCCGAGCGCGGCAATGCGGCCGGCGACGTCGTTGCCGGGATTGGCCGGCAGCGGCGGCATCCATTTGTAGACGCCACGCCGGATCAGCACATCGGGCTGCCCGACGCCGAACGCTTCGGCGCGGATCTGCACCTGGCCGGGTCCGGGCACAGGCACCGGAAGCTCGACCAATTCGAGTGCATCCGGCCCACCCGGCTGACGCACCAGCACCGCTCTCATGATGTCACACGCCTCCCAAGCCGTATTTTCGAAAATGATACCGATTACGAAAATTATTGCAAGTTGCTCGTTGGCGCGGCATGTTGAGCCATCGATTCAATGACAGAAACCATGTCCGAAAGCGCCATTCGCCCCCGCAAGGAATTCGGCAAGACCGTTGCCGCCGACATCACCCATCGGCTGCGCGCGGAGATCATTGCCTGCGGCCTGGCGCCGGGCGAGCCGCTGCGATTCGACGTCCTGCGCGAACGATTCGGCGTCAGTTTCACGACGCTGCGCGAGGCGCTGACGGCGCTTACGGCCGAAGGCCTGGTCGACGCGCAGGAGCAGCGCGGATTTCGCGTAGCGCCGGTCAGCCGCCAGGATCTGGTGGAGGTCACCGATGCGCGGGTGCTGATCGAGGTGGAATTGATCCGCCGCGCGATCGAGCGGGGCGACGACGATTGGGAAATCGCCGTCATCTCCACACTGCATAGATTGAAGCGAATCGAGCAGCGCGATCCCGAACATCCGCTGCGCGATCCCGAATGGAAGATCGCCCACCGCCAATTCCACCAGGCGCTGGTCTCCGCCTGCGGCTCGGCGACACTGCTCGCCATTCGCGCCGAGCTGTTCGATCGCGCCGAGCGCTATCGGCATCTCTCGGCCAATTTCCGGCCGCGTCCGCGCGACAAGGCCGGCGAGCACCAGGCGATCATGCAGGCCGCCATCTCGCGCAATCCGGATCTCGCTGTGCAGCTGATCGAGACGCATATCCGCTCGACCGCCGACAACGTGGCAACCTACGCCGCGCATCTGCTCGATATCGAATAGGCGGCAACGGCTTTTTACCGCCGTGGGCTTGCGCGCCGCTCCATTTTCGAAAATAATAGACAAGATCGAAAATGCCAACCTTTGAGGCGTGACCATGAAGCTGCTGTCGTTCTTGGACGGAAATCGGGAAAGCTGGGGCGCCGTTGTCGAAAATGGCGTCGTGGATCTCGGTCGCGCCCTGCCCCAGTACCCTGTTCTCGCGGACTTCCTCGGCAGCGACGACTATGCGCGGCGCGAGGCCATCGTCGCCGGGCACAAGCCCACGATGGCGCTGAGCGACGTCAAATATCTGCCGGTGATCCCGCGTCCGGAAAAGATCGTCTGCGCCGTGCGCAATTATCTCGACCACCACAATGAAGCCGTGGCGTTCGGCATGAAGCGCGAGATCACGGAATTTCCGCCGATCTTCCTCCGGGTCTGGCGCTCCCAGGTCGCGCACGACGCGCCGGTGATCCGGCCGAAGGTCTCGGACAATTTCGACTGGGAGGGCGAGATGGCTGTCGTCATCGGCAAGGGCGGCCGTCACATCAGCCAGGCCGACGCCTGGGATCACGTGGCGGGCTACTCGATTTACAACGACGTCAGCGTGCGCGACTGGCAGCGCCACGCCCAGCAGATCGCCTCCGGCAAGAACTTCGTCGGCACCGGCCCGTTCGGACCATGGCTGGTGACGCCGGACGAAATCGGCGATCCCACCAAGCTGAAGCTCGAGACGCGCGTCAACGGCGCGGTGGTGCAGTCGTCCGACACCTCGATGCTGATCTTCTCGATCCCGCGGCTGATCGAGTACAGCTCGACCATCTTCGATCTCGTCCCCGGCGACGTCATCGCCACCGGCACGCCGGCCGGCGTCGGCTTCACCCGCAAGCCGCCTGTCTTCCTCAAGCCCGGCGACGTGGTCGAGGTCGAGATCGAGAACATCGGCGTGCTGCGCAATCCCGTCGTCGACGAAGCATAGAGCCTGCGCATGTCGTCCCAAGACTTGTCGTCCCAAGACTTGTCGTCCCAAGAGGTGGCCCAAGACGTGTCCCATGACATCCGCAAGACCGCGCTCAGCGTCGAGACCATCTGGCACGAGCGCGGTCCCCGGCGGGAGAAGCCGCTGATGGTCGGAACGGCCGTCGCGGTGATCCGCAATCCCTTCGCGCGCCGCTTCGAACCTGACCTGATGCCGTTTCAGGCATCCTTGCGCGAGCTCGGGCGCGAGCTTGCAACGCGGCTGATCGCGCAGCTCGGCGGCGCCGCGCAGATCGAAGCCTATGGCAAGGGCATCATCGTCGGCGAGGACGGCGAGCTCGAGCACGGCGCGGTCTGGCACGAGGCCGGCGGCCAGGGCATGCGCGAGGTGCTCGGTCAGCCCAAGGCAATCGTCCCGGCGGCGAAGACCATCGGCGGTCCGGGCACGCGGCTCATGGTCCCGCTCGGGCACATTCACGCCGCCTATGTCCGCAGCCATTTCGGCACCGCAGAGATGACGCTATGGGATTCACCACGGCGCGACGAGATCGCCTTCGGTCTCGTGATGGCGACCGGCGGCCGCCCTCACGCGCGCATCGGCGGCCTTGCGGCATCCGCGATCTCCGTGCACGACGGGCAGCGTTGACGAGCACACGATGCGCTGAAGGATTTTGTCGGGAAGCTGCTGAAGCAGCGCGCTTAACCGACGCAATCAAGCGTCGGCGCGCTGCCGAAAATGATCAACCCTAGAAACGATCAGCCTTTCGAGACCACCGCGCGGCCGTAGGGCGGCTGGGCCGCGACCGGCGGGTTGGCGGTCTGGGCGGCGAGTTCGCCGATCAGGCGGTCGGCATCGGCGGCCATGCCGTCGGGCGCCTGGATCACCAGCCGCTCCAGCCCCCAGCGATAGGACGAGACGCGCTGCTCGAGGCACTGCTGCACCCACTGGATGATCAGCGAGTTCTCCTGCATGCGCTCGACCGCGTCCTCCTTCTCCTTCGGCGAGAGGGAGGAGACGCGCGCCATGCTGGCATTGCGCTTCTTGTCGAGATCGATGACGCGGATCGCGGAGGCGAAGAACGGCTCGAAGCGGGTGATGTCGTTGCGCACGTCCTCCATCAGCTGCGTATAGCGCGAAGAATGCGAACGGTGCGGCTCGTCGATCAGCGTGCGACCATACATGGTGCGATCGAACACGATCTTTTGTCGCCAGGGCGAGGGCAGCGCCTTGTAGTCGCCGAACACGCTCTTCCAGGCGGGCCGCGACAGCGGCGGCTCGATCAGGGGATAAGCGAGGTCGCGAAGCTGGCGCTCCTCGTCGGTGAGCTGGAATTGGGATGGCTTCAGGCCGACGCTGGAGGTGACTTCCGCGCCCAGCCAGCGATGCATGTCGTCGCTGCGCATATCGGCGCGGGTCCGGCCGAAATCGCCGCCACTACAGGCGGCAAGCGTCGCGCCCAGCACTGCGAGCATGATGGCCGTTACAACGGGCCGGATCTGGCGGAGGTTCTCCGGCATTGCAAAGGCCGAAGGCTAGCGGCGACGACGACGGCGCCCCGGCGCTGTGCCCTGCTCCGGCCCGTGATCGCCGCTGGTTTCGTCGCTCTCACGCTCGATGCGGATCACAGGAAGGATCAAAATCGTGCCCATGTCCGCGCGCGGAGCCACGTCCCCCGACGCGCTCACCCGGCGACCGGCCGGAAATTCGATGATGGTCCCCATATCAGCTCTCTTCAATTGCCGCGCGACCCGGCGCGCCTCTGCAACATGGAGATCATTAAGATCAGTTCATGGTTAACGGGGTGTAAACGTGCCGACGGGACCGTAACCGCACGGGCGGGATCCGCCGTCCCGTTGCGGCACGAGAACGCTTCAAATTGCCCGTTCGGCTTCACGCCTCGTTTTCCTTAACGAGCCTTTAAAGGAGCCCGCGATAGGCTGACGGCGAGTATCTCTTCCAGGTCGCGTATCTCTCCATGACCAAGTCGTTGTTTCCAGGATTCGACGGGCTGATGACCCTCTCCCGTCGCGAAGGCGTCGATGTTCGTCCGACGCTGCTGCGCGTGCTGACCGACCTCTATGTCCAGTCGAGCACCCATAGCGACGACGAGCAGCGCCAGTTCGTCGAGCTCGCCACACGACTAATCGACCAGGTCGACGACGCGACGCGCGCGGCCGTCAAGGCGCGGCTTGCGATCTATCCGTCGACGCCCGCGCCGATCATGCAGAAGCTCGGACTGTCGGCCGCGCAGGAGGGCCGCAGGGTTCCGCTCGCGCGCGAAATCCCGGCGCCCGTCCCGGCCCCCGCTCCTGCCCCCTTGCCGGTTCGCACGCCAACCGACGCCGAGCTGCGCATGGCCTCGAACATGGCGATGCAGCCAACGGACGCGGCCGATATCCACGACATGTTCTTCCGCGCCGGCGCCGCCGAGCGCGCGCTGATCCTGCACAATCTGGCGGAGACGCCGCTGAAGGCCGCGCCGCGGATTCCGACAGTCCGCGCCAAGCGCGCGATCCAGATCCTCGAGATGGCGGCGATCGCGGGCGATGTCGAGAATTTCACCTTCGAGCTCGGCGACAGCCTGATCCTGCCCTCGCGCGTCGCAGCCCAGATCGTCGACGATGCAAGCGGCGAAGCGCTCGCGGTCGCCGCGCGCGCACTCGACATGCCAAGCCCGGTGTTCCAGCGCATCCTGCTGTTCTTCAAGCCGGAGATCGGCAACTCCGTGACCGACGTGTACCGGCTGTCGCGGCTTTACGATCGTCTCAGCGACCGCGCGGCGCTGGTAATGCTCGCCGCCTGGCGCGGCTCGACGCTCGCCGTCACCCGTGCCAAGTACCAGCCGTCGCTGCACGACAGCGAGCGCCAGCGCGCGCGCATGGGCGCAAGCCAGACGCGCCCGGGCGTGCAGCCCGGCTCCGCGCCCGCGGTGCGGACGGGGACCGACGGATCGGATCGTTAGGCCTTCGCCAATTCGAGAAAATGCCGCCCGGCGCGGTCTTCAGTCTCGACGATCCAGATGTCGGAGTCGAAGCGGATCTCCTTGGTCAGACGCTCCTCCACCACCGGCTCCGGCATCGGCTGCGGCGCAAGCGGCACGAAGAAGCGATCAACCGGCCGACCGTCGTCATAAGAGGTCTGCGGCGCGGGCACATAGAGCATCGCGTTGCCGTCGAGCAACGAGACCTTCACGAACACCGCACCCGCCTCCTCCGCGCCGCGACGACGCACCGCGCCGTACACGCCCTCGGTCTGGCACCGGCGCAAATAGGCTGAGACCCAGATATTTGATTTCAAACGCATGGAGGCCACGATAGGACAGCGCGGCAATCAGCACCAGCCTTCGCACAACAGTGACGACTATTCGACGGGGTGGCCGATCGCGGCGCCGAGCTCGCGGAGCAGGCGGTCGGACAGCTGGCCGGTGACCTGCATCTTGTGCTCGCGCTCGAATTTCTGAATCGCGGACTGGGTCTCGGCGCCCATCGCGCCGGTGATCTTCAAATTCCCGTAGCCGTATTCGGAGAGAGCGCGCTGCACGCCGGCGATGCGCCGCGCGGCCGGGCCCTGCTGCAAGGGGATCGGCGCCGGCGGACGCGCGACGGACGGCGGCGCCGCAATCGTTTGCTTGACCAGATTGGTCATGGGATCGCCCGAGCGCGGCGTCGATGCAGTCGCCTCGACGGGCCTCTCCGGCGGCTTGTCTGCAGATCTGGGCTCGGCAGGTCTGGGCTCGGCACGAAACTCCGTCGCTCTCGGCTCGAGCGGCGAGGTATCGGCGCCGACGGGACGCGGACGGGGCAAGGGGTTCGACAGCGCCATGGACGACGGTGCGGGAAGATTGATCACGGTGCCGAACATCGGCGCCGGGTGCCGGCCGGTCTGCAGGAACAGCGCATTGGCAACGATCGCGCCGATGGCGGCGACGGCGACGAGACCGGCCAGCGTATCCTTGGGGCTATGCAGCAGCACGCGCAGCACGAGATTGCGCTCGGTCTCGACATCGATGATCGCGGCCTTGGCGCCACGGCGGCGCGGAGCGGCTTGGTCCTTGGCAGACTTCTTAGGCACTTTTCTTCACCAGAGCGGGTTGGTCCTGAACTTGGTCGTGAGGATGGTCCTGAAGTTCGTGATCCTGAAGTTCGTGGTTCTGAAGTTCCTGGCGCAGCACCGGCGTCAAGGTCGCGATCTTGCTCTCGCTCGCCCTGCTGTCGGACATCTTGCCATCAGAAGTCTTCATATCAGACGTCTTGGCCTGCGGCGTGTAGACCAGCGGCAGCTTGACGGTGACAGCAGTGCCCTCGCCGAGCCTGCTTTGTACCGTCAATTCACCGAGATGCAACGCCACCAGGCTCTTCACGATCGAAAGTCCGAGGCCGGTGCCTTCGTGACGACGCTGATAGGTCTTGCCGGCCTGGAAGAACGGCGCGCCGATGCGCTTGAGATCGTCAGGCGCGATGCCTATACCGGTGTCGCTGACACGCAGCGCAAGCTGCGAGCCCGAGACCGCGGCTGTGACGGTGACCTGACCGCCGCGCTCGGTGAACTTGACGGCGTTGGCGACGAGGTTGAGCACGATCTGCTTGAAGGCGCGCGGATCGCCGGTCATGACAGGCAGGTCCTGCGGCGCATCGGTGACGAGATCGACGCCGTTCTCTCGCGCCTTCAGCGCCAGCAGATTGCAGCAATGCATCAATGATGCACGCGGCGCGAACGGTTCCGATGCCATCTCGAAATTGCCCGATTCCATCTTGGACATGTCCAGGATGCCGTTGACGACCGAGAGCAGATGCTGGCCGGAATCGTTGATGAGCTGGGCGTATTCCCTCCGCTGGGCTGCGCCCAGCATCAAGGTCTGCTCCTGCGTGATCATCTCGGAGAAGCCGATGATGGCGTTGAGCGGCGTGCGCAGCTCATGGCTCATGGTGGCGAGGAAGCGCGTCTTGGCGGCGTCCGCCGCCTCTGCAGCGCTGCGCGCCTGATCGAACGCCTGCTCGGAGAGCTTGCGGTCGGTAACATCGCGCATCACGGCGACGACATCGGCCTCGCGCGTGGCATCACGGCCCATATGCTGATCGAGCGGGCGGCAGCGCATCTCGACCCAGATGAAATCAACCTGGCCGCGCTCCGAGCCGGCCCGCTCCCGGCGCAACCGGAACTCGACGCTGCGCACGTCGCCGCGCGCGGCATCGGACAGCGCCGTCAGATACGCCGGCCGATCGGCGACATGGACGCGATCGAACAGGCTGTGGCCGAGCAGTTGCGCGACGGGCACGCCGAGCATGGCTTCCACCGCCGGTGAAATGAACTGCACCGCGCCGTTGCGCTGATGCCGCGAGATGACATCGCTCATATTCCGCGCCAGGAGGCGGTAACGCTCTTCCTCACGCAACAGCAGCGCAATGCTGGTGCGCGCAAGCGATTCCGCACCGAAGGCCAGACCTGCGGCATAGAGCGTCGCCGAGGCGACGCCGAACGCCATCAGCACGCTGCGTTCCGCAGCGCTGGTGTCGCCAATCGGCAGCCAGCCGAGCTGGCTGACGAGGATCAGGATGCCGGCGCACGACAGCGCCAGCAGCGAGGCAAAGGCCGCGACGCGGCGCGAGGCCGACAGCGCAGCTTCGAGGGGAACCACGACCAGCCAGATCGCGGCGAATGATTCGATGCCGCCGGTCGTCACCGCAACTGCCATGATCAGGCCCGACAGCGCCAGCGACGACAGCACATGCGCGCCTTCGTAACGGCCGGTGCGCGACAGGAACCAGGACAACAGGATCGGCGCAATCAGCCAGGCGAAGGCTGCGACCTCGATCGCGCTCGGCGCGCCGCGCATGGCGAGATAGACCGGGAATGCGGCGAAGGCGGCCAGGCTGCCGAGCAGCCGCGGGGCCATGAAGGCACGATGGCGCGCTCGCGTCAGCGCGTCGTAACGCGCGGAGGGATGCAGCAGCGCATCGAGACAATCGCGGATGATACTCAAAACTGTCACGGGTCTCGCGCTTCGGCTCATTCGTCGGGAAGACGCGCCGGAACGCCTCCTTATCGTTGAGCCACCGTGTCAGAGCGACCTTAAACGAACACTAAGGCAGCGCGGCGCGCCGCCGGCTCCCCCGTCGTCGCAGGGCTTTTTAGACGATTTGACGACGTCATCGGCGAGGATGGTGAACACAGGGTTTCCCCGTGATCCGCATGGTTTCGAAATGGTGGACGGGCGTGGCGGCAGAACACGGGCGTGGTGGTCAATCGAAAATTTACGACACCGTCGATTGCAAAGATTCTTGAGTCAATTTTCCGCGAATTAAGCGGAAGGCAATCACTTGCGATTTATCGAGAGTTGCTAGGTCCGACATCCGTGGAGATCGCCGCGGCGGGATCTAACATACAGGTCGCAAGATGCGCTTTCTGCTTCGCATCACATTCTGGCTCGGGCTGGTGCTGGTGCTCCTGCCGCGGGACAAGACGCCCGAATCGGACAAGCTGCCGCAGATCGGCGCTGCCGACGCGGTGCAGGCTGCGACCGCGGCCGTCTCCGACATGACCCAGTTCTGCAAGCGCCAGCCGGCGGCCTGCGAGGTCGGCGGACAGGCCGCGACCATCATCGGCCAACGCGCGCAGGACGGCGCGAAGAAGATCTACCAGATCATCAACGACAAGAAAGAGCAGCTCGAGAAGCCCGACAAGAAGGCGCCCGACCACACCGGCTCGATCGCGCTGGCCGGCGAAGGCGATCTTGCTGCGAGCGAGGCGCCGCGCGACACCCTGTCCCAGGACGACCTCGCGCTGGAATGGCGCGGCCCGGCGCTCGCACCGGCGAATTAGCGCCCAAACCCTATCGATTTCGGCGCTTTGCGTCCCTATATTGGCCTGAACGGGAACTTTGGGCCAGCATGACGACGATCGACGAAATCAGGGACAATTTCGAGATTCTGGACGAGTGGGACGACCGCTATCGGTATGTCATCGAGCTCGGCCGCACCCTGGAACCGATGTCCGAGGCCGAGCATTCGGCCGAGAACAAGGTGAATGGCTGTGTCAGCCAGGTCTGGCTTCAGAAGCTGATCGATCATCGCGATGGCGGCGCACCGATCCTGACATATCGCGGCGACAGTGACGCCCATATCGTGCGCGGGTTGGTCGCGATCGTGCTGTCGCTTTACTCCGGCCGCACGCCGCAGGAGATTCTTGCGACCGACGCCATTGCCGTGTTCGACGAGTTCGGCTTTCGCGATCATCTGACGCCGCAGCGTTCCAACGGCCTGCGCTCGATGGTCGAGCGCATCAAGACCGACGCGAAAGAGGCGCTCGCGGAAGCATCGTAGAAATTCTACTTCCGCTTCCGCTGCTGCTGTCCCAGTCCCATCTGCTTCGCAAGCTGCGAGCGGGCCACCGCATAGTTCGGCGCGACCATGGGATAGTCGGCCGGCAGGCCCCACTTCTCGCGATATTGCTCGGGCGTCATGTTGTACTGGGTGCGCAGATGGCGCTTCAGCGACTTGAAGCGCTTGCCGTCTTCCAGACAGACCAGATAATCGGGCGCGATCGACTTCTTCAGCGAGACCGCCGGCTTTGCAGGCTCGAGCGGCACCGTCTCGGTGCGGCCCGACGACACGCGCACCAGCGCGCCATGGACCTGACTGATCAGGTTCGGAATCTCAGCCGCAGGCGTCGGATTGTTGCTGAGATAGGCCGACACGATGCCCGCCGTCAGCTCAATGAAATTCTTAGCCCCGGCATCCGACATCAGCCCCGCCTTTCTCCACCTTGCGTCTCACGGGAGAGACGACGTCAGAGTATTCCGTGTCAACAATACGTTTGGCTGAAATGGGACAACTGAGGCGTATGGGCTGATTTACTGACGAACCAACAAGAACGCCAGCGCTTTACTTGCCTTCGCCAGACTTGCCTGCGCCCGCTCTTCAAGCGCCCCGCTGGTCAAGGTGGGAGCGCAGCTCGTCGATCGAGGCAAAGCGCATCATCCCCTCCGGCATCTGGGCTTCGATCGAGCCATCGGAATAGAGCGAATAGGCCATGCCGTCGACGATGCCGGATTTGAGCACGGTCACGGGCGCCTGTTCGGCCGCGGCCGCCGGCTCCGGTGCGGGCGGCGGAGTAGCCTCCGCGAAGGTCGACGGCGAGCGCGGTGGCGGGCGCCGCGCGGCGGCCGGCGGCTCTGCAGGCCTCATACGGTCCGGCTTCGGCCAGGCGTCGTCAAAGCTCGCAGGCGGCGCCTCCGGGGCGGCAGGCTCCGCCGACGGCTCGGCATGCGGCAGCAAGCTCTCGCCGGTCTTCGCCTCCGCGCGCTCGCGCTCCTTGCGCGAGGTCGAGGCGAACAGCAGGTTGCGCCGGCGCGGCGGTTCGGGAACCTCAGGCGGGCTCGGAGCTTCCGGCGGTGGCGGAGGCTCGACGTGCGGACGCTCGCGCGCGGCTGCTTCGTTCTGCCAAGGGGGCGGTCCTGCGGCCGGCAATGGCGGCGCCGGCTCCATCTTCTCTGCGCCCGGCTCAGGCGCGGGGGCAGGCGTTCCAGCCATCCCGAGACCTGGCAGCACGGGCCTGACCCGAACGTCGGATGGGGCGATTGATCCAGAGAGCCGGCGGGCCATGCCCTTCAATTCCGCGACCACGACGTAGAGGCCGGCCAGTAACATTCCGGAGCAGACGCCGATGGTGCCGGAGATTATGAGGGTACTGCCGAGACTGAATTCCCTGACGGTGAAGCCGAACAGGATCGCAAGGAGGCCCGCCAAAACGGCGAAAATCCCCGCGATCAACAATGCCAACGCCATCGAACTCACCCCCGGCCGCGCAGCCACACGCGACACTCGTCACGCCACGATACCGTCATCCGGTGTTCCACGCCAACGTCGAATTATAGCCTGCGTTCCTAAAGGAAAGGAAATCAGGGACTTATTCACATTCCCTTCAGCTACGGCTCACTACTTCTAAGCTGCTCTCGAGGTGGTCGGATTTGCTGCGTTGCATCAGGAATTTAGCCATAATGCCCAATTACTTGGTAATGGAACTGCGCTATAGGGATTCCGGGGAACAGGCCCGCGCGCACCAGCAGGGCCAAGAGGGGATTCCGGGTCACCAATAGCCATGACATCCATCACGACTTCGGCGATCGACACGCCTCTGCGGCGCTCGGTTGAACGGACTTGCGACGATCTCGCCATGCTGGTGCTGGCTGCGGTCGCCGTCATTGCCGGTTTGACCTTCCGCGACTACGGGCTCGGCTGGGACGACTACACCCACGCCGAATATGCCGATCTGCTGCTGCGCATGTTCGGTTCCGGTTTCAAGGACACCGCGGCACTCTCCTTCGCCAACCTTTACATGTATGGCGGCGGCTTCGACATGGTCGCGGCCCTCCTGCACAAGGTGATTCCGCTCGAGCTGTTCGAGACGCGCCGTCTGGTCGGCGCCGTCGTTGGCGTGATCGGACTTGCGGTGACGTGGCGGCTCGGCCGCCGTGTCGGCGGCCCCCTTGCGGGACTTGCCTCGCTCCTGCTGCTCGCGCTCTGCCCGATCTTCTACGGCCACATGTTCATGAACCCGAAGGATGCACCCTTCGCGGTTGCCATGATCATCCTGATGCTGGGTCTCGTCCGCCTCGCCGAGGAATATCCGCAGCCTTCGCCGCGCACGATCCTGATCATCGGCCTTGGTGCCGGCCTCTCGCTCGGCACCCGCATCCTCGGCGGCCTTGCGCTGGTCTATGCCGTGATCGGCTTCATGCCGCTGTTCCTGGAGGAACTGCGCAGCGAGGGCCTGCGCGAGTCGGTCCGCCGCTTCGCTTATGTCGTCTACGTGCTGCTGCCCGGCCTCGTGCTCGGCTACCTCGTGATGGGGCTGATCTGGCCGTGGTCGATCATGGAGCCCGGCAATCCCTTCGAGGCGCTGACCTACTTCTCGCACTTCTTCGAGAAACCCTGGAAGGAGATGTTCGACGGCGCGATCGTATCCGTGCCGGACATGCCCTGGTCCTATCTGCCGACGCTGTTTGCGCTTCAGTTGCCCGAGGTGATGCTGGTGCTGATGTTCGGCGCCGTGATCGGCACCTTCGCACTGCTGCCGCGTCGCGAGGTTCCCGCCCGCCGCAAGACCATCCTGCTGATGCTCACGCTCGCCGCGACGCTGCCGCTCGCGATCGCGATGGTGAAGCGGCCGGCGCTGTACAACGGCATCCGCCATTTCGTCTTCGTGATCCCGCCGATGGCGGTGCTGGGCGGCGTCGCCTTTGGCTGGGCGATGGAGCGCCTGCGCGCCAATCACCGCACCTGGCAACCGGTCGTGCTCGCCACCTTCTGTTTTGGCTTGGCGCTTTCGCTCGCCGAGATGATCCGCCTGCATCCCTATCAATACACCCACTTCAACCACATCGCCGGCACCGTGCGCGGCGCCGACGACCGCTTCATGCTGGATTATTGGGGGCTGGCGCTGAAGCAGGCCTCGGACGAATTGCGCGAGCAACTGGTGGAACGCCAGGAAGTGCCGCCGCGCAACCGCAAATGGAAGGTCGCCGTGTGCGGTCCGCAGCGCCCCGCCCAGGTCGCGCTCGGTCCCGATTTCACCATCGGCTGGGATTCCAATGCCGCCGATTTCGCCATGACGCTCGGTGAGTTCTACTGCAAGGGCCTCACCGCGCCCGTGCTGGTCGAGATCAAGCGCGACGACGTGGTGTTCGCCCGCGTCTACGACATCCGCGGCAGCAGCATTTCCAGCCTGCTCTCGATCCCGGCGCCGTAATCAATTCCTCCGGACCGTAGCCCGGATGAGCGCAGCGACATCCGGGGCCTATCAAGCGGCCCGCATGTCGCTTCGCTCATGCGGGCTACGCTGGACTGCCGCGCTTTGTGTGCCTTGCTGGCAGCTCGCGGCAGGACTACCCTCCCTCCCCGCAACAACGATGTTCGGAGAGATCAGCCATGTCGCCAGCGGAAGCGCGCCTGAAGGAAGTGCCGTCGAACATGACGGAGGCCGAGTGGCAGCAACGGGTCAATCTCGCCGCATGCTATCGTCTCGTCTCGCTCTACGGCTGGGACGATTTGGTCGACACCCATATCTCCGCCCGCGTGCCCGGCCCCGACCATCATTTCCTCATCAACCCCTACGGGCTGATGTTCGACGAGATCACGGCGTCGAGCCTGGTCAAGGTCGATCTGCACGGCAACCAGCTCTCCGAGAGCGAGTACAGCATCAACCCCGCCGGCTTCACCATCCACTCGGCGATCCACGAGGTGCGCGAGGACGCCATCTGCGTGCTGCATCTCCACACCCTCGACGGCACCGCGGTCTCGAGCAGCGCCGAAGGCCTGCTGCCGCTGAACCAGACCGCCCAGCTCGTCACCCACGACCTCGCCTATCACGACTATGAAGGCATCGCGCTCGACCACGACGAGCGGCCGCGGCTGCAGAAGGACCTCGGCGACCATAACCACATGCTGCTGCGCAACCACGGCACGATGACGGTCGGCCGCTCGGTCGCCTCGGCCTTCGAGCGCATGTATCACCTCGAGCGGGCCTGCTCGATGCAGGTACGTACCCGCGCGCTGGGCACGCCGGTCTATCCGGTCGACGATGTCGCGATCGACAAGAACACCGAGCTGCTCGCCAACCGCGACCGCGCCGAGTTGCGCGCCACCAACCTGGTGTGGCCGCCACTGCTGCGCAAGCTGGACCGCGAGCTTCCGGGGTACCGGTCTTGAGATTTTCGGGATTTGGTGTAGGGTAGGTGTCAACACCCTCTACACATTTTCGGAATGAAACGCCGCCCAATTCCGGGCGGCGTTTTTATTTGGCCCGTCATTGCGAGGAGCGAAGCGACGAAGCAATCCAGGCTGTCTCCGCGGAGAGATTTCTGGATTGCTTCGCTACGCTCGCAATGACGAGGACAGAGCGCCTGCTACTTCACCTCCGCCAGCGCCGCGAGGATGCGCGCCCAGGAGCGGATGCCTTTCTGGAAGCTGCGGAGGTCGTACTTCTCGTTCGGCGAGTGGATGTTGTCGTCGTCGAGGCCGAAACCAACGAGCAGCGAATCCAGCCCCAGCGTGCGCTTGAAGTCCGCGACGATCGGGATCGACGCGCCCGAGCCCATCAGCACCGTCTCCTTGCCCCATTCCTCGGTCAGCGCGGTCTTGGCCGCGGCGAGCGGCTTCATGTTCCAGTCGAGCGCAATCGCAGGCCCGGCAGAGTGGTCGCCGAACTCGACCTTGCAGTCTCCCGGAATGCGCGCCGTCACGTACTCACGGAAAGCCTTGCGGATCTTCGCGGGATCCTGGCCTTCGACCAGCCGGAACGAGACCTTGGCCGAGGCGTGCGACGGGATCACCGTCTTCGAGCCCTCACCGATATAACCGCCCCAGATGCCGTTGACGTCGCAGGTCGGACGCGTGGAAGCCTGCTCGACCAGGAGCCTGCCCTTCTCGCCGGCCGGTATCGATAGCCCAACCGGCTTGAGGAACGTGTCCGGCGTGAAATCGAGCTTCTTCCACTGCGCGAGAATGTCCGGCGGGGTGTCCTTCACCCCGTCATAGAAGCCCGGAATGGTGATACGGTTGTCATCGTCGAACAGCCCGCCGAGAATTTTGGTCAGCACCCGGATCGGGTTCATCGCGCTGCCGCCGAACACGCCAGAATGCAGATCGCGATTGGCGGCGGTGATCTTGAGCTCCTCATAGAGCAGACCGCGCAGCGAGGTCGTGATCGCCGGCGTGTTGCGGTCCCACATGCCGGTGTCGCAGACCAGCACGTAATCCGCCCTGAACTCGTCCTTGTTGGCTTCGATGAAGGGCACGAAGTTCTTCGAGCCGACTTCTTCCTCGCCTTCGATCAGGAACGTGACGTCGATCGGCAGCGACCCCGTCACCTTCTTCCAGGCGCGGCAGGCCTCGACGAAGGTCATGACCTGGCCCTTGTCGTCCTCGGCGCCGCGCGCCACGATGATCTTGCGGCCGTCGGCATGGTCGGTCACAACAGGCTCGAATGGCGGACGGTGCCAGAGCTCGATCGGATCGACCGGCTGCACATCATAGTGGCCGTAGAACAGCACATGCGGCCGGCCGCCCGCGACGCTCTTGCCGACGACCGCGGGATGGCCGGCGGTCGGCCTCACTTCAGTCGCAACGCCGAGGCTCGCGATGTCCCTGGCAAGATGCTCGGCCGCCGCCTTGCAATCGGCCGCGAAGGCCGGATCGGCGGAGATCGACTTGATCCGCAACAGCGAGAACAGGCGCTCCAGGCTGTTGTCGAACTCGTTGTCGATGTGGTCGAGCACGGATTGAAGCTGCGCATTTGCCATTGTCGTATTCCCTGCGTTCGAATCCCAAGACGTCGGGGCTCAAGCTGTCTTCTCAAGAACTGTCGGCTTTTAGCGCTGCCGCGGCGTTGGGGCCAGCCGCAACCGGCGGATGCCGGATGTGCCATGCGAGACTAGCTGCGAGGACCGCTGTGGCGACGAGGTTATTGCCCCAGGCCTGGAAGACATTGGGAAACCACGGCAGCGCCAGCAGCATGAGGATGCCGGCGGCGCCAAGGAAAAGCCAGGTTCCCAGGCGCACGTTCGCCCGGTCGTCGAAGGCGGCACGATGCATCAGCACCGTCATCGGGAAGAACAGCCACATGAAGTAGTATTGCCGCGCCAGGGGCGATGCCACCGTCATCAGGCAGAACAGGATGGCGAGCTCCTCGGCGTCCGAGCGCGCCGTACGCCGCGCTTGCCGTGGCATGACCGCGACGAAGCCGAGTCCGAGCAACGCCGACACCGCCAGCACGATCCAGTTCGCCGTCCTGAAATCGACGTCGATGACATTCATCGTGCGCGGCGGCTTGTTGGGATCCTCCTGATTGTAATTGATTGGCCGGACCAGCCGGTGCGTGACGGCAATGAGTGACTGGTTCACCCACGACCAGTTCTGCTCGTCGCGCTGGCCAAATCCTTGTTCCGAGCTCGACCCGACCATGCCCTGATACCAGGTCTTGAGCTCGGCGGCGTTGCGCTCGAAGCCGCGAATGGGGGCCGGCACGATATAGAGAAGCATGCCGGTGAAGGCGACCGTAGCGACGGCGGCTCCCCAGTTTCGCCGCCAGACCAGATAGGGCAGCACCGCAATGGGAAACACCTTGATGGCGGTGGCGAGCGCGAACATGAAACCTGCGAGCCAGGAGCGCTGATGCTGCAAGCTCCAGAAGCCGTAGAGCATCATCGCCAGCAGGAGGAGGTTCGGCTGGCCAAGATCGAACATGTCGAACACGAAGGTCACGGTGACGAGAGCGGGCAGCGCCTCCAGCCAGGGGCCAGGCGTGCGGCACGAACCGGTCATGGCGTTGGAGAGCATCCCGGTGTACCACCACGCCGCAATATTCAGGATCGACAGCACGCTGTAGAGCGCGATCTTGCCGAACCAGCTCGGGATCGCCAGCAGGATCGCCGGCAGCGGTGGGTAGATGAACTCGAAGTACGCACGGATGTCGCCGGGATAGAGCGGCCCACCCTTTAAGACCTGCTGCCCGGCCCAGTACCACAGGCCGTAGTCCTTGGTTTTGCCGTGCCCGAAGATCTCGGGTCCGAGGACATCGGCAGCCAGGATGAAGCAGCAGAGCAGGAAGAGCATGTCGAGCGGCGCACGCAACGACAGGTTTCGGAATGCGCCGGGTCGAACGAAAGATTCAGGTGAGGTCACGATGTGGTCCAGTCAGGGGCCATAGCACCTAGCAGACCAACGGACGCTTGGAGAGTCCTGATCACCCGAATTTGTACCCGCCGCGCACAAGCGGCGGGTCCGCGGACGAATTGCCTCAAACGAGGCTTTCTGCCTACCTGCGCAGCAAGCCGCCGAGCGCGCCGCGGACCAGCGTGCGGCCGATCGAGCCACCAAGCTGGCCGGCGACCGACTTGCCGATATTGGCGGCCATCCCCCCGATCACCTGATTGGTGACCGATCGAGTCATGTCGCGCGCGATGACCTGCCCCGTCGAGAGGCGGCCGCGCTTGACGTTGGTGCCGAAGATGGTGCCGACGATCGAGCCGATCTGGCCGAGGATGCCGCCGCCTCCATTTCCGCCAGCCGCGCCGGGATCGGCAGTCGCAGCCGTGCCGGCAATGCGCTTCTGAATCATCTCGTAGGCGGACTCTGCATCGACGGCGGTGTCGTATTTGCCCTTCACCGGGCTTGCATCCATGATCGCCTTGCGCTCTTCCGGCGTGATCGGTCCGATCCGGGCCGATGGCGGCCGGATCATCACTCGCTCGACCATCGCCGGCGTGCCGTTGCCTTCGAGAAAGGACACCAGCGCCTCGCCCTTGCCGAGCTCCATGATCACCTTGGCAGTGTCGAGCTTCGGGTTGGGCCGGAAGGTCTGGGCCGCGGCGGCGACCGCCTTCTGGTCGCGTGGAGTGAAGGCGCGGAGCGCGTGCTGCACCCGGTTGCCCAATTGTCCGAGCACGCGGTCGGGCACGTCGACCGGGTTTTGCGTGACGAAATAAACGCCGACGCCTTTGGAGCGGATCAGGCGCACCACCTGCTCGATCTTGTCCATCAGCGCCTTGGGCGCGTCGTTGAACAACAGATGCGCCTCGTCGAAGAAGAACACCAGCTTCGGCTTGGGCAGGTCACCGGCCTCGGGCAGCTCCTCGAACAGCTCCGACAGCATCCACAGCAGGAATGTCGCGTAAAGCCGTGGGCTCTGGAGCAGCTTGTCGGCAACGAGGATGTTGACCATGCCGCGGCCGTCGCGGTCGGTCTTCATGAAGTCTTTCAGCGTCAGCGCCGGCTCGCCGAAGAATTTGGTGGCGCCCTGGTTCTCCAGCACCAGCAGCTGGCGCTGGATGGTGCCGACAGTGGCCTTGGTGACGTTGCCAAAACCCTGCGCCGCCTTCTTGATCTCGGCAAGCGGACTCTCCTCGGCATCCGCCCCCTTCTTGCCGGCGTCGGGCACGATGGCATCGAGCAGCGCGCGCAGATCCTTCATGTCGATCAGCGTCAGCCCATTCTCGTCGGCGACGCGGAAGGCGACGTTGAGCACACCTTCCTGCACATCGTTCAGGTCGAGCATACGTGCGAGCAGGAGCGGGCCCATTTCCGTGACGGTCGCCCGCACCGGGTGGCCCTGCTCGCCGAACACGTCCCAGAACACCGTCGAGAACTGGTCGGGCTGGAACGTCAGTCCCATCTCGGTGGCGCGCTTGACGATGAAATCTTTGGCTTCGCCGACCTCGGAGATGCCTGAGAGGTCGCCCTTGATGTCGGCCGCGAACACTGGAACACCGGCGCGCGCAAATCCTTCTGCCATCACTTGCAGCGAGACCGTCTTGCCGGTTCCGGTTGCACCCGTGACGAGGCCGTGGCGATTGGCGAACGCCAGCGTCAACCATGCCTGCTCGCTTCCTTTACCGACGAAGATCTTGTCGTCGGTATCACCGAGCTTGCTGTCCTGTGCGGTCATTATTCCCTGATCTCTCTGCCCTGTTTCGCATATCGAAACTCGAATGCACCAGTTCCGTAGTTTAACGCATATCGCGCGCTGATTGAAACCATTCAACGTGCTCCGGGCATGCGACATCGTCGGAAACATGCGAGTGACATCCGCCGAAAGTAGGAACGACGCATTCGCATCGCGGCATTTTTCTGCCGATTTCATCTCCGCCCTTGCAGCGCTGCAACACTCCTCGCGCGTTCGAGAATGAATCGGAACGTTGATGGCGTTCATCGCTTGTATTTCACATCACACCGGCTCAAGATCATTTTCGAAAGCAATACTCCGGCATGTGAACCGGCTGAGGGGCGGCCATATGGACGAGCTGATCGGGCGGCTGGCGACAAACGCCAGCATAGATAGTGCTGTCGCCGAAAAGACCGTCGGCATTATCCTGGGCTTCCTCCGCAACGAGGGTCCTTCCGACAGCGTCCAGGTCCTGATCGACCAGATTCCAGGTGCAGAAGCGGCAATCGAGGCGTCCCGCAGCGGCGGAGGACTGTCGCGGCTGATGGGCGGCGGCCTGATGGCGGTCGGCACGCGCCTGATGGGCCTGGGACTTGGCATGTCCGAGATTCAGAACATCGCCCGTGAACTTTTTCGCTTCGGCCGAGACAAAATCGGAGCGGATCAGATGGGCAAGATCATCGCGGGGACCCCGGGCCTCAGCCAGTTCGCCTGACGCCTGCGCATTTCACATCGAGTATCATGACATATCCGATCTCCGAGATTGAGGGCCTGTCGGCCTTTGCCGCCAACAAGTTGAAGGCGCAAGGTATCCGCACCACCGACGCGCTGCTCGAGGCGGCATCGACCGTGAAGGGCCGCAAGGCGCTCTCCGCCAAGACCGGCATCAGCGAGCAGTTGCTGCTGGAATGGGCCAACGTCTCCGACTACATGCGCATCCCCGGCATGGGCAGGGCCAAGGTCGGCCTGGTCCGCGCCGCCGGCGTCACCACCGTGCGCGAGCTCGCCTACCGGAATCCGGCAAGGCTCGCCCAGAGCATGCGGGACGCCAACGAGAAGAAAAAGCTGCTCCGCATCTTGCCCTCGGAAAAGTCGGTCGGCGACATCATCGCCAAGGCGAAAAAGCTGCCGCCGAAGATTTCGTATTGATCCAGCGACAAGGCTGGGCAGATAGAGCACCGCTCCGACCCGGTCGTCATTGCGAGCGCAGCGAAGCAATCCAGAGTCTCTCCGCAGCGGCAGCCTGGATTGCTTCGCTACGCTCGCAATGACGGAGTGTGGGCAAGAGCATCGCGCCCTCACAGGCCTGGAGTGCATTGGGCCACTGGATCGCCCCCAATCCTGCCTTGAATCCCCCCTCCCCGACCGCTAAAGCGGGCCGCATGAATGCCTCGCCTTCCCCATCCGTCCCGGCGGCCGGTTCAGTCGGGCTTGACGTGCTGCGGACGCTGCTGGAGCGGCCGATCCCGGCGGTGATGGGCGTGCTCAACGTCACCCCGGATTCATTCTCCGACGGCGGCGAATTCATCGCGCCCGAGCAGGCGCTCGCGCGGGCACGGGCGATGATCGAGGCCGGGGCCGACATCATCGATATCGGTGCCGAGTCCACCCGGCCCTACAAGGGCGCGCGGCCGGTCACCGCGGAAGACGAACTGGCCAGGCTGCGGCCGGTGCTATCGGACATCGTGGCGCTCGGTGTGCCGGTCTCGATCGACAGCATGAAGGCGGAAGTGGTGGCCTTCGCGCTCGATCAGGGCGCGGCGATTGCCAACGACGTCTGGGGGCTGCAGCGCGATGCCGCCATGGCGCCGCTGATTGGCTCGAGAGGCGCCCCCGTCATCGTCATGCACAACCGCGACAGCGTCGATCCCACCATCGACATCGTTGCGGACATGAAGGCGTTCTTCCAGCGCTCGCTGGAGATCGCGGCACGGGCCGGCATCGCCCGCGACAAGATCGTGCTCGATCCCGGCATCGGCTTCGGCAAGACGGCCGAACAGAGCATGATTGCGCTGGCGCGACTTCGCGAGCTCGACATGTTTGGCCTGCCGATCCTCGTTGGAGCCTCGCGAAAACGCTTCATCGCTTCGGTGTCGCCGTCGGAGCCGACAGAGCGGCTCGCCGGCTCGATCGCCGCGCATCTGATCGCCGCGCAGCGCGGCGCGAAAATCATCAGGACCCATGACGTCGCCGAGACCTTGCAGGCCCTGCGAGTGGCGCACGCAATCGAGAGCAAGCCATGACCGATACGATCTTCGTGAGCGGCCTGTCGATCCATGCCCGCCACGGCGTGATGGAGCACGAGACCGAGGTCGGCCAGCGCTTCGTCATCGACCTCGAGCTCTATACCGACCTGTCGGAGCCTTCCCGCAGCGACCGGCTCGCCGACACCGTGTCCTACGCCGACGTCGTGGCGACCACCACCGCGGCCTTCAAGAACACCAATTACAAGCTTCTGGAGCGCGCAGCCGGCGCGGTGGCCGATGCCATCCTGTCGCACTTTCCGCGCATCCGTGCGGTCAAGATCACCGTGCACAAGCCGCATGCGCCGATCGCCGCGATCTTCGACGACGTCGGAATCATGCTGACGCGCTCGCGGCACCCCTGACATGGCGAGCGTCCTGATTGCGCTCGGCGGCAATGTCGGCGATGTCCGCGCGACCTTCCAGAAGGCGATCGCCCATATCTGCGGCATGGCTCAGGCCGCGTTGATCGCGCGCTCGTCGGACTATGCGACGCCGCCCTGGGGCGACGAGGACCAGGCTCCCTTCATCAACGCCTGCGTCGAGATCGAGACCGATCTCGATCCGCATGCGCTGCTGTTCGTGATGCAGAAGGTCGAGCAGAAATTCGGCCGCTCGCGCGATAAGGAGCGGCGCTGGGGCCCGCGCACGCTCGATCTCGACATGATTGCCTATGACGACGTGTCGATGCAGAAGCCCGACCTGACCCTGCCGCATCCGCGCCTGTTCGAGCGCGCCTTTGTGCTGGTGCCGCTGGCCGAGATCGCGCCCGACCGCGTGATCGCAGGCATTTGTGTCCGTGACGGTCTCGCCAGCGTCTCGACACAAGGCATTGAGCGGCTTCCGGATACCGGTTAACCAAAAACAACCGTTTGCAGGGACGGCCGGCCGTGGCAATTTCGGCTGCGAACAACAAGATTTTTCGGAGCCCCTCGCCGCATGACCTCCGCGACTGACGACCTGCCGCTGGCGGCGGATTTTCCCAAGGCGACCGTCGACGACTGGCGCAAGCTGGTCGACGGTGTGCTGAAGGGCGCGCCGTTCGAGAAGCTGGTCGGCAAGACCTATGACGGAATCAGGATCGATCCACTCTATCCGCGCGCCAAAGGCGTTGCGCCCGTGGTGGGACGGCCGGCGGCGGCGCCCTGGCAGATCATGCAGCGGATCGACCATCCCGATGCAAGTGCGGCGAATGCGCAGGCACTGACCGATCTCGAAAATGGCGCGACGGGTCTGGCGCTGGTGTTCGCCGGCGCCAATGCCGCTCACGGTTTCGGGCTGGAACCGACCGCGGACGCAGTCGCAAAGATCTTGAAGGATATCCATCTCGATGCCGGCATCGGGCTGGAGCTCGAGATCGGTCCGCAATCGCGGATGGCGGCGATCCACGTCGCGGAATATGTGAAGAGCAACGGCATCGATCCCGCGGCCTGCGACATCCGCTTCGGACTCGACCCGCTCGCGGCCGGCGCGGTGTGGGGCCATAGCCCCTACACCTGGGACGAGATCGTTCCGGCGGTCACCGGCGGCATCAAGGGCCTCGCCGCGCTCGGCTTCAAGGGACCGTTCGCATCAGCCGACGGACGCGTCGTCCACGATGCCGGTGGCTCGGAGGCGCAGGAGCTCGCTTTCGTGCTCGCCTGCGGCATCGCCTATTTGCGCGCGATCGAGGGCGCAGGCGTTCCGCTGGAGCAGGCGCAGGGCATGGTCTATGCGCGGCTTGCCGCGGATGCAGATCAGTTCCTCACCATGGCAAAATTCCGCGCCTTGCGGCTGCTGTGGGCGCGTATCGAGACGGCGTGCGGGCTCACGCCAAAACCGCTGTTCATCGCCGCCGATACCGCCTGGCGCATGCTGACGCAGCGCGATCCCTATGTGAACATGCTGCGCGCCACCATGGCGACGTTTGCGGCCGGACTCGCCGGCGCGAACGCGATCACCGTGCTGCCGCATACGCTGGCGCTCGGCCTGCCCGATCCGTTCGCGCGGCGCGTGGCGCGCAACACACAAGCCGTGCTGCTGGAAGAGAGCAATCTCGCCAAGGTCAGCGATCCCGCGGCAGGCGCAGGCGGCATCGAGACATTGACGGGCCAGCTCTGCGAGGCCGCCTGGACGCTGTTCCAGGAGAGCGAGAAAGCCGGCGGCGCCTTCACAGCGCTTCAGCAGGGCCTGTTCCAGAGCAAGGTCGCGGCCGCGCGAAAAGCCCGCGACGCCAATATCGCAAAACGCCGCGACGTGCTGACCGGCGCCAGCGAGTTTCCGAACCTGCACGAGAACGAGACGACGGTGCTGAAGGCGACGCCGATCGCGCTGGCGCCTTATGGCGAGCAAAAATACAAGTTCGACGCGCTGCCGCCGATCCGGCTGGCGGAACCGTTCGAGGCGCTGCGGGACAAATCCGATGCGGCCTTGAAGGCACAGGGCGCGCGACCGAAAGTGTTCTTAGCCAATCTCGGCACACCCGCCGATTTCACGGCGCGCGCGACCTTTGCCAAGAGCTTGTTCGAGACCGGCGGCATCCAGGCCGTCGACAGCGAGGGCTTCGCTGATCCGGCCCAGCTAGCGGCAGCCTTCAAGGCCTCCGGTGCCGGGCTCGCCTGCCTTTGTTCCAGCGACAAGGTCTATGCGGAACACGCCGAAGCCGCGGCGCAGGCCCTGCAAACCGCCGGCGCCCGACTTATCTATCTGGCAGGCCGCCCGACCGATGCCGAGGCGGCGCTGCGTGCAGCCGGCGTCACCGGTTTTGTCTTCGCCGGAGGCGACGCGCTTGCGACATTGCAAGACGCCTATCGACGAATGGAGCAGCCATGACGGACGCAGGCAAACCCGTTCTCACCGGCGGCTGCCAATGCGGGGCAGTGCGCTTTGGAGTCATGACGGCGCCGAACAGGGTTTCGATCTGCCACTGCCGGATGTGCCAGAAGGCCAGCGGCGCGCCGTTCGCCTCTTTTGCCGACATCAACAAGACGGACTTTGCCTGGACCAAGGGGCAGCCGTCGTTCTTCCGCTCCTCCTCCATCGCCGAACGCGGCTTTTGCGCCGCCTGCGGCACGCCGTTGAGCTTCGGCCGCATCGACGGCGACCGCATCGAGATCATGACCGGCGCGTTCGACCGCCCCGACCACGTGGTGCCGACGCGGCAGTTCGGCACCGAGTCCCGTCTCGGCTGGGTGGTCGGGATCGCCAATTTGCCAAGCCAGACCACGCAGCAGAATTACGGGCCGGAGAAGATGGCGACCATCGTCAGCCATCAGCATCCGGATCATGATTGAGCGCCTATGATATGGTTGAAACCATGAGCCGCATTCCTGATTTCGCCGACGTCGCCTTCGAGCGAGCCGTCACCGGCGCCCCGACCGGCAGCGCCGAGCCGTGGCTGACGCCCGAGGGCATCCTGGTGAAGCCCGCTTATAGCGAGGCCGACCTCGCCGGGCTCGACTTCCTCGAGACCTATCCGGGCATCGCGCCTTATCTGCGCGGCCCCTACCCGACCATGTATGTCAACCAGCCCTGGACTGTGCGGCAATACGCCGGCTTCTCCACGGCGGAGGATTCCAACGCGTTCTACCGCCGCAATCTCGCAGCCGGACAGAAGGGCCTCTCGGTCGCCTTCGACCTCGCCACCCATCGCGGCTATGACAGCGATCATCCGCGCGTCGGCGGCGACGTCGGCATGGCTGGCGTTGCCATCGATTCCATCTACGACATGCGGACGCTGTTCGCGGGGATTCCGCTCGACCAGATGAGCGTGTCCATGACCATGAACGGCGCGGTGCTGCCGATCCTGGCGCTCTACGTCGCTGCTGCCGAGGAACAGGGCGTGCCGCCGGAGAAGCTCTCAGGGACCATTCAGAACGACATTCTGAAAGAGTTCATGGTGCGCAACACCTACATCTATCCGCCTGCGCCCTCGATGCGAATCATATCGGACATCTTCGCCTACACCTCGCAGAAGATGCCGAAATACAATTCGATCTCGATCTCCGGCTATCACATGCAGGAAGCCGGGGCGACGCAGGACCTCGAGCTCGCCTATACGCTGGCCGACGGCGTCGAATATCTTCGCGCCGGCCTTGCGGCGGGCCTCGACGTCGACCGCTTCGCGCCGCGGCTGTCGTTCTTCTGGGCGACCGGCATGAACTTCTTCATGGAAGTCGCCAAGATGCGCGCGGCGCGGCTGCTCTGGGCGAAGCTGCTCAAGCCGTTCAACCCCAGCGATCCGCGCTCGCTGTCGCTGCGCACGCATTGCCAGACCTCCGGCTGGTCGCTGACCGCGCAGGACGTCTTCAACAACGTGATGCGCACGACTGTGGAAGCGATGGCGGCGACGCAAGGCCACACCCAGTCGCTGCACACCAACGCGCTCGACGAGGCGCTCGCTTTGCCGACCGATTTCTCCGCGCGTATCGCCCGCAATACCCAGCTCTTCCTGCAGCAGGAGAGCGGCACCACCCGCATCATCGACCCCTGGGGCGGCTCGTATTATGTCGAGCGTCTCACGCGCGACCTCGCCGCCAAGGCCTGGAGCCACATCCAGGAGGTCGAGGAGCTCGGCGGCATGGCCAAGGCCATCGAGGCCGGCGTACCGAAGCTGCGCATCGAGGAAGCCTCGGCCAAGACCCAGGCCCGCATCGATGCGGGCAAACAGGCGGTGATCGGCGTCAACAAATACAAGCCGACCGACGAAACTCCGATCGATATCCTCAAGGTCGACAATACCAATGTCCGCCGGCTCCAGATCGACAAGCTGACGCGGCTGAAATCCGAACGCAACCAGAAGGAGGTCGAGGCCGCGCTCGCCGCGCTGACGCGCTCGGCCGGCGAAGGCAACGGCAATCTGCTCGCGCTCGCCATCGACGCTGCGCGCGCGAAGGCAACCGTCGGCGAGATCTCGGACGCGATGGAGAAGGTGTTCGGCCGGCACCGCGCCGAAATCAAATCCATCACCGGCGTCTACAAGCGGGAGGCGTCCAGCATGGGTAACCGGGTCGAGAAAGTTCAGGCGCTGATCGATGCCTTCGAGGAGGCGGAAGGCCGCCGCCCGCGCATCCTGGTCGCAAAAATCGGCCAGGACGGTCACGACCGCGGCCAGAAGGTGATCGCGTCGGCCTTCGCCGATATCGGCTTCGACGTCGACATCGGGCCGCTGTTCGCAACCGCCGACGAAGCCGCGCGCCAGGCGGTTGAGAACGACGTCCACATCCTCGGCGTCTCCTCGCTCGCCGCCGCCCACCTCACCGCCGTGCCGGAGCTGAAGGCCGCGCTGAAGAAGCAGGGCCGCGACGACATCATGATCATCGTCGGCGGCGTGGTGCCCCCACAGGATTACGACGCGCTCTATGCGGCTGGCGCGGAAGCCATCTTCCCGCCGGGCACGGTGATCGCGGACGCGGCCGAGGAGCTGATCCGCAAGCTGAACGCCCGGCTCGGGCATAGCGAGGCGGCGGAGTAATTCCGCCGCTCTATCGGACACCAGGTTCTGATTCGCTTTTCCTTTGTTTCATTGGACGAGCGAGCACGTTGCCGCCTTGTGGTTGCACTGCGAGTTGTCATATCCTCCCGATCGAACAGAAGGAGGGGGCCGATGTCCGATACAGACGAAAGCGCCGTATCGAGAGATGATGAGCGAGTCCGAAGGCAGGAATCGGTTCGCCGTGTTCTGACGATGTACGGTGCACTAACGCTGTTTATGTTCGCTGGTGCAATCGGCTATGGGATCTTTTTTTATATTAGTGAGCATCGTTCTCTGGCATTGCTTGACGTAGTAATTCTAGGCATCGCCGCAGCAGCCGCTCTCTTCTGCGTCCTGCTCGGCAGCCGAGCTCTGTTGAGCGATGCTTCAACCCCTAAGGTGGTAATACCTCCTCAAGACCGACGCTTGCTAGAGGATTTGATCCGGGATGCTAACGAGAAGGGTATCGACCAATATGTACGACTAAGCAGCCTTTCGGGTACTACAGGCACTGCTACCAAACTGGGCTTAACTGGGCTGCCTCTCGCCACAGTTGGGTTGACGTTATTCTTCTCTTTTGTCGCGATTTTTGGCGTGGATGGCTTTCTGGACCTAGCGAAACTTACTCTGGGTGCATTCATTGGATCATTCGTGCAACGAAACGTCAGCGGCGAACGAACCGCTACCGACAGCAGCAGACTAACCGAGAGTCGATGACATGTTGTATCTATCTCGAATCCACACTGTCGCGATGTGGTAGTTCCAACTTTGTCTACGGAGGGCTGTCCTTTGTTGGACTCGGTGTTCGCGCCCAGTATTCTCGACCGCTTATTTTGTAGTGTTTATCTCCCGCAAATATCGAGACCCGTGGACGGCGGTCGGAAATCAACTGAAATTTATGAATGCTAATGTGACATATTATCGTGTGCGCGTGGGCCTAGTGCTGCGCACCATCGCCGCGCTTTCGGCGATCACTGCAATCACCCTGGCCTCGCCCGCCCATGCCGCCGACCCCAAGCCCGACGCGGTGATCAAGACCAAGAGCATCGAGGCCCGCGTTTTCCTCGACGACAAGGTCAAGGTCGATGCGGCGCTGGCGGCCGACTGCCTGACTGAAGGCAGGAAGTGGATTGACAAGAACGCGGCAGAAGCCGCCGCCTCGCGCAAAGAGGATCCGCAGTTCTTCAGGGATGGCGGCTGGGACTTCGAGCGCAAATATACGGTTCGCTCCGTCGTCGCCGACCGCTATGTCAGCATCCTGCGCAACGACTACATGGACACCCGCGGCGCCCATCCCAATTCCGACGTGAACACGGTCCTGTGGGACAAGGCGGAGAACAAGCGCATCTCCATCCGCCCGTTCTTCACCGAGACCGCCGACAACGGCCCGGCCATGAAGGCAATGGTGAAGGCGGTGATCGCATCGTTGAAGATCGAGAAGAAGAAGCGCGATACCAGCGAGACCGCGACCGACGAGTGGTTCAAGAGCGTGGAGCCGAGCCTGCTCAAGATCGGCGCGGTGACGCTCGCGCCTTCAACCGACGCGGGCAAGAGTTCCGAGCTCACCTTCCACTATCCGCCCTACGCAGTCGGCCCCTACGCCGAGGGCGAACATGTCGCGTTCGTGCCGTGGGAAATGCTGAAACCCTATCTCACAGCGGAAGGCAGCCGCATCTTCGGTGGCGCGCGGCCGAAGAGCGACGCGGACGAGCCGCAATGATCGTGTTGAGCAGCAACAGGTTGCTCGCAGAGCGCTGGTAGCGCTGCCTTGCAGCCGCGCTGCAAAGCCGACTAGAATGTCGCCATTGACAAGAGCGCCTGACGTCATGGGCGCCGTTGGGAGGCATTGATGTCCAAGATTACGCGCCGCACCTTTGCGGCTTCATCTGCCGCAGTCGCGGCATCCGCCGCATTCGGCCTCACACCCGCACGCGCGCAAGCCTATCCGGCGCGGCCCGTCACCGTGATCGTGCCCTGGGGCGCGGGCGGCGGCACCGACGCGACTGCGCGCATTGTCGCAGCGCTGTTGGAGAAGGATCTCGGCCAGCCCTTCAACGTGGTCAATCGCACCGGCGGCTCCGGCGTCGTCGGCCATACCGCGATCGCGACCGCGCAGCCCGATGGCTACACCATCGGCATGCTCACGGTCGAAATCTCGATGATGCACTGGCAGGGGCTGACCGAACTGGCGCCGAAGAGCTACACCCCGCTGGCGCTGATGAACGAAGATCCTCCGGGCATCCAGGTCTCCTCCTCCTCGCCTTACAAGACGGTGAAGGAACTCGCCGAAGCCATCAAGGCGGCCCCTCCCGGCAAGTTCAAGGCCTCCGGCACCGGCCAGGGCGGCATCTGGCATCTCGCGCTGGTCGGCTGGATGCAGGCGATGGGCCTGCCCGCCAATCAGGTCGCCTGGGTGCCCTCGAATGGCGCCGCACCCGCGATGCAGGACCTCGCCGCCGGCGGTCTCGACCTTACCACCTGCTCGGTCCCGGAAGCCCGCGCCATCATTGAGGCCGGCAAGGCCAGGAGCCTTGCCATCATGGCGCCGGCGCGCAATCCGATCTTCAAGGACGTGCCGACGCTGAAGGAGGCGATGGGCATCGACTACGCGACCGGCGCCTGGCGGGGCATCGGTGCGCCGAAGAACCTTCCGCCGGAGATCGCAACGAAGCTCACCGCGGCGCTGAAGAAGGTCTACGACTCCGCCGAGTTCAAGGACTTCATGGGCAATCGCGGCTTCGGCACCGTGTGGGGTGATGCCGGCCAGTTCGCAAGCTTCATGGACAAGGGCGACGCCCAGATGGGCGAAGCCATGAAGGCGGCGGGTCTGAGCAAGGCGTAATCTCCTGCGGCTATCACGCGAGGCGATAGTTGATTGAAGTGGCCGGTCCGCACGCTCAATTCACCTCGCCCCGCTTGCGGGGAGAGGTCGGAATACGTGCGAAGCGCGGATTCCGGGTGAGGGGGACTCTCCGCGAATCCAGCTTTCACCTCCCCCGCGGAGAGCCCCCCTCACCCCGACCCTCTCCCCGCGCGCGGGAAGAGGGAGAACATCTCTTGTAGGACTCCTCCCATGCGTCTTCCCGACTCCGTCACGGGATCGTTTCTCGTCGTGCTCGGCACAGCAGCCGCCTATGGCGGCTGGCTGCTGCCGCCGGTGCCCGGGCAGCCGGTCGGCCCCAACGTATTTCCGCTCGTGATCGGCATTGGGCTTGCGCTGTGCGGGCTCGCGATCGTGTTCGGGATCGGCCACACCTTCGAGGAGGCGGAAGAGCTGATCCCGCTCGAGGATGGCCAGGCAGCGGCTGCCCCGCCGCCGCAGGGAAAGTTGTACGGCCTGCGCGCGCTGCTGCCGCCGGCGCTGCTGCTGTTCTACGTGGTGGCAGCCGACCGCCTCGGCTTCATCATCACCGCGGCGATCATGGTCTACGTCACCTCGACCGCGTTGGGGGCGAAGTGGAAGCTGGCGCTGCCGCTCGCAGCGCTGGCGCCGTTCGCGATCCACCTCATCTTCGGCAAGCTGCTGCGCGTGCCGCTGCCCGCCGGCCTGTTGCCGACGCCCTGGTGATCTCATGCTGAAAACCCTGATTGAAGCGTTCGCACTGATCTCCACCTGGGAGGTCATCATCGCGATGTTCGCAGCCTCGGTGTACGGGCTCGTGATCGGCTCGCTGCCGGGCCTGTCCGCGACGATGGCAACCGCCCTGCTCGTCCCCGTCACCTTCTATCTCTCGCCGATCGCGGCGATCGCGACCATCGTCGCGGCGTCCTCAATGGCGATCTTCTCCGGCGACATTCCCGGCGCGCTGCTGCGCATCCCCGGAACGCCCGCCTCCGCCGCCTATGCGGACGAGGCCTACGCCATGACCCGCAAGGGGCAGGCCGAGCTGGCGCTCGGGGCCGGCGTGTGGTTCTCGGCCGTCGGCGGCATCGCCGGCGTGCTGTCGCTGATGATCCTGGCGCCGCCGCTGGCCGAGATCGCGCTGTCGTTTTCGACCTTCGAGTATTTCTGGCTGGCGCTGCTCGGCCTGATGTGCGCGACGCTGGTGGCGCGCTCCTCGCCCGTGAAGGCAATCGCGGGCATGTTCCTCGGCCTGCTGGTCTCCTGCGTCGGCATCGAAAATCCCGGCGGCGTGCCGCGCTTCACCTTCGGCCTCACCGATCTGTTCGGCGGCATCGAGCCCATCCCCGCGCTGGTCGGCGTGTTCGCGGTCGGCCAGGTGATGCGCGCGATGCTGACGCCCGAGCCGCCGCCGCTGCCACGGCGCAAATTCGGAAGCATCATGGCCGGTCAGTGGAAGCTGACCAAGAAATACCATTGGCAGATGACGCGCGGAAACATCGTCGGCATCATCATCGGCGTGCTGCCCGGCGCCGGCGCCGACATGGCCGCCTGGGTGTCCTACGCGATGTCAAAGCGCTTCTCCAAAGAACCGGAAAAATTCGGCACCGGCCATGTCGAGGGCCTGGTCGAGGCCGGCGCCAGCAACAATGCCAGCATCGCCTCGGGCTGGGTGCCGTCGCTGCTGTTCGGCATCCCCGGCGACACCATCGCCGCGATCGCGATCGGCGTGCTCTACATGAAGGGGCTCAACCCGGGGCCGACGCTGTTCACCGAGAAAGCGTCGAGCATGTACGCGATCTATCTGATGTTCATCATCGCGAACATTTTGATGATCCCGCTCGGCATCGCCATGATCCGGGTTGCCGCCTACATCCTGCTGGCACCGCGCTCCGCCATCATGCCGATCATCATGCTGTGCTGCGCGGTCGGCTCGTTCGCGATCGGCAACAACATGTTCGGCGTCGTCACCGTCGCCGCCTTCGGCATCATCGGCTATGTGATGGAAGCAAACGGCTATCCCGTCGCCGCGATGGTGCTCGGCATCGTCATGGGCACCATGGTCGAGCAGGCCTTTGTCACTTCGCTGATCAAGTCGGACGGCAGCATCCTGCCGTTTTTCGAGCGCCCGGTCGCCGCGATCCTCGCCGCCATGGCGATCGGCGCGCTGCTGTGGCCGGTGATGGTCTGGGCGTGGCGGAAGGTGAAACCGCTGCGGACGGGGGTGGCGGCGACATCCCGGTGATATCGGGCGAGCAGCCCTCGCCTGCCCCGCGCGGGCGTTGTAAAGCAGGGCATGGTTGAGAAAAAGCCTTCACTGGACATCAAATCCCTCGCCCATGACCTTCGCGCCGGCAGCCGCGCGGCGCTCGCGCGGGCCATCACGCTGGTCGAGAGCCGGCGCAGCGATCACCAGGCGCTGGCGCGCGAGCTGGTGCAGATGCTCTTGCCCGATACCGGCAGGGCAGTCCGCGTCGGCATCACCGGCTCGCCCGGCGTCGGCAAATCCACCACCATCGACGCGCTCGGCACCCATCTCATCGAGCAAGGCCACAAGGTCGCGGTGCTCGCGGTCGATCCGTCCTCGGCGCGGAGCGGTGGCTCGATCCTCGGCGACAAGACGCGGATGGCCCGGCTGTCGGCGTCCGACGACGCCTTCATCCGGCCCTCGCCGTCCTCGGGCACGCTCGGCGGCGTCGCGGCCAAGACACGCGAGGCGATGCTGCTGTGCGAGGCGGCCGGCTTCGACGTCGTGCTGGTCGAGACTGTCGGCATCGGCCAGTCCGAAACGGCAGTCTGCGACATGACCGATTTCTTCCTGGCTCTGATGCTGCCGGGCGGCGGCGACGAGCTCCAAGGGATCAAGAAGGGCCTGGTCGAGCTCGCCGACATGATCGCGATCAACAAGGCCGATGGCGACAATCTCAAGCGCGCCAACATCACCGCCGCCGATTATCGCGGCGCGCTGCACATCCTGACGCCGCGCTCCGAGCACTGGCATCCGCCGGTCGAGACCTATTCGGCGCTGACCGGCGACGGCATCGCGAAGATCTGGCAAAAGGTTCTCGATCACCGCAAGGCGATGAATGCATCCGGCGACTTCGCCGCACGGCGGCGCGAGCAGCAGGTGAAATGGATGTGGTCGATGCTGGAGCAGCGCATGCTGGCGCGGCTGCGCAGCGAGGCGTCGGTGCGGACCAAGGTTCGGAAGATCGAGACCGAGGTCGCCGACGGCCATCTTACGCCGGCGCTCGCCGCCGAAAAGATCCTGGAGTTGCTGCAATGAGCGACAAGCTCCGCATCCTCCTCACCGGCTTCGGCCCGTTTCCCGGCGCGCCCTACAATCCGACCCAGCCGTTGGTCGCCCGGTTGGCGCAATTGCGCCGTCCCGCACTCGACGATGCCGCAATCTCCAGCCACATCTTCCCGGTCACCTATGCCGCGGTGGACCGGCAATTGCCGGAGGTGCTCGCGAAGGAGAAGCCGGATGCGTTGCTGATGTTTGGCCTCGCGGCACGCACGCCCTATCTGCGCATCGAGAGCCGCGCGCGCAACGCCGTCACCATGCTCTGGCCCGACGCCGCCAACACACGCTCGAGCAAGCGCGGCATCGCCGCCAATGCGGACGCGATGATTTTCGGTCCGCACACCGCAAGGCTGCTGCGCGCCGCGCGCCTCACCGGCATCGACGCACGCGCCTCGCGCGATGCCGGCGCCTATCTCTGCAATTACCTGAGCTGGCGCGCGATCGAGAACGTCAAGGCTGGCGGGCCGCAGCTTGCGGCGTTCATCCATATTCCCCTGCTTGCGCGCAGCGGCGCCATGCGCCGCAAGGGCGCGCCGCGGATCACGCTGGAGGAACTGGTGGACGCCGGGGAAGCGATGCTGATGGAGATGGTGCAGTTGGCACGGAAGGCGCGGAACACGACTGCGTAAACATTTAACCCTACCGCGAACAATCCTCACGCGACCAGCGGCCCTGCGCTACCTAACCGCTGCGGACCCCCGCGGCCGCCGGAGGACGCGTCCATGGACCTCAATCGCCGCCATCTCATCGGAGCATCGACCGCAGGCATCGCCGGCGCGCTCGCGATACCAGCCGACGCCGCGCGCGCAGCGCCGCTGACGTCGCTGCTCGG
Source organism: Bradyrhizobium sp. Kon58 (assembly GCF_055807455.1). NCBI lineage: Bacteria > Pseudomonadati > Pseudomonadota > Alphaproteobacteria > Hyphomicrobiales > Nitrobacteraceae > Bradyrhizobium > Bradyrhizobium sp. Kon58. Next base: position 97,438 of record NZ_JBVVOT010000017.1, read on the forward strand.
CCGCGATGCTACGCAATATGGCGTGCGGCCCGGCAGCAGCGAGGATCAGACCCGCGCGCTCCAGCGTGCGATCGACGAGGCCACGCGGGCGCAGATGCCGCTGGCGCTGCCACCCGGCATCTACCGCACGGGACTGTTGCGCCTGCCAAATGGCGCGCAACTGGTCGGCGTGCGCGGCGCGACAAAATTCGTCTTCACCGGCGGGGCGTCGGCGATCCAGAGCGACGGCTCGGATGCAATCGGCCTTTCTGGCATCACCTTCGACGGCGGCGGCATTCCGCTGCCGACGCGGCGCGGGCTGATCCAGATCCTCGGCGGACGCGACGTCCGCATCACCGATTGCGAAATCACGAGGTCCGGCGGCAGCGGCATCTGGCTCGAGCAGGTCTCCGGCGACATCTCGGGCAACATCTTTACCAACATCGCGGTGACGGCAGTGGTGTCGTTCGACGCCAGGGGTCTCAGCGTCTCCCACAACACCATCACCGGCACCAACGACAACGGCATCGAGATCCTGCGCACCGCCATCGGCGATGACGGCACGCTGGTCACTGATAACCGCATCGAGGACATCAAGGCCGGCCCCGGCGGCTCCGGCCAGTACGGCAATGCCATCAACGCGTTCCGCGCCGGCAACGTCATCGTGCGCGGCAATCGCATCAAGAACTGCGATTACTCCGCCGTGCGCGGCAACTCGGCCTCGAACATCCACATCACCGGTAACAGCGTCAGCGACGTGCGCGAGGTCGCGCTGTATTCGGAATTTGCGTTCGAGGCCGCGGTGATCGCCAACAACATTGTGGACGGCGCCGCCGTCGGCGTCTCCGTCTGCAATTTCAACGAAGGCGGCCGCATCGCAGTGGTTCAGGGCAACATCATCCGCAATCTGATCCCGAAGCGGCCGATCGGCACCGCGCCGGATGACGATGCCGGCATCGGCATCTACATCGAGGCGGATTCATCGGTCACCGGCAACGTGATCGAGAACGCGCCGTCCTACGGCATCGTCGCCGGCTGGGGCAAATATCTCCGCGACGTCGCGATCACGGGCAACGTGATCCGCAAGGCGCTGGCCGGCGTCGGGGTGTCCGTCGTGCCCGGCGCAGGCACCGCGCTCGTCAACAACAACATGATCTCGGAAACCCCGCGCGGCGCCGTCGTCGGGCTCGACCACGCGCGCGCCGTAACGTCGGATTTGTCGGCGGACGGCGCTCAGCGGTTTGCGCAATTGGTCGTCGGCGGGAATGCGGTGCGGCGGTAGGTGCCGTTCCTCGCCTCTGGCTCTCGAACGCTAGAACGCGTTCCGCAGCAGCGGGTACTTCGCTTCGAGGCCGTCGAGGCTGAAGGTGAACTCAACCAGACGTTCGGGGGCTGCGACAATTTCGGCTGCCGGCGGAGAGAACTGCGGCAGAAGCGCCGCCATTGCGGCCACTGCCTTGGGCGCTGCCGTCGCGGCCGGCACCTTGGGCCCCGTCATCGCGACGGGCGCGGTGGGCGGCGCCATGGCAGCCGGCACTCTGAGCGGTGCCATCGGGGCAGGCGCGGCGACCTGCGCGGCCGGGGCTTCGGAGATTTCGGCGAGAACGCCCGGCTTGGGATCGAGCCTGACCGGCACGGCGATCTGCGGGGCGATGTGCACGGCCTTCGGTTGCACGGTCTGCGCCTGGGGCTCGCGCGGAAACATGCGGGGCATTGTCGCCGGCGACCAGCCGAATGCGGGCGAGACGCTGGCGGCCGCCGTGGCGACATCGGCGCCGGTGGCAAGCGCGCGCCAGGTCTGGACGGCGAGCTTGGCTTCCTGGATGTTTTCGAGAAATGCGATCTCGGAGTGATAGCGGCGCCAGCGCCCGGTCTCGAACATCTCGGAGAGATGCACCAGCCGCTGCTCGGCGAGAGCGCACCAGCGTGCCGCAACGTCGCGGCCAATAGCAATGTCGCGAATAGCTTCTTGGCGATGTGTCATAAATCAGCCCGTCAGGAGAAAATACGGACGCGACGCAACGCACACGAATCAATTTAGACGCGACGTGAATATTTTGTGGAAAAGTTTTGACTTGTCCAGCAACGACGATGTTTTCGTCACCAAACTCCGTAGTCGTGCGGAGATTCAAGGGGTTTTGGAGTCAAGCTTCGCACAAGCATAGCGCGCTTGCGGCGTGCCGGCGGAGCGGTCGCGCTGAGTGAGCTACGATCTCTCAACCGGAAGCTGATCTCGCGTAGGGCTTCGAGGAATTGGACGTCCAAAAAGAAAAGACCCGTCCGGGGGGACAACCGGACGGGTCGAGCCATATGGGCGCTTGGGGTGGATGGGCGCTCGCGCCTAATATGACTTATGGGGAGGGATAACCGCTCCCACATAATTTGGTCGTGGCAGCGGGCCGAACGTTCAACGCGGCGTTTGATTTTTCGACCTTCGCGCCGCGCGCAAAGTTGTCGCAGCCGCTATCGCGTCGCCGGCTTATCCGCTTGAGAAACCATGGCTTTATCCTCGGTGCTCGACAACGACGGTTGCTCTAATGCGCGGACGCCAGGCTCGTCGCGACGCTTCCCGATATCTTCACGTTTTGTTGTACCGGAGGCGGCCGCGACCGGCGTCGCGCCGGCGGCGGGAACGGCCATGACCGCGGCAAACGCGTCGGCCTCACCATCGCCGAACAGATCATCACGGCCGGGTGAACCGAGGTCGCGCGCCGTCTTCGCCAGCGTCGTGCGCAGCGCTTCCGGCTTCAAGGCGTAGTTGCGCTCGAGCAGCAGCGCCGCGACGCCGGAGACATAGGCGGCCGAGAACGAGGTGCCCGACGTCATCTGGTATTTGCCGTCAGGCGCCGGCAGGAAGATATCGACGCCGGGGGCCGCGACCGCGATGTAGTTGCCGCGGTTGGAGGCGGTGAACAGCCGGTCCTGCTGGTCGGTCGCACTGACCGCGATCACGTTGGGATTGGCGGCCGGATAGAGTGGCGGCGACTTCGCGCCGGCATTGCCGGCGGCCGCGATCAGCACCAGGCCACGCGCGGCGGTCGCCGCGATGGCCCGCTCGATCACGGCGTCTTTGGGACCGGCAAAGCTCATGTTGACGATCTGGGCGCCATGCTCGGCGGCATAGTTCAGCGAGCGCAGGATGATGTAGGACGAGCTCTCGGCCCCGCCGGTGGTGCCGCCGAAGGCGCGGATGGCGATGAGGCGCGCCTCGGGCGCGCTGCCCATCAGCTTGGCATGCGCCACGATGGCGCCGGCAATGCCGGTGCCATGAATGTGCGGGCCGTCGGCGCTGCCAAGCGCATCGAAATTGTCGGCAATGGAATTGGCAAGTTCCGGATGTTGGACGTCGATGCCGGAGTCGATCACGGCGACCGTCACATTGGCGCCATGCGCGAGAGTATGTGCCTGCGGCAGGCGGAGCTTGGCCAGCGCATATTGCGCGGGATCACCCTCGGTCGGCACCGACGATTTCTGGTCCTGGAGCAGGTAGCGGAAGTTCGGCTGGACCGAGCGCACGCTGCCGTCGGCCGCGAATTCACGCCGCACCGTCGCGGAGGGCCGGCCGTCGGTGATGCGGAACAGTCCGAACGTTGCCCCGATCAGGGGAAAATTCTCGGAGGACACGCGGGTCAGGCCATGGCGACGCGCAAGCTCGTCGGCTTGGCTCAACGACAGCCCGCCGTCGATTTCGGCGACGAATTCGCCGGCGAAGGTGCGCAAATCCGCGGCGACGGGCGTGTTGTTGCCGCGCCCCTTTCCGGCGGTCTTCTTGCCCGATTTGCCCGAGCCATCGCCGCCTGCGTTCTGCTGCGCCAGGCACTCGCCGGCGGCGTCGCGATCGGGCGCGGTACAGGCGGGATAGAGGTTCGGGGAGTATCGCGCATAAGGCAGCACCGGCGTCGGTCCCATCCGCGCCGAAATCCTCGTCGTCACAATCGGACCGGGACCACGGCCAACGGCCACCGCTCTGGCGGCAACACCGGGACTGACGCGTGCGGCGATGCCAGGAGAAATCGTCGGCATTCGGGAGGGGACACTGATCGTCGGCGTGCGCATGATCGCCTGCGCCTGCGCAACCTCGACGCCGAGACAGGCGGCGAGCAGAAGCGCGGCTGCGACCGACGAAGCGCAGGCCCCGGCTCTTACTCCACTTTCAAACTTGCGCGTCATTGGTTTGGAAGCGCCTTACGGCGCTGCGACGGCGAGGTTGACGAACTTCTCGCGCTGCATCTTGCCGAGCAGCGAGGTGAGTTCGTCACGGCTCATCGCCTTGTCGAACTGGAGGCGGAACATGCCGCCCTTGGCATCACCGATGATCGAAGCCTGGTAGCCGTCGAGCAATGCCGTGATGTCGGCGACGCGCGCCTCGGGCGTGAAGCGTACCAGCGCGCGCGCTGGCGGGACGGTCGTGCCGAGGTCGCGGGTGATCGGAGCGCTGGTCGAGAGCGAAGCAGTCTGGAAGGTCGCAGTCTGGGTCTTCGTCAACACGGCGCCGATGATTCCGGCCTGCAGTACGAGCGCCATGGCGCCAAGACTCGCCGACCAGGCCAGAGTGCGCGGCGACAGGCTCGCAAAGAAGGTGGCGATGCGCGCCGACAGCGGCAGCGAACCGGCCGCCCGCGCAGGCTCAGCGTCGATCGCGGCGAACAGCTTCTGCATCGCACGCGCCGACGGAGCACCCAGGCTCTCGTTCAGATGGATGGTCTCTTCATACTCGCCGCGGATCGCGGCATATTGCTTCGCGAGCTCCGGATCGCGCGCCAGCGCCTCGTCGACGCGGCGCGCATCGCGCGGGTTCAGCGTGCCGGCGGCGTGCCACGGCAGCAGCAGTTCAATTTCACCGGGCTCTTGCTCCAGCATCTTCTTGCTCAAAGCCATCATGGCCAGCCTCGCTCAATGCCGGCTGCCTTCAGCAGTTCGGCCAATTTCTTGCGCGCATAGAACAAGCGCGTCTTCACAGTGTTCTCCGGGATGCCAACGATTTCGGCCACTTCTTCCACGGATTTCTCGTGGTAGTAGACGAGATCGACGATTTCCCGATGGTCCGGCGAGAGGCCCGTCAGACACTCCCGCAACGCTTCACTGGTATCCTTCTTCTGCACCGCCGTTTCCGGATTGTCGGACGTATCCTCGATCGCGTTCGCGGCGTCGTCGTCCAACTCAAAATCCTTCCTGCGCCGGAGCGCAGACAGGGCCTTGAATCGGGTAATGGCCAGCAGCCAGGTGGAAACGGCGGATCGGCCCTCGAACTTGCCGGCTTGACGCCAGACGTCGAGAAACACCTCGCTGATGAGGTCTTCCGCCGCCTGCTCGTCCCGCACGAGCCGGAGGCCGAACCGATACACCCTGACATGGTGCCGCCCGTACAGCACCTGCATGGCGAGCCGGTCACCTTGAGCGATCCTGGCGATCAGGATCTCGTCCGAAGCCGCTTGTGTCACGCTCAAAGGCCGTCTCGCAAGGTTGGTCGGGTCGATGCGGCAGACGGTTCGACGGGAGGGGTAAAATTGTTCAACCTACCGCAGTCATACGGGAGGCTATGTGATCTACCCCACATACGGGAAATTTCCTGTTGCCACCCGGGGCTGGGTGCTTCGCTCAAGAACGGTAACATAGTAATGAAGCACTTTCCTGAGCAATGCCATCCCAATAGAGACGGCCCGACGTGCATGGAACCTTAGCAGCCTAGCACGACATATGTCTTCCGAAGCCCTGCTTTGGCTCGACCGCGTCGCACACGATACCTAATCGCCGGCAAATTCCTGGAGCGATCGACGTCCCCTGCTGCCGCGCCGCACAGCGTGGATTCGGTTTCGAAGGATACCAAACCTAAAGGCTTGCGACGTAGATTTTTGGGCTGACATCCACCACTGGCGGGACCATGAGCACGGCTGCGACGTCCTTTCCCGAGAGGAATGCCGCTGAGGCCGCGGATCTCGCCTTGACGACCGAGGCAGCGGCACCCGAGGTCCTGGCGCGCCGGATCCGGCAGCGGCGCCAGATGTATGTCGGCCAGGTGGCAAGCTATTCGCTCGGCGCCTTCGTCCTGCTGCTCTACGCCTTTGACGGCGTGATCTCCATGGGCGTTCCGTCGCTGTTCTGGCTCGGCGGCCTGCTGATCATCGGGACCTTCACCGTGCTATCGGAAGCGGGCTTCGGCGACCAATTCGAGGATCATTACCTCACCGTCTTCCAGATCTCGGCGCATATGACGCTGCAGCTGCTGTTCCTGCTCGCGGTGCCGACAGTCGGCGTCGCGTTCCTGGCCGTGCTGTTTCTGATCTTCGCCTTCGGCACGCTTCGTATGACATCGAGTCAGGCGATGCTCACCTGGGCTCTCGCCACTTGCGGGCTCGCGTTGGTCTTCCTCGCCTCGGACTTGCCAATCGGACTGCCGGTTACGACCCAGCTGCAACGGGCGGCATCGATGCTGTGCTTCGTGCTGGTGATCGGCCAGTGCGCCTTCCTCGGCCTGTTCGGCGCCACGCTGCGCAAGATTCTGTACCGGCGCAGCATCGAGCTGAAGGCCGCCTATCGGCGCATCGAGGAACTGGCGGAGCTCGACGAGCTCACAGGCTCCTACAACCGCCGCTGTATCATGCGGCTTCTCGACGACGAGATCGAAAAATCGCGGCAGACGTCGACCCCTTGCGCGATCGCGCTGATCGACCTCGACTGGTTCAAGCGCATCAACGACGCCCATGGCCATCCCGTCGGCGACGAGGTGCTGCGCACCTTCGCGATCACCATTTTCGCCAACATCCGCCCGGCCGACTGCTTCGGCCGCTACGGCGGCGAGGAATTCTTGCTGCTGCTGCCGGGGATGGACGGCGATGCGGCGTCGCGCATGCTCGATCGGCTGCGCGGCATCGTCGCGGACCTGGACTGGAGCGCATTCTCCCCGGGCATGCGCGTGACCATTTCCGCGGGCGTCGTGACGCTGCGCGACAACGATACTGCCGACACGTTTCTCGTGCGCGCCGACAGCGCGCTCTATTCCGCCAAGGCACAGGGGCGCAACCGCATTGCAACGAGCTGACCCATCCATTTTCTCCCGGCGCGACAGAAGCCGCGGCCGGGCCGAACGCTCCAGGACAGGGCAATGAGATCCAAATCCGCAAAATCATCCGAGAGTCTGCTCGAGGAATTGCAAACTGCGCTCTCGCACGGCACCGTTGCGCACCGGGTCGAGACGTTGCGCCGCGTCACCGATCTGTTCGTGGACAACGCGGTGGACTATTCCGACGACCACGTCCGCGTGTTCGACGAGGTGTTCCAATGCCTGATCGAGCGGATCGAGACGTCCGCCAGGGCGCTGCTCGCCGACCGCCTCGCATCAATCGCGGCTGCGCCGCCGAAGATCATCCGCACGCTCGCGCTCGACGAGGTGATCGAGGTTTCCGGCCCGGTGCTGTCGAAATCCGAACGGCTGGACGAGGCGACCCTGATGGAGATCGCGCGCACCAGGGGCCAGGCCCATCTCAAGGCGATCTCGCTGCGGCGTGTGCTGTCGGAAGCGCTGAGCGACGTGCTGGTGGCCCGCGGCGACGAGGACGTGGTGCAATCGACCGTCAGCAATCCGGGCGCGCAACTGTCCGAGGGAAGTCTCGCCGACCTCGTGACCCGCGCCGAACGTGACGACGACCTTGCCAGCTGCATCGGCCTGCGGGCCGACCTGCCCCGCCATCATTATTTGAAGCTGGTCGCGAAGGCCTCCTTGACCGTGCGCCGGAAGCTGGAGGCCGCGCATCCGGAGCTCGCGGGCGACGTGTCCAGCGTGGTTCAGGAAGCGGCTCAGCGGATCCGCGCCGCCACCATGACCCGGCAGACCGAGATGGCGCGGGCGCTGGTGAAGTCGCTGCACGAGGACGGCCGCCTGACCGAGCTCGAGGTCGCCACCTTCGCAGAGCAGGGCAAGTTCGACGAGACCAATGCGGGGCTCGCGGCGCTTGCGGGCGTCGCAGTCGAGACCGCCGAGACCATGATGATCGAAAGCCGGGTCGAGGGCGTGATGATCCTCGCCAAGGTCGCGGCCATGCAATGGTCGAGCGTCCGCGCCATCATCGCCCTGCGCGAGAAGCTCTCAGGCGGCCCGCAGACCGACATGCTGACGCTGCGCGACGCTTACGAGGCGCTGCGCAGCTCGACCGCGCAGCAGGTGCTGCGCTTCCACCGCATGCAGCAGGGCGCGGCGCCGGTGGCGTGAAGCAGGCGAGCTAGTAGCGTAGGACCCTCGCCCCCACCAGCGCGCCAATTGCCGTCACCAACGCGGTGGCGAGCGTGTACCAGGTCGCGACGAACAGCGGCGAGTCATCGGTGCAGTGCGAGGCGTACAGCGTCGCGGCAAGGCCCGCCGACACCAGGCCGGCGAGCGCACCGGCGAGCGCGGGATGCGACGGCGCGCCGTGGCGCAGGCCGAACAGGGCGCCGGCAAGCAGCGGCAGCGACATCGCGGGGATTGCGAACAGGCAAACTCTGGAATTCTTGCCCATCAATCGCATCGTCACCGGCATGGCCGGCGCCATCATCGCCTCGCTGCCGATCGCCACCGCGAGCAGCCCGACGGGCAGCAGCAGCAGCCAGCCCCAGCCACGCAGCAAGGCTTCGGGACGCGACAGATGCAGGCTGACGATGATCGCCGGGATCGCGAGCGACAGCGTGACCGCGAACTTCATGTCGAAGAACGGGTTGTGCATCGCGCTCATCACGTCGTGACGCACACCGAGGAAGGTGGCGAAGATCAGGATCGACAGCGGCGCGGCGACCAGCAGCGCCATGGTCAGCACCGCGCCGACGCGCGGCGGGCGATGGGCGTTGTCGGCCGCGAGCGAGCGAATGAGTTGATCGGTATCCATGACTAGTGGTCCCGCAGTTTGGCTGTCAGCGCCGCAAGTCCGCGATGCAGCGCGACCCGCACCGCGCCCTCGCTCATCGAATATTTCGCCGCCGTGTCCTTGATCGAGGTGCTGTCGACCGCGATCGACTGCAACACGTCGCGCTGGCGTTGCGGCAGCGTATTGAGCTGGCTGGCGACTTCGCCCGCCGAGGCCGTCTCCTGCGGCGCCTCGCCCGGCAGGATCTCGGCGAAATCGTCGATGTTGACGAAAATCCGCCTGCCCCGTCGCCGCAGCATGTCGATCAGCTTGTTGCGGCCGATCGCAAACAGCCACGGGGCGAACGGGGCTTCGCTGTCCCAAGTGTGCCGCTTCAGATGCACCGCCAACAGAATCTCCTGCACGATATCCTCGGCCTGGTCGGGAGGCTGCCCGGCCCGCGCCAGGCCGCGCCTCGCGGCAGCGCGCAGCACAGGCGTGACCGCCTTCAACAGACGATGATACGCCGCGTCATCGCCTGCCATGGCCGACCGCATCAGGTCGGTCCACTCGTCCTCACGTCCGCGCACGCGCGCCCTCACCATGCAATTCGGCCGTTCTTTCAGTTTGTTACGCCGGCGGCAGTATGATCACGAATTCGTGATCATACTTGGCCACGCAACCGATACGGCCGTCAGGATCTGCGACGGCTCATAACACCGATCGGTCCCGTACGCACCCGCGGGCGGCCGCGCCGGCAAGGGTTTGCCGCGCTTTTGCCCGGTGTGGCCCGAAGATTCCCATTTTCTGCCCCGCTGTCGTCACGCCCCAGGGTCTCTGTTCGGTCCGGGACGGGCGGACTTGGGGAGATGTCAACATGATGAAAGCCAGCGGGCGCGCGGCCCTGATTCTCCTGGCCGGGCTTTTCGTGCTGTTCGGGGGCGTTGCACAGGCGGCGCCGAGTTCGACCGCAACCAGCAAGTCGGACAGTGCAGGCAAACAGGCGGACGAGGTCAAGCCGAGCAAGCAGCGGCGTCACACGTCGCGCCACCGCGACAGCGCCAAGACGGCACAGAAATCCGACGACAAGGCCGACAAGAAGGACGCCGCGGCAACGGCCGACGAGGCGAAGGCCGACACTCGTGAGGTCCCGGCCTCGAGCCAGATGCCGCCGGAAGTCGCCAACGCCAATGCGCAGCTCGCCGCCGCCGATACGCCGACTGCGGCAGCCGCCTCCGCAATGACGGGCCGCGCCAACGACAACGTCCAGGCCGCGGCCGATAATACCGCCGCCCCGAACGCCGAGAGCCAGGTCGTCCCACCCGATCAGCTCAACGACATCGACCGCGCCCTGCAACAGGACAACGCCCCGGTACAGAAGGCGGTGATTGCCGCGACGGACGCGCAGCCGCGTCCGGCACCGGTGATGGCAAGCAGCCAGCAGAGCTCGGCCTGGGACCAGAGCTCCCTGATTGGAAAAATCTTCATCGGCGTCGGCACGCTGCTGACGCTGGCCTCCGCCGCGCGCATGTTCATGGCGTGACTTTGGCTTGATTTCGGCCTGATCGCCGGTCCGCGCGACCTCGTCCGGAACGCGTATCTCACCGCGTGTTCCGGCCGTTCCTGCTCCGATGGCTTTAGCGCCTCTTGAAGCCCACCGCGCCAGCGGGCACATTGCCCGCTCAACCAAAAGCGTGGGTGGAGCATGAGCACGTTCGAACACATCATCGTCGAAAGCAAAGGCGCGGTCGGCATCATCAAGCTGAATCGGCCGAAGCTGCTCAACGCACTCTCCTTCGGCGTCTTCCGCGAGATCGCCGCGGCCGTCGACGATCTCGAAGCCGATGACGCCATCGGCTGCATCGTCGTGACCGGCAGCGAGAAGGCATTTGCCGCCGGTGCCGACATCAAGGAGATGCAGCCGAAAAGCTTCATCGACATGTTCTCGGAGGATTTTGCCGCGATCGGCGGCGATCGGGTCGCACGCTGCCGCAAGCCGACGATCGCGGCGGTCTCGGGCTATGCGCTGGGCGGCGGCTGCGAGCTCGCGATGATGTGCGACTTCATCATCGCAGCCGACACCGCCAAATTTGGCCAACCCGAAATCACGCTCGGCACCATCCCCGGCATCGGCGGCACCCAGCGCCTGACCCGTGCGATCGGCAAGTCCAAGGCGATGGACCTTTGCCTCACCGGCCGCATGATGGATGCAGCCGAAGCCGAGCGCAGCGGCCTCGTCAGCCGCATCGTGCCGGCCGACAAGCTGATGGACGAGGTGATGGCCGCGGCCGAGAAGATCGCCGCGATGTCGCGGCCGGCGGTCGCGATGGCCAAGGAAGCGGTCAACCGCGCCTTCGAAACCACGCTCGCCGAGGGCATGAGCGTCGAGCGCAACCTGTTCCACTCGACCTTCGCGCTGGAGGACCGCTCCGAGGGCATGGCGGCGTTCATCGAGAAGCGGAAGCCGGTGAACAAGAACCGGTAAGGAGGCTAGCGGTCAGGCAGGTGTAAGACTCTGCCTTTCCCGCAGAATCCCTGTGATGTAGCTGCAACAAGCACGGAATACATGGGGGTTTCCCCCGCGGCAGTTTGCCTGCGGGACCTCGGCTGGTTAAACAGTTAAGAGAGCCGCCGTCGGCGGGGGCGGACAGCCGGGATTTGCGGATTACATGATTGGGCGTGCCGCCAGAGCTGGTCGCGTGATGACGCGGCATCGATCGGGCGTGGCTCCTGTGCTCGCGACATGGACCACGCTGGCGCTCTGTTGCGCCCTGCCCTCCGCCGCATGGTCGGAAGCGCTGCCGGAGGCGCTCGCCAAGGCCTACCAGACCAATCCGCAGCTCAATGCCGAACGTGCGCGGCAGCGCGCCACCGACGAGAACGTGCCGCAGGCGCTCGCCGGCTACCGGCCCCAGATCGTGGCAAGCCTCAGCGCGGGGCTGCAATCGGTGCGCAATTTGCTGCCCGACAACACCATCCAGACCGCCAATCTGAAGCCATGGATCATCGGCGTCACCGTGTCGCAGACCCTGTTCAACGGTTTCCGCACCGCCAACAACGTGCGCGCCGCCGAACTCCAGGTGCAGTCGGGCCGCGAGGCGCTGCGTAATGTCGGCCAGGGCGTGCTGCTCGACGCGGTCACCGCCTACACCAATGTGCTCGCCAACCAGTCGCTGGTCGAGGCGCAACGCTCCAACGTCGCCTTCTTGCGCGAAACGCTTTCGGTCACCCAGCGGCGCCTCAATGCCGGCGACGTCACGCCGACCGACAGCGCGCAGGCCGAGGCGCGGCTCAACCGCGGGCTTTCCGATCTCAATGCCGCCGAAGTCGCGCTGGCGGTGAGCCAGGCAATCTACGCGCAGGTGATCGGCAATGCGCCGTCGCAGCTTCGCGCTGCCGACGTCGTCGACCGCTATCTGCCGAAGAGCCGCGAAGACGCGCTGACGATGGCGATCCGTCAGCACCCGGCGGTGATGGCGGCAGGCTTCGACGTCGATGTCGCCTCCACTAATATCCGCGTCGCCGAAGGCGCCCTGCTGCCGAGCGCCAGCGTCCAGGGCAGCGCCAGCAAGAGCCGCAACAACGACCCGACGCTCGGCACCTTCGCCGAAGACCAGGCCTCGATCGTCGCCAATGTCACCGTGCCGATCTACGACGGCGGCCAGGCCGCCGCACAGACCCGGCAGGCCAAGGAGATCACGGCGCAGAGCCGGCTCGTGCTCGACCAGGTGCGCAACCAGGCGCGCACGGCGGCGGTCAGCGCGTGGGTTGCCAATGAAGGCGCCAAGATCGCGGTCTCGGCCTCGGAATCCGAAGTAAAAGCGGCGACCGTCGCGCTCCAGGGCGTGCAGCGCGAGGCCGCCGGCGGACAGCGCACGACGGTGGACGTGCTGAACTCGCAGGCCGATCTGATCCAGGCCAAGGCCCGCCTGATCGGCGCCAATCGCGACCGCGTGATCGCCTCCTACACCCTGCTCAGCGCCGTCGGCCATCTCGACGTCAAGACCTTGAGCCTGAACACGCCGGACTATCTGCCCGAGGTACACTACCAGCAGGTCCGCGACGCCTGGCACGGCCTGCGCACGCCGTCTGGGCAGTAGTTTCAAATCGTCTGGCTTGGTGCCGATGAAGAGCCGCCGCATCCATCTGATGGGAGCTTCAGGCTCCGGCGTGACGACGCTCGGCCGTGCGCTCGCCGGCCGGCTTGCGCTGCCGCATCACGACAGCGATGATTATTTCTGGCTCCCGACCGCGCCGCCCTACCAGACGACACGCCCTGCCGCCGAACGTTTGCGGCTGATGCGCGAGATGTTCTTGCCGCGGCTCGATTGGGTGCTGAGCGGAACCGTCACCGGTTGGGGCGACGAGTTCGTCCCATTCTTCGATCTCGTCGTCTTTGTGACGACGCCGCGCGAGCTCCGCTTGCAGCGCCTGCGTGACCGCGAGGCTACGCATTTCGGAGCGGATGCCGTCGCACAGGGCGGCTGGCGTCATGAGGAGGCGGAGTCGTTCGTCGACTGGGCCTCGCACTACGAAGCCGGCGATCGCGACGGCCGTAGTTTCCCAAAAGATGAAGCGTGGCTCGCGAAGCTGACCTGCCCGGTCGTGCGCGTCGACGGCTCACGCCCGCTTGCGGACCTAGTCGAGCAGCTATGCAGCGAAGCGCAGCGGCTGCCGGGTTGATGTGCTATTGTCGCGAGGCCACTGCCAAATAATAAATAGGGGGAGAAACCATGCTCAATCGACGCAGCGTTATGCTTGCCTCTCTTGCCGCCGGAGTATCCATGACCAGCAAAGCCCACGCCCGCGCGGCGCAGCCCGCGACGCCGGTCAATTTCGACGTCCCGGCGCATGCCTGCGACTGTCACACCCACATCCATGGCGACGTCGAGAAGTTTCCGTTTTTTGCCGGCCGCGTTTACACGCCGGAGCCAGCGAGCCCTGAAGAAATGGCAGCGCTGCACAAGACGCTGCATATCGAGCGCGTGGTGATCGTGACGCCCAGCGTCTACGGCACCGATAATTCCTCGACGCTGTTCGGCATGAAGGCGCGCGGCGCGGCCGCGCGCGGGGTGGCCGTGATCGACGACAAAACGACCGAGGCCCAGCTCGACGCGATGCAAGCAGACGGCTTTCGCGGTGTCCGCCTCAATCTCGCGACCGGCGGCGTCAACGACCCCAATGTCGGCCGGCCGCGCTTCACCGCCGCAGTCGAGCGCATGAAGGCGCGCGGCTGGCACGTGCAGCTCTACACCACGCTCCCCATGATCTCGGCGATCAAGGACCTCGTCGAGACGGCGCCGGTCCCCGTCGTGTTCGACCATTTCGGCGGCCTCGAGGCTTCGCTTGGGCTGGAGCAACCGGGATTTGCCGACCTGGTCGCGCTGGTGAAATCCGGCAAGGCGTATGTCAAGATTTCCGGCGCCTATCGCTCCTCGAAGCTCGCGCCCGACTATCAGGACATGGCGCCCTATGCGCGCGCACTGATCGCAGCGAATGCAGACCGCGTCGTCTGGGGTACGGACTGGCCCCACCCGGATTCGAGCCGTGTCGAGGGACGCAAAGCCACCGACATCGCACCGCTCTACCAGATCGACGACGGCCGCCTGCTCAACCAGCTGCCGGTATGGGCGCCGGATGCGGATGTGCGCAAGAAGATCTTGGTCGACAACCCGGCGCAACTCTACGGGTTCTGAGTCGCGCCAAGCGCCATTCGGTTCAACGACCGCGACACGGTTCCACAGTGAGGCGTGGAACTGTTGTCGCGAAGGCACAAACTCCTTGGACTCACACGAACGTGTTTGTGCTCTCGCTCGTTTCTCACCCTTCTGGTTGAGGCGGCGATTCATTTTCGGGGCTACGCACACGCACAGATTTCATTTGTTCGTGCGGGTGCATGCCTTTATCGCATTATCTTGCCGCGCTTTTTTCCGGCATTGGAATTGGTTTCACCGTCGCCGCCCCTATCGGACCGATGGGCATGCTGTGCATTCAGCGCACATTGGCATCAGGAATGGCCACGGGCCTCGCAACCGGCTTCGGCGCGGCGACCGTGCATCTCACTTACAGCGCCCTCGCGGTTTTGGGCCTGGGCTCGCTTGCACAGCCCTGGGTCGAGGCCAATGCCGCCAGCTTCGGCATCGTCTCGGCGCTCACGCTGCTGTGGTTCGCGATCCGAACCCATCGCGGCTCGGTCGCGCTCCAGACGACCGACGACATCGACAACGTACGTCTGGCGCGCGCCTATCTCAGCGCCATCGCGCTTGGGTTCACCAATCCGCTGACCGTCATCCTGTTTCTGGCTGCGCTGCACGCCTTCTCCATGCAGGCCGCGGCAGCCCCGCTGATCGCCGGTGTCTTCGTCGGTTCCGCGATCTGGTGGACGGTGCTCAGCACGATCGTGGCAACGGCGCGGTCACGGCTGACGCCGCGCATGCTGTCGATGAGCAGCCGGTTGGCCAGCCTGATGCTGCTGGGCCTCGGCACCATGATGCTGGTGCGGATCGCGCAGCGGATGCTGTGATCGGCGGCGTCAGCGTGCGCGGCGGGAGAAGAAGGAGATCAGCACCGGCAGCGTCACCAGGATCACGATCGGCGCGAGCATCATGCCGGTCACCACGACGACCGCGAGCGGCTTCTGCACCTGCGAGCCGATGCCTTCCGACAGCGCGGCCGGCAACAGGCCGATGCCGGCGACGACGCAGGTCATCAGCACCGGCCGAAGCTGCAATTCGCCGGTGCGTATCACCGCGCTCATGCGGTCCATGCCCTCTTCGATGAGCTGGTTGAACTGCGACAGGATGATGATGCCGTCCATCACGGCGATACCGAACAGCGCGATGAAGCCGATCGCTGCCGAGACACTGAAGGCGGTGCCGGTGATCAACAGACCGAGCACGCCGCCGAAGATCGCCATCGGGATCACGCTCATGGCGAGCAGCGTGTCGGTCATCGAGCCGAAATTGAACCAGAGCAGGACGCCGATCAGCGCCAGCGAGATCGGCACCACGATCGACAATCGCCGGATCGCGTCCTGGAGATTGCCGAATTCGCCGACCCAGTCCATGTGCGCGCCGGGCGGCAGCTGCACCTGATCGGCGATCTTCTGCTGCGCCTCGCGAATCGCGCTGCCGAGGTCGCGTTCACGCACCGAGAATTTGATCGGCAGATAGCGTTCCTGCTGCTCGCGATAAATGTAGGCGGCACCCGAGACGAGGCTGATGGTGGCGACCTCGCTCAGGGGAATCTGCGTGACGGTGCCGTTCGGTCCGGGCGCGCCGATCCGCAAATTCTGGATCGCCTCGGCGCTCCGGCGGAATTCCGGCGCAAGGCGAACGATGATCGGGAAGTGGCGATCGCTTCCCGCCTCGTAGATGTCGCCGGCGGTGTCGCCGCCGATCGCGACCTTGATGGTGGCGTTGATGTCGCCCGGGGCAAGGCCGTAGCGCGCGGCCTTGGCGCGGTTGATGTCGATCTGGATGGTCGGCTGCCCGAGTGAGGTGAACACCGCAAGATCGGTGACGCCCTGCACGGTTGCCAGCACCGACTTGATCTTGTTGGCGGTGTCGGTCAGCGCCTGGAGGTCGCTGCCGAACAGCTTGATCGAGTTCTCGCCCTTCACGCCGGAGACGGCTTCGGAGACGTTGTCCTGGAGATATTGCGAGAAGTTGAACTCGACGCCGGGGAAGCGATCGTCGAGCTGCTTGAGCAGTTGCGCGGTCAGCTCTTCCTTGTCGCGGGTGCCGGGCCATTGGCTGGCGGGCTTGAGCGGCGCGAAAAACTCGGCGTTGAAGAAGCCGGCCGCGTCGGTGCCGTCATCGGGGCGGCCGTGCTGCGACACCACGGATTCCACTTCAGGCCGCGCGCGGATCACCTTGCGCATCTCGTTGACGTAGGAGTTGCCTTCCTGGAGCGAGATGGTCGGCGGCAGCGTGGCGCGGATCCAGAGATTGCCCTCCTCCAGCTTCGGCAGGAATTCGAGGCCAAGCAACCGGCTGAGCGCAACCGTCATCAGCACGAGGCCGAACGCACCACCGAGCATGATGCCGCGGTTGGCGACCGCCCAACGCAGCACCGGCATGTAGATGCGATGCAGGATCAGCATCACCCTGGTCTCGGTCTCCCTGACATGCGCGGGCAGGATAATCGCGGACAGCGCCGGAGTGACGGTGAAGGTCGCAAGCAGGCCGCCGGCAAGAGCGTAGGCATAGGTCCGGGCCATCGGCCCGAAGATGTTGCCCTCGACGCCGGAGAGCGTGAACAGCGGCAGGAAGGCTGCGATGATGATCGCGGCGGCGAAGAAGATCGAACGGGAGACATCGGCCGCCGCGCTGAGGATGGCGTGGCTTTTCATGCCGAACAGCGTCTCGGACGACATCTGCTCGGATTCCGACATCGGCGTCGTCTGCGTCAGGCGCCGGAAGATCGCCTCCACCATGATGACCGTGGCATCGACGATCAGGCCGAAATCGATCGCGCCGACCGACAGCAGGTTCGCCGATTCCCCGCGCAGCACCAGGATGATCACCGCGAAGAACAACGCGAACGGAATGGTGGCGCCGACGATCAGCGCACTGCGGAGATCGCCGAGAAAGATCCACTGCAGCAGCACGATCAAGAGAATGCCGACCACCATGTTGTGCAGCACGGTGTGGGTGGTGAGTTCGATCAGGTCGCCGCGGTCGTAGATGCGCTCGATGCGCACGCCGGGCGGCAGGATGCTGGACTCGTTAATGGTTTGAACGAGCTGGTGGACGCGCTTGATGGTTGGCGAGCTCTGCTCGCCGCGGCGCATCAGGACGATGCCCTGCACGATGTCGTCGGCCTCGTCGAGGCCGGCAATGCCGAGACGGGGCTTCTGGCCGACGGTGACGGTGGCGACGTCCTTGACCAGCACCGGATTGCCGTTGGTCTGCGAGACCATGGTGTTGGCGAGGTCGTCGATCGAGCGGATCAGGCCGACGCCGCGCACCACGGCCGATTGCTGACCGATATTGACAGTGTTGCCGCCGACATTGACGTTGGAATTGCCGACCGCCTGGAGCAATTGCGGCAGCGTCAGGCCGTTGGCGACCAGCTTGTTGAAGTCGACCTGGAGCTCATAGGTCTTGCTCTTGCCACCCCACCCGGTGACGTCGATCACGCCGGGCACGGCACGGAAGCGCCGCTGGAGAATCCAGTCCTGGATGGTCTTGAGGTCGAGCACGCTGTAGTTCGGCGGGCCGACGAGACGGTAGCGGAAGATTTCGCCAATCGGGCTGAGCGGCGAGATCTGCGGCTGCACGTTGCCGGGCAGCGGCGCGAGCTGCGCCAGGCGGTTCAAGACCTGCTGTAACGCCTCGTCATAGGTGTAGGCGAAGGAGAACTGCAGTTTGACGTCGGAGAGGCCATAGAGCGAGATGGTGCGAATGGTCGTCACGTTCTTCAGACCCGCAACCTGCGTCTCGATCGGGATCGTGATGTAGCGCTCGATCTCCTCGGCCGACAGGCCCGGGCTCTGCGTCACGATGTCGACCATCGGCGGGGTCGGATCGGGATAAGCCTCGATGTTGAGCTGGTTGAACGCGATCAGGCCGCCGATGAGCACGGCGACGAACATCCCGACCATCAGGAAGCGCCGGTTGACGGCAAGGGCGACGAGGCGATCCATTCAGGTCTTCAGCTTGTCTTTTTTCCCGGCCCGTCGATCAGCTGCCGGACGCCGCGCGGTCGATGAACAGGCTGCCTTTGGTGACCACCTGCTCGCCGGGCTTCAGATTGCTGGTGACCTCGACGAGATTGCCATTGATGAGACCGATCTTGATCTCGCGCAGCTCGACCGACTTGTCCTCGCGTGCGACCCAGAGGCGGACCTTGTCGGCTTCGTAGATCAAGGCCTGCTTCGGTACCGCCGGCGCGGCGCGGTCGCCGGACGAATAGATCGTGACGTTGGCGAACATCTCCGGCTTCAGCAGGCCGTCCTTGTTGTCGATGGTGGCGCGGACCAGCAGGCGGCGGGTGTTCGGATCGATCGCGGCGGCGACGTAGTTGACCTTGGCGGTCAAGGGGCGGCCCGGGAGCGCCATCACGTTGACGGTGATGTCCTGCCCGATGCACACGGCAGCCGCATCGCTCTCGCGCACGAAGGCGGTGAGCCAGACCGTGGAGAGGTCGCCGACGACGAAGACCGGATCGCTGGCGCCCGAATTGACGTACTGGCCGGGGCCGATCTTACGCTGCACGACCGTGCCCGCGATCGGCGAATAGATCGTGACTTCTGGATTGATGACGCCCTTGTCCTGGAACGCCTTGATGGTCTCGTCGGTGAAGCCGAGGATACGCAGCTTGTTGCGTGCGGCTTCCAGCGCCGTCGCCGATGAGCGCATGTCGTTCTGCGCCTGAACCTGGGTCGCTTCCGCCTGCTGGTAGTCCTTCAGGGGGATGGCATGGCCCTCGTAGAGGTCCTTGGCGCGCTTGAACTGGATGTCGGCAAGATCGATCGCCGACTTCGCCTTGTTCTGCGAGGTCATTGCCGCAATGAAATCGTTCTGGGCCTGCACGGTGTCGGCGGCCTCGATCGTGAACAGCGGTTGACCTTGCTTCAGCACCTCGCCGGGCTTGGCGAGCAGCTTGGTCACGCGGCCCGCATAGGGCGAAAACACCGGCGTCGAACGGTCCTCGTCGACCGCGACCTTGCCCTCGGTGACATACTCGGCGCGGAAGGTCTTGGCCTTGACCGGCTCGATCGTCAGCGTCGCCCATTCCGATGGCGTCGGCGTGAAGTTCTGCGCATTCCTGCGCGACTGGCTGGATATCTCGGAGTGGTTCTTCTCCTTCGCTCCCGCATGGAGGAAGCCGTAAGCCCCGGCACCGGCAAGAGCTAGTAAAACTACGGATGTAATTACCCGTTGTTTTGTAAGCACCTGCAATCGCTTGGTATTTTCAACTACCATGGGGCCCGGTCATGTCTGCGATGATAGCGGCGGATGCCGGCGTCATCGGTCGCGCTAATAGTGCCGAATTGTGATTTCAAACAACCTAAAAAACGCCGCGCGCCTTTCGGTTTGCGTTAAAAATTTGCGACACGTCAGCTTCACGTCAGTTTGTCACCGGCCACTCTGCCGGATGACTGCCGAGCGGCATCGCCGGACGGCTCCATTGCGCCGGCGTCTTCGACAGCAGCGCTGAATGGCGCACCGCCTTCAACGTGCCGAAGCCAGATGGCATGCTCTCGATGAATGCAGCGTGTACGGCCTCGCCCGTAATATCCGGGGTATTCAGGCCATTTTCGAGCCGTCCGAGATTCCACAGCCAGCGCCCGGTCTGCGCCAGCGACACGCGCACGTGCCAGCTGCCGCCTTCGCGGGCCTGGCGGGCCTTGGCCATCATCGCGCCGAACGCCATCAGATAGCCGGTGGCGTGGTCGAGCATCTGCGCCGGCAATTCCTTTGGCCCATCTATGCCAGCAGCCTGTCCCTCGGCATGGTTGAAGCCGGTCGTGGTCTGCACCAGCGAATCGAAGCCGCGCCGTTCGGTCCATGGACCGGCATGGCCATAGGCCGACAGCGTCACGTAGACGATGCCGGGATTGATTTTCGCCGCGTCCTCCGGCGTGAAGCCGAGAGCGGCGAGCGCGCGCGGCCGATAGCCTTGCGAGAAGATGTCGGCGTCCTTCAACAGCGCGCGCATCTGCGCCCTGCCCGCCTCGCTCTTCAGCTCGATGAAGGTGGTGAGCTTGCCCCGGCCGGTGTCGATGGTCAGCCACGGAATGGCCGGCAGTTCGGGGCCTGACACGAGCAGCACATCCGCGCCGTGCGCTGCGAGCGTGCGGCCGGCGACGGGCCCCGCGATGACGCGGGAGAGATCGAGCACGCGCAGACCTGCGAGGGGGCGATCGCCTTTTGGCAATCGTTGCGGCCATGGCTTTGGCGGAGCCTCGCCGATCTTCTCGATCGAGACCAGCGGCAGTTCGGCGAGCGCGCGGGCCTGCGGCAGCGCCGACCATTCGTCGTAACTCCGCATCAGGGCAACGACGCCGCCCGCAGCGTAAGCCGCAGTCTCGAAATCCTCGCCCTTCCATTGCATCAATGCGGCCTGCACCTTCTCGCGCTCGGGCTCGCAGCCGAGCACCTTGCAGACGGCGTCGCGATGATGCGGGAAATTGGTGTGGCAGCGGACGAAGCGGTTGTCGCCGGTTCTGTAGACGCCGGCGATGGCGTCCCAGGCGGGCGGCGGCGGCTTGTCGTCGACGCGCAAATAGCGCTCGGAGCGGCATTCGGCGACGGCATGGCGCAGGTCGACGCTGACGTCCTGCGCCTCGCCGCTGCGCAATCTCCAGATTTCGGCGGCGGCAAGACCGGCGGCGGCGATCGTGGTCTGGCCGGCAATTGCGACGCGAAACGAGGACGGGATTTGCGGCTCCTCGCCCGTCAGCCGCACGCGCGCGAGCGCGGCGGCATCACCGCCGGCGGAGGTCCAGATGCCACTGAGAATTTCGGTGGGGCTTTGCATGACCCTTCTCTCCCTTTAGTTTGCGACCATCGCATTAGCACACAAGGACATGCAATGGCCGCCATCGATCCCCTCACCGCAGGCGCCGTGTTCATCGCAACGGCGGCCACCGACGCGGTCTATGTCATGTTCACCTCGGCCGTGATCGCGCGCAAGCGCGTGCCCGCGGCGAACTGGAGCGCGGTCTGGTACATGCTCTCCTCCTATGCCGTGATCAGCTACACCGAAAACGCTTTCTATGTGGCTTTCGCGGCGATCGGCTCCTGGGCCGGCGCCTACGTCTCACTGACATTCCTGCACCGCCCGCCCGGCGGCCCGCCGGTGGGGGCGGCACCGGAGTGAGGGCCGCTGTTTCCACACGGTCATTGCGAGCGAAGCGAAGCAATCCAGAGTCTTTCCGCAGTGGCAGTCTGGATTGCTTCGTCGCAAGAGCTCCTCGCAATGACGATGTGGAGGCTTTTGGGCGTCTCTCGAAACAGCTACACTCGCTGCGACCAACAAAAAAGGAAAACCAAACAATGGATCTCGGTCTCAAAGGCAAGAACGCCGTCGTGCTTGGCGGCACGCGCGGCATCGGGCGGGCGATTGCGGCGACGCTGGCCGGCGAAGGCAGCAATGTCGCGGTGTGTGCACGCAACGCCGATCAGGTTGCCGCCACCGTTACGGAGTTGAAGGCCAGCGGGATCCGCGCGACCGGCGGCCCGGTCGACGTCACCGACGGCGCGGCACTGAAATCCTGGATCGAGAATGCTGCAAAGGAGCTTGGCGGCATCGACATGCTGTTCTCCAACGCGGGCGCAATGGCGCAAGGCCATGATGCCGCATCGTGGGAACAGAATTTTCAGCTCGACCTGCTCGGCGCCGTGCATGCGTTCGACGCCGCGCGGCCGTTCCTCGAGGCCAGCGGTGCGAGCAGCGGCGACCCCGCCTTCGTGATCATCTCATCGATCTCCGCGGCGCAAGCGGACACGGCGAGCTCCTACGGCCCGATCAAGGCGGCATTGATCCACATGGCCAAGGGGCTGGCACGGCAGTACGCGAAGAAGAAGATCCGCGTCAACGTGGTCTCGCCCGGCACGGTCTATTTCAAGGGTGGCGTCTGGAATACGATCGAACAGAACATGCCCGAGCGCTACAATGATGCGATGAAGCGCAACCCTACTGGCCGCATGGCCACGCCACAGGAGATCGCGAGCGCAGCGGTGTTTCTGGCGAGCCCGGTGTCGGGGTTCACCACGGGCTCCAATCTGGTGGTGGACGGCGCGATTTCGAACCGGGTGAATTTTTAGAATATGCTCGTCATTGCGAGCGCAGCGAAGCAATCCAGTATCTCTCCGCGGTAACAGTCTGGATTGCTTCGCTGCGCTCGCAATGACGGTGTGGCAGCAGAGTGCTCTATATTCCTCAATGAAAATCCCGCGACGGCGGCAGGATGCGGACGTTGCGGGGGTGGCGAAGTTTTTGCGCGGGCGCATCCGTGTGGGCGCGGGGATCGTCGTTGAGCGGTTCGACCACGGTGGCGCCTGCCGGCACCGGATGCTTGCGGCCGAGGGCGTCGTTGGCGAGGCCGACCAGATCGTGCGAACGGTCGATCATCCGCTGGGCAATGAGGTGCGTCACCTTTTCGGGGCTGCTCTGGATGTAGCCTTCGACCAGGATGAGGCGTGCGCCCATCACCTCCTTCCGGTACTGCTCCATGATCTTCGGCCACACCACAACATTGGCGATGCCGGTTTCGTCCTCCAGTGTCATGAACACGACGCCGCTGGCGCTGCCCGGCCGCTGCCGTACCAGCACGACGCCGGCACAGCGGACGCGGCGCCGCTCGTTGTCATGATTGATGTCCTTGCAGGCGACGATGCGCTCGCGCGTAAACATCTCGCGCAAAAATTCCATCGGATGCCCCTTCAGCGATAACCGAATGGTCTGATAGTCCGCGACCACCTGTTCGGCCCGCGGCATCACCGGCAACGGCCTAGCGTGCTCGTCCGGCTGCTCGCGTGCGGTGGCCACCTCGAACAGCGGCAGCGGCACATCGTCGGGCAGGCGCCGCACCTGCCACAGCGCCTCGCGGCGGTCGAGCCCGAGCGAGCGGAACGCGTCGGCATCGGCAAGCAGGGTCAGCGCGCGCTTGGGCAGTCCGGTGTCGCGGGCGAAATCTTCCAGCGAGGTGAAGGGCCGGCGGTTGCGCGCGGCGACGATACGGTCAGCCCAGTCGGGCGCTCTCTCCACATACTCATTCCGAGGCGCGGCTCTTTTCAGCCTTTCCTCATCCTCATCGAGCCAATGAAAACCGTCGATCTGGCGGAAGCCCAGGCGCACGGCGCAATATTTGCCACTTCCTTCTTCCAGCGTGTTCTGCGCAGAGCTGTAGGACACATCGATCTCGCGCACCTCGACGCCGTTCTTGCGGGCGTCGCTGACGATCTGCGCCGGGGCGTAAAAGCCCATCGGCTGCGAGTTCAGGAGGCCGCAGCAGAATGCATCAGGGTGATAATGCTTCAGCCATGAAGAGATGTAGACAAGCTGCGCAAAGCTTGCAGCATGGCTCTCCGGAAAACCATAACTGCCAAAACCCTTGATCTGTTCGAAACAGTTTCTGGCAAAATCAGGCGCATAACCGCGTGCGATCATGTTGCCGATCATCTTGTCTTCGAACTTGCCGATGGTGCCGACATTGCGGAACGTTGCCATCGCACGGCGCAGGCCGTTGGCCTCCTCGGCCGTGAACTTCGCGGCCTCGATCGCGATCCGCATCGCCTGCTCCTGGAACAAGGGCACGCCGAGCGTCTTGTGCAGCACTCTGTAAAGCTCGTCCTTGTCGCCATGCTCCGGTGACGGCGATGGATAGTTCACTTTTTCCAAGCCGTTCCGCCGCCGCAAATAGGGATGCACCATGTCGCCCTGGATCGGCCCCGGCCGCACGATCGCGACCTCGATGACGAGATCGTAGAAGGTCCGTGGCTTCAGCCGGGGCAACATGTTCATCTGGGCGCGGCTCTCGACCTGGAACACGCCGAGCGACTCCCCGTCGCACAGCATGTCGTAGACTTTGGAATCATCCTGCGGGACGCTCGCCAGCATCCAGCGTTCGCCCTTGTGCTGCTCGATCAGATCAAAGCACTTGCGGATGCAGGTCAGCATGCCCAGCGCGAGCACGTCGACCTTCATCATGCTGAGCGCGTCGACATCGTCCTTGTCCCATTCGATGAAGGTGCGATCGTCCATCGCGGCATTGCCGATCGGCACATAGGTGTCGAGCCGGTCTTGCGTGAGCACATAGCCGCCGACATGCTGGGACAGATGACGGGGGAATTCGATCAGCTCGGTCGCGAGCTCGACTGCGAGATTGATCATGGAATTTTGCGGATCGAGGCCAGCCTGCCTGACCTGCATGTCGTTGAGGCCCTTGCCCCAGCTGCCCCAGACGGTGTCGGCGAGTGCGGCGGTGACGTCCTCGGTCAGGCCCAGCGCCTTGCCGACATCGCGGATGGCGCTGCGCGGGCGATAATGAATGACGGTGGCGATGATCGCGGCGCGATGGCGGCCGTAACGCCGATAGACATATTGCATCACCTCCTCGCGCCGCGAATGCTCGAAATCGACGTCGATGTCGGGCGGCTCCAGCCGCTCCTTGGAGATGAAGCGCTCGAACAGCAGATCGACCTTGGTCGGGTCGACCGAGGTGATGCCGAGCACGTAGCAGACCGCCGAATTCGCCGCCGATCCCCGCCCCTGGCACAAAATGTTCTGGCTGCGGGCGTAATGCACGATGTCGTGCACGGTGAGGAAGTAATGCGCGTATTTCAGATCGGCGATCAGTGCGAGTTCTTTCTTCAGGGTGGCGCGCAGCTTGTCGTCGATCTTGCCGCCAAAATATTTGTCGACACCGGCCCAGGTCAGATCCTCCAGATGCCCCTGCGCGGTCTTCCCCGGTGGCACCGGCTCATCCGGATACTGGTATTTGAGCTGGTCGAGCGAGAAGGTGATCTTGTCCGCAAAGCGCATGGTCTCCGCGATAGCCTCAGGGAAATCGCGGAACAGCCGCGCCATCTCCCTGGGCGTCTTCAAAAATCGCTCGGCATTGGCTTCCAGCTTCCGGCCGACCGCCTCGATCGTGGTTTTCTCCCGGATGCAGGTCAGAACGTCCTGGAGGGGACGGCGCGCGGGATGGTGATAGAGCACCTCGTTGGTCGCAAGCAGCGGCACTTTTGCTTTTGCGGCGAGATCATCGAGCTGCGCGAGGCGACGGCGGTCGTCGCCGCGATAGATTAGGCTCGCCGCCAGCCACACGCCCTCGGCACGACTTGCTTTCAGCTTGGCGAGGATGTCCTGCGTCTGCGCCGCATCGAAGCGATGCGGCAGCGTCAGGATCAGGAGCTGGCCTTCGGAAAACGCAAGGAGATCGGCGAAGGTGAGATGGCATTCGCCCTTCGCGATCCGCGTGATGTCGTCGCCGCGCTTGCCCCGGGTAAGAAGCTGGCACAGCCGGCCATAGGCGGCGCGGTCGCGCGGATAGACCAGAATATCGGGCGTACCATCGATGAAGACGATGCGGGTGCCGATCAGAAGCTTCGGCTTGTGCAGCACCTCGTCATTGTCGAGCTCCTTGTAGGCGCGCACCACACCGGCGAGCGTGTTGTGATCGGCGATGCCGATCACGGGAATGCCGAGCTTGCTGGCCTGGTGCACATAGGCGCGCGGATCCGAGCCGCCGCGCAGGAAGGAGAAATTCGTGGTGATGCCGATCTCGGCATAAGCGGGCGTGTTCATGCGAAGAGACCGTGCACATACCAACCGGGAAGAGCGGGCTTGCCGTCGCCGTCGAAGCACTCCCCCTCGTAAAGACCGTCGCGAAAGATCCAGAAGCGCAGGCCCTCGGCATCCTCGATGCGGAAATAGTCCCGCGTCAGTTGCTTGCCGTCCTGCCGCCACCATTCCATGGCGATGCGCTCGGGGCCTTCCACCCGCACCACCGCATGTTGCGCGCGGCGCCAGGTGAATTGATGCGGCGGCCCGTCGGGCACGGTCGCGAACGGCACATTGATCGGCTCAGGCTTGTCGAACAGCCGCAAGGGACGCAGTGGCGGCTCACTCTCGGTGCGCGCGGGCCATTCGGCCTGTATGGCCACGGCGAGATGATGCTGGGCAGGCGCCGCCAGCACCGCACATTCAGGGATATGGGTATCCTCAGGCAGATGCACGACGACGCGCTTTCCGCCAATGCGCGCGGCGATGCGGTCGATCAGCGCGGCAAGCTCGTCATTGTCGTGGACATGGGCGTCGAGATCGCGCTGCTCCTGCACCACGATCTCGGTGCGGCTTGCCGACAGCCGGACCATGTCGAAGCCGAAGCCGGGATCGAGGGGATCGGCGAGTGCATCGAGACGCTCGCGGAACAGCCGGTCGATGACTTTGCTTTGCGTCACCGGCCGCCCGGTCTCGACCATGATCGCGCGCACCGCGCCGTCGGTACGGAAGAAGGCGGCCTCCAGCCGTCGCGCGCCCTTGCCCTGCTTCTCCATCGACGCGATCAGCGTGTCGGCGAGGCGCGACAGCGTCATCGCGATCATGGTGTCCGTCGCGATCGGCTCGGCAAAGCGTTTCTCCACGATGTAATCGGGCAGCGGCTTTCGTGGATTGATCGGCGCATCGCCCTGCCCCAGCGCATGCGCGAGCAGCGTGGAGAACCGTGCGCCGAACCGCGCCGTGATTTCGCTCGGCGTACGCGAGGCGACATCGCCGATGGTCTTCAGGCCGGCGCGTCGCAGGCCGGTGCTGATGGTCTCGCCCGCGCCGAGCGCGGACACCGGAAATCGGCTGATTGCCGCCGCTTCCCCGCCATCGGCAACGATGATACCAGATGCCTGCCGCGTCAGCGTGCGCGCGCAGACCGAGGTGCCGGCGATCGCCGCGCTGACCGCAAAGCCCTGGCGATCGAGGGCCCGGACAAGGGTTTGCAACAGTGCAGCCTCGCCGCCGAACAGATGCGCGCAGCCGGTGATGTCGAGGAACAGCCCGTGCGGCGGATCGAGCGCCACGAGCGGCGTGAAGCGGTCGCACCAGTCGGCGATGTCGCCGATCGTCTTCGCATCGGCCACGGCATCGGCATCGAACACCTTTAGATCCGGGCACATCGCCCGGGCATTGGCCAGGGGCTGGCCGATATACAGACCGAGGCGCTCGGCGGCCTCGTCCAACGCATGGATCACCAGCGCGTTGCTGTCCTTGGCAACGACGATGTTGGGCGCATTATTTTCATGCAGTCCGACGTTGCCAAAGAACCGCTGGATCCGATCGATGGGCAGGCGCGGCAGCCACAGGCTGAGGATACGCCGACGATTCAGAGAACTGGCACTCATCACATTTCCATTCCATGATCCACCGGCCGCAAGGGCCATGACGATTGCGCAGGAGCTCGGCATCGAAGCGCGGCGCCCCCCAAGCGCTCCACATCGCGCCCGGCGGCGAATGCGCCGCGCGCAGCATCCATCTGGTCTCGGCGGTTGAGGGCAAAGGTTGTGCGGCCATCCGCAGCAGCAAGCCGGTGACACCGGAAGATTGCGCAGCCAGCGTCAGCTTGCGGCTCGCCACCAGATCGAACTGCCTCGTCTCACCCCAGAGCTCAAGCACGACCGCACCCAGCGCGTCGCAGGCGAGCGCATCGGCCGACGTGCGCAGCGCGCTCTCCACGTCGGCGGCGCGCACCATCACCATGCGGCGCGGATCGAGACCGAGCTCGGCGAGCCCGCTCATCGACAGCGCACCGGTTTCAATGTCTGAAAAATCCTGCCGCACCCACAGCAGCGGCTTGCGTGCCGTCACGCGCCCGGCAAGGCCCGTGACAAAGCCCGTCGCGGCTGCGCCCTGACGTCCTTCGCAAAACACCTCGTGGATTGCCGCGCGCGCGAGCCCGCCCTTCAGCGCGCTGTCGGCCTCGCTATGGCCGAGCGCGACACGGTCATGATGATGCACGACCTCCGCCGTCTCGATGCGCTCGATCTGGCCGCGCAAGGCTGCAAGCGCGCTTGTTCGTGCGCCGCTCATACGCCGCTCCTCAAGGGTGATTGCCGATGGCTCTCAAAAAGAGAACCAGCGGCTAGCTCATTTGTTCATGATATGTTCTAATATAAAGCTAACGACGCCCCGGGAGTCAATCGAATTGGCGGGCCTTGGGATTCATGAGCTGAATCAAAGGGATTCCAATATGGACGTGCAACGCAAGCTGGAAATCCTGGCGGACGCCGCCAAGTACGACGCGTCCTGCGCCTCCAGCGGCACCGAGAGGCGGGATTCCAGCGACGGCAAGGGTATGGGATCGAGCGCGCCCGGCATGGGCATTTGCCATTCCTACGCGCCGGACGGCCGCTGCATCTCGCTGCTCAAGGTGCTGCTGACCAACGCCTGCAATTACGACTGCCTCTATTGCGTCAACCGGGCCTCCTCCAACGTGCCGCGTGCCCGCTTCACCATCGACGAAGTCGTCAAGCTGACGCTCGACTTCTACCGGCGCAATTACATCGAAGGGCTGTTTCTCTCCTCCGGCATCATCCGCAACCCCGACTACACCATGGAGCAGGTGGTGAGCGTCGCGCGCAAACTGCGCGAGGAGCATCACTTCCGTGGCTACATCCATCTCAAGACGATCCCGGAGGCCGATGATGCATTGATCTCCGAGGCTGGCAAATATGCCGACCGTCTCTCCATCAACATCGAGATGCCGCAGGAGACGAGCCTGCAGCAATTTGCGCCCGAGAAAGACGTGCGCGCGATCCGCCGTACCATGGGCCGGCTGCGGCTGAAGCTGGACGAGGCCGAGGAAAGCCGCAGCGCGAACACGAAAGCCAAGCCGCAACGCTTCGCGCCGGCCGGCCAGAGCACGCAGATGATCGTCGGCGCCGACGCGGCCTCCGACCACACCATCCTCCACACCAGCGCCAATCTCTACGGTTCATACAGGCTGAGGCGCGTTTATTATTCCGCGTTCAGCCCGATCCCCGATGCCAGCCGCGCGCTGCCTCTGCGCGCGCCGCCCTTGCTGCGCGAGCACCGACTCTACCAGGCCGACTGGCTGATGCGGTTCTACGGCTTCGACCTCGGCGAGATCGTCGACGACAGTGCGATGCTGCCGCTCGACATCGATCCAAAACTCGCCTGGGCGCTACGTCACCGCGACCGCTTCCCGCTCGACGTCAACCGCGCCAGCCGCGAGGAATTGTTGCGCGTGCCGGGCTTCGGCACCAAGGCGGTCGAGCGCATCATCGCGGCGCGCCGCACGAACACGATCCGCGTCGCCGATCTCGCGCGGCTGCATGTGCCGCGCACCAAGGCGCTGCCGTTCATCGTCCTCAGCGATCACCGGCCCCCGCCGCATCGCCTCGACGAGGCACGGCTGATCGAACGGTTCAAGCCGGCAACGCAACTGGGATTTGGCTTCTGATGCAGTACATCACCCTCGAGAACGAAACCGATTTCGATGGCTGGCGCAAAGCCGCGCGTAGCCTCGTGCTACACCAAATGAAGCCGGCCGACATCACCTGGACCGTGCAGGGCGGCGAAGCGGAGCTGTTCACGCCGCCCTCGCCGTCTCCGCTGCCGGCGGGTGGCGACGGCACCTTCAACGTGCCTGCAAAATTCGTCGAGCTCGCCAAGGCCGCGATCCTGCATCGCGATCCCGAGCGTTTCGCGATCCTCTATCGCCTGCTGTTTCGGCTGAAGGACAATCACGATCTCATGGAGGTCGCGACCGATCCCGATGTCGCGCAAGTCACGGCCATGGCAAAGGCGGTCCACCGCGACGAGCACAAGATGCATGCCTTCGTGCGCTTCCGCGAGATCGGCAGGGAACGCGAAGCACACTATGTCGCCTGGTTCGAGCCCGAGCATCACATCGTCGAGCTCGCCGCACCGTTCTTCGCCAAGCGCTTTGCCGACATGCCCTGGTCGATTTTGACGCCGGATTTGTGCGCGCATTGGGATGGCCACGCGCTCTCGTTCACATCAGGCGTCAGCAAGAGCGAGGCGCCGAGCGAAGACCGGCTGGAGGAAACCTGGCGGCGTTACTACGCCAGCATCTTCAATCCGGCACGCCTGAAGGTGAAGGCGATGCAAACGGAGATGCCGAAGAAATATTGGAGGAACCTGCCCGAGGCTTCGATCATTAAGCCCTTGATCGAGGACGCCGAACGCATGACCGGCGCCATGATCGCCAATGCCGCAACCGATCCGCACAAGCCTCAAAGGCGGCCGGAGGCTCCGATGAAACGCAAAACCGCTGCCGACGATCTCGAAGCGCTCCGCGAGGAGGCCGCCCATTGCCGCGCCTGCCATCTCTACAAGGACGCGACCCAGACCGTGTTCGGCGAGGGCCCGAAGTCCGCCAATATCATGCTGGTCGGCGAGCAGCCCGGCGACAAGGAAGACCTCGCGGGCCATCCCTTCGTCGGTCCGGCCGGCCAGATGCTCGACAGGGCGCTGCAGGAGGCCGGCGTCGACCGCAAGAAGGTCTATGTCACCAACGCGGTGAAACACTTCAAATTCGTGCCGCGCGGCAAGATCCGCCTGCATCAGAAGCCGAATACGCCGGAGATAAAGGCCTGCCGGCAGTGGTATGAGCGGGAAGTCTCCGTCATCCAGCCCGATCTCATCGTCGCGATGGGCGCGACCGCCGCACAGAGCGTGTTCGGCAAGATCACCCCGATCGGAAAGAACCGCGGCCGGCTGATCGACCTGCCCGACGGCCGCAAGGCGCTGGTGACGGTGCACCCATCCTATCTGCTGCGGTTGCCCGATCCGGAAGCCAAGGTGCTGGAATATCAGCGCTTTGTCGAAGATTTGAAGATCGCCGCCGGCTTGCAGAAGAAAGCGGCGCGCGCCGCCTAGATACAGGTGGGAAAACGACTTTCAAGCCTCGGTTGTCATCCAGCCTTCAAATCCATCGGGGACAATAGCCCTTACAGAAAGTTAAGGGGCGTCCAGACATGACCGATGTTGCATTCGACCGCGCGGTAGCCGATCCCGCGCCGATCCAGCCGGCCTCGCGGCCAAATCTCGACAAGGGCTTCAATCCGCTGACGATGATCCTGTTCTTCGGCATCCTCGCCGCGGGCCTGCTCTATGTGGCCTACAGCATCTATTCCGATGTCGATGCGACCGGTACCAGGGTCACGAGCTACCTGCCCTATATCCTCCTTATCGTTGCGCTCCTGATTGCGCTCGGCTTCGAATTCGTAAACGGTTTCCACGACACCGCCAACGCGGTTGCGACGGTGATCTACACCCATTCGCTGCCGGCCGAAGTTGCGGTGATGTGGTCGGGCTTCTTCAACTTCCTCGGCGTGCTCATGTCCTCCGGCGCGGTCGCTTTCGGCATCGTTTCGCTGCTGCCGGTGGAGCTGATCCTGCAGGTCGGCTCAAGCGCCGGTTTCGCGATGGTGTTCGCCCTGCTGATCGCCGCGATCCTGTGGAACCTCGGCACCTGGTATTTTGGCCTGCCGGCCTCCTCCTCGCACACCCTGATCGGCTCGATCATCGGCGTTGGCGTTGCCAACGCGCTGATGCGCGGCCGCGACGGCACATCGGGCGTGGACTGGGGCAAGGCCACCGAGATCGGCTATGCACTGCTGCTGTCGCCGCTGGTCGGCTTCGTCTGCGCCGCCGGCCTGCTGCTGCTGCTCAAGCTGATGATCAAGAACCCGGCGCTCTATGCCGCCCCTGAGGGTAATAAAGCCCCGCCGATCTGGATTCGCGGCCTGCTGATCCTGACCTGCACCGGCGTCAGCTTCGCCCATGGTTCGAACGACGGCCAGAAGGGCATGGGCCTGATCATGCTGATCCTGATCGGCACCGTGCCCACGGCCTATGCGCTCAACCGCGCATTGCCGGAGTCGCAGGTCGCCCAGTTCGCGAAGATCTCGGAAGCCGCCTCCAAGGTGGTTGCGGCCAAGGGCGCCGGCCATGCGATCATCGGCGATCCCCGTCCTGCGGTGACGCAATACGTCACCTCGCATCACATCAGCGAAGGCACCTACCCTTCGCTGGCAGTGCTGGTGAAAGATGTCGGCGAGCAGGTCGCGAAATACGGTTCGCTGAACAAGGTGCCGGCGGAAGTCGTCGGCAACACCCGCAACGACATGTACCTGACCTCGGAAGCGATCCGCTTCCTGATGAAGGACAAGGAAAACGACCTCAGCAAGGAAGAGGTCGGGACCTTGAATGCCTACAAGGGCGGCCTCGACAGCGCGACCAAGTTCATCCCGACCTGGGTGAAAGTGGCGGTCGCGATCGCGCTCGGCCTTGGCACCATGATCGGCTGGAAGCGCATCGTCGTCACCGTCGGCGAGAAGATCGGCAAGACCCATCTCACCTACGCGCAGGGTGCCTCCGCCGAGCTCGTCGCCGCCGCCACGATCGGCGCCGCCGACGTGTTCGGCCTGCCGGTCTCGACCACTCACGTGCTGTCGTCCGGCGTCGCCGGCACCATGGCCGCGAACGGTTCGGGTCTCCAGGTCGCCACCATCAGGAACATGGTGCTGGCCTGGGTGCTGACCCTGCCGGTCGCCATCCTGCTGTCGGGCACACTGTACGTGATCTTCTCGCGGATCTTCTGAAGATATCTCCACTCCCTCTCCCCGTTCTTACGGGGAGAGGGTTGGGGTGAGGGGCTGCTTCCGCGATCGCGGTGAGAGACGGACTCGCGGAGAGTCCCCCTCACCCGGAATTCAAGCTGCGCTCGAATTCCGACCTCTCCCCGCAAGCGGGGCGAGGTGAAGTAAGAGCCTTACGACGCCGCGAGCGATTCCTCGACCAGCTTGACCCAATACGACGTGCCGAAGACGATCGCCTCGTCGTCGAAATTGTAGGCGGGGTGATGCAGGCCGGCGCTGTCGCCGTTGCCGCAGAAAATGAAGGCGCCGGGGCGTGCCTCCAGCATATAGGCGAAATCCTCGCCGCCCATCAGCGGCGGCATCTCGAGGACGTTGGCCTCGCCCGCAACTTGCCCCGCGATGCGACGTGCGATCTCGGTCTCCGGGGCGTGATTGTTCACCACCGGATAATTGCGCTGGTAGCGCAGGTCGATCTTGGCGCCGGTGATCTGCGCCACGCCCGCCACAACCTCGTGTACGCGCTTCTCCACCAGCTTGCGCACCTCCGGCGACAGCGTGCGGATGGTGCCCCTCAGTGTCGCGGTTTGCGGAATAACGTTACGGGCATTGCCCGCGTGGAACTCGCAAATCGAAATCACGGCCGATTCCAGCGGATCGATGCTGCGCGCGACGATCGACTGCAGCGCCGTGATCACTTGCGCGCCGACCAGAACGGAATCGACACATTTGTGCGGCCGCGCGGCATGGCCGCCGAGGCCTTCGATCATGATATCGACCTCGTCGGTCGCCGCCATGATCGGACCTGGCCGGATCGCGAACGAGCCCACCGGAATGCCCGGACCGTTGTGCATGCCGTAGACCTGCTCGATGCCGAAGCGCTCCATCATTCCGTCCTTGACCATCGCCAAGCCGCCGGCGCCACCCTCCTCGGCCGGCTGGAAAATCACCACCGCATCTCCGGCAAAGTTGCGGGTCTCGGCGAGATAACGCGCAGCACCGAGCAGCATCGCGGTGTGGCCGTCATGGCCGCAGGCGTGCATCTTGCCCGGGGTCTTCGAAGCGTAAGGCAGGTTGGTCTGTTCCTCGACCGGCAGCGCATCCATGTCGGCACGCAGGCCGATGGCCTTGAGGCCCTCGCCAGCCGGCTTGCTGCCCTTGATCACGCCGACCACGCCGGTCTGGCCGATCCCCGTCACGACCTGATCGCAGCCGAATTCGCGCAGGCGGTCCGCGACGAATGCTGCGGTGCGGTGGACGTCATAGAGCAGCTCCGGATGCTGGTGGATGTCCCGGCGCCAGGCCTGAATATCGGGTTGAAGGTCGGCGACGCGGTTCACGATGGGCATGGAGGGTCTCAAGCTTTGTTGAAAATGCAGGCCTGTCTACCATGCAAGCACCAGTCCACCCAACTGGCGGGGATCGGGGTGTAGCCCTGACTCACAGGCATGGCCGGACTTGTCCCGGCCATCCACGTCTGACTATTAGAACGGAAAGCGCGTGGATGCCCCGGACAAGCCCGGGCATGACGCCTGTTGGGTGGAAGCAGAATGCCAAGGCGGCTCGAAGGTGAGTTTGACTACATTGTCATTGGGGCCGGCACGGCGGGCTGCATCCTCGCCAACCGGCTGTCTGCCGACTCCAGCAATCGCGTCCTCGTCCTCGAAGCCGGCGGCGACGACAACTGGATCTGGTTCCACATTCCCGTCGGCTATCTCTTCGCCATCGGCAATCCGCGCTCGGACTGGATGTTCAGGACCGAGGTCGAGCCCGGGCTGAACGGCCGCTCGCTCGCCTATCCCCGTGGCAAGGTGATCGGCGGCTCCTCGGCGATCAACGCCATGATCTCGATGCGTGGACAGGCCGCCGATTACGATCACTGGCGCCAGCTCGGCATGACCGGCTGGGGTTATGACGACGTGCTGCCGCTGTTCAAACGGCTCGAGGATCACTTCCTTGGCGCAAGCGAGCATCACGGCGCCGGCGGCGGCTGGCGCATCGAGGCGCCGCGGCTGTCCTGGGACGTCCTCGATGCCGTGGGCGATGCAGCCGAGGAGATGGGGATCAAGCGCATCCCGGATTTCAATACCGGCGACAACGAAGGCACCAGCTATTTCCACGTCAATCAGAAGCGCGGCCGGCGCTGGTCGTCGGCGCGCGGCTTCCTCAAGCCGGTATTGAACCGCCCGAACCTGCGGCTCGAAAAGCATGTGCTGGTCGACCGTCTGATCATCGAGCAGGGCCGCGCCGTCGGCGTGCGCTTCATCCAGAATGGCGAGATCATCGAGGCGCGTGCCAAACGCGAGGTTGTCCTCTCGGCTGGCGCGATCGGCTCGGTGCAGGTGCTGCATCGCTCCGGCATCGGACCTGCCGACTGGCTGTCACCGCTCGGCATCGACATCGTGATGGATAAGCCCGGCGTCGGCCGCAATCTGCAGGATCATCTGCAGCAGCGCGCGATCTACAAGGTCGAAGGCGTGCGCACCCTGAACGAGACCTATTACAACCTGCTCCGCCGCGGCCTGATGGGCCTCGACTACGCGTTCCGCCGCCGCGGCCCGCTGACCATGGCGCCGTCGCAGCTCGGCATCTTCACCCGCTCCGATGCGACGCGCGCACGCGCCAACATCCAGTTCCACGTGCAGCCGCTGTCGCTCGACAAGTTCGGCGATCCCCTGCACCGCTTCCCCGCGATCACGGTGAGCGCCTGCAATCTCCAGCCGACATCGCGCGGCACCGTACGTCTGCGTTCGGCGGCCCTAGACGAGAAGCCGATCATCGCGCCGAATTACCTTTCAACGGATGACGACCGCCAGGTCGGCGCCGATGCCATCCGCACCACCCGCCGCCTGATGCAGCAGAAGGCGCTGGCAAAATACCGCCCGAGCGAATATCTGCCCGGCCCCGCCGTCGGCGACGACGATGCCTCGCTCGCCAAGGCCGCCGGCGACATCGGCACCACCATCTTCCATCCCGTCGGCACTGCGAAGATGGGCGCGGCGAATGATCCGATGGCGGTGGTGGACGAGCGCCTGCGCTTTTACGGCCTCGGCGGCCTTCGCATTGTCGATGCCTCGATCATGCCGACCATCACGTCGGGCAACACCAACACGCCGACCGCGATGATCGCCGAGAAAGGCGCGACGATGATTTTGGAGGATGCGAAGTGAATGCGTAGCCCCGATGGGCGTAGCGGAATCCGGGAGAGGACGCTCGATTGGTCCCGTATTCCGCTACGCTCCATACGGGCTACGCGTCCAACCACCTCACGAAAACGTCATCGCGTCCGGGAATAACACCCCCGCTCCTCCAATCACCTCTCCGAAGCCCAATTCCGGGCGAAGTGGAGCTGCGCGATGAGCGGACACGATCACGGCGAGGACGGCTTAAGCCGCCGCAAGGTGTTGGAATGCATGACCTGGGCCGGCACCGGGGTGCTTTGGACCCTCACCGGTGGCGTGCCGCGCTCGCTCGGCATCATCGATTCCGCGCAAGCTGCGACCGCGGCCGCGCCCGGAATGACCTTCCTCCAGATCAGCGACAGCCATGTCGGCTTCGACAAGCCGGCCAATCCCAACGCGCTCGGCACGCTGGAGGAAGCCGTCAACAAGATCAACGCGATGCCGGTCAAGCCGTCGTTCATGATCCACACTGGCGACATCACCCATCTGTCGAAGGCCGCGGAATTCGACAACGCCGATCGCATCATCTCGCAGAGCAAGCTCGACGTGCATTACGTGCCCGGCGAGCATGACTTCCTCGACGAGGAGGTGAAGTTCTATCGCGAGCGCTACGGCCGCGGCACCAAGGGCGCGGGCTGGTATTCGTTCGATGCCGGCGGCGTGCACTTCATCGGCCTCGTCAATGTCGTCGACCTCAAGGCCGGAGGCCTCGGCAATCTCGGCGCCGAGCAGCTCGCCTGGCTCGAGGACGATCTGCGCGGCAAGTCGAAATCGACGCCGATCGTGCTGTTCGCCCACATCCCGCTCTGGACCGTCTATCCCGAATGGGGCTGGGGCACCGAGGACGGCGCCCGCGCGCTGGACCAAGTGAAAGGCTTCGGTTCGGTCACCGTGCTGAACGGTCACATTCACCAGGTGATGCAGAAGGTCGAGGGCAACGTCACCTTCCACACCGCACGCTCCACCGCCTTTCCGCAGCCGGCGCCGGGAGCTGCCCCCTCGCCCGGACCGATGAAGGTCGAGGACGCAAAGCTCCGCGCAATGCTCGGCGTTGCCAGCATCAACTTCAAGCAGAACGAGCAGCGGCTCGCGATCATCGACACGCCGCTCCAGGGTTGATGCAGGGCGAACGGAAGCTGACAATGAAGACACTCAATCGCCGCGACTTCGGTGTCGCCTTCGGTCTCGCTTTGGCCGCGGCCATGCTGGTACCCGCCACAACCGCCCGTGCCGACGATATGGAAGTGCATATCGACAATTTCGTCTTCCAGCCGGCCGAGCTCAAGATCAAGGTCGGCACCACCGTGACCTGGACCAACCGGGACGACATCCCCCACACCGTAGTGTCGGCCGGCAAATTCAGGTCCAAGACCCTAGACACTGACGACAAGTTCTCGTTCACCTTCACCAATGCGGGCGACTACAAATATTTTTGTTCTCTGCACCCGCACATGACGGGGATGATCAAGGTTGAGTAGCATCTCGAACCAAGGCATCAACGTCTTGCCCGGCCGGTGGTCCCACGCCGGCCGGGCTCGTGTGCCCTCGGTCACACGCGGCGACCAAGCGAACTTGGACGAAACGAACAGGGACGAGACGAGCAACGACGACACGAAGCAACGAGCAGAACAAGAGGCAAAGCGAGGAGCGATGCCCGCCAACGACGATTTGCAGAAGGCGCAACGCTTCCGCGAGGCGGCGCTGCCCTATCTCGACGACGTCTACACGCTCGCGCGCTATCTGTTGCGTGATGCCTCCGATGCCGAGGACGCGGTGCAGGAGTGCTATCTGCGCGCGCTGAAGCATTTCGACAGCTATCGCGGGCCGGCGATGAAGCCCTGGCTGTTTGCGATCCTGCGTAACGTCTGCAATGCCGAATACGCACGGCGCGCGCACAGGCACAGCGCGATCGAGGATACGCCCGGCGCTGCCGAGCAGACGCCGATCTGGCAGGAGACCGAGACCAGTCCCGAAACCGAAGTGCTGCGCAGCCGAGATGCGGGCGCGATCCGCAAGCTGATCGACGCCCTCGCCGAACCGTTCAAGGAAACATTCGTGCTGCGCGAGATCAACAACCTGTCCTATCGTGAAATCGCCGAGGCCGCCGGCGTGCCCGTCGGCACCGTGATGTCCCGCCTCGCCCGCGCCCGCGCCATGCTGCGCGCGGCCTGGACGGCGGATGAGGAGCAAGCAAGATGACCTGCGACGAAGCAAGGATCCTGCTTCACGCGCTGCTCGACAACGAGCTCGATGCCGGCCACGCGCGCGAGGTCGAAGCCCATATCGCCAGCTGCCCGGCCTGCGCTGCGGAGCTTTCAGCCCAACGCGACATGCAGCGCGTGCTCGCGGAGGCCGATTTGCGCTACACCGCACCGGCGAGCCTGCGTGCGCGTATCGAGGCTTCGCTGCCGCAGCCGCAGCGTCAACAGCCGAGCCGCCGCGCCGTGCTGCGCGGCTTTGCGATGGGCTCGGCAGTCTCCGCGCTCGCCGCCTCCGGCGTCGTCGCATTGGTGCTGCGCCAGGACGACCAGCAGCGCATC
The DNA here is from genome assembly GCF_055807455.1 of Bradyrhizobium sp. Kon58. Lineage (NCBI taxonomy): Bacteria > Pseudomonadati > Pseudomonadota > Alphaproteobacteria > Hyphomicrobiales > Nitrobacteraceae > Bradyrhizobium > Bradyrhizobium sp. Kon58. The sequence goes on from NZ_JBVVOT010000017.1 coordinate 136,044, forward strand.
CTGTCGGAGGTCGTCTCTGCGCATCTGCGCTCGCTCCAGGCCGGCCACCTCATCGACGTGGTCTCGACCGACCAGCACACGGTGAAGCCGTGGTTCAACGGCAAACTCGACGTCGCCCCTCCCGTGATCGACCTCACCGCACAAGGCTTTACGCTGGTCGGCGGCAGGCTCGATTATATCGACGCACGTGCCATCGGCGCGGTCGTCTACAAACGCCGGCAGCACGTGGTCAATCTGTTCGTGTCGCAGACGTCGAATGCGGAATACCGCGCGCCCAAGACCGAAACCATGCAGGGCTTCAACTGCCGGCGCTGGGGCAATCGCGGCCTGAACTTCTGGGCCGTCAGCGATCTCGGCGCCGACGAGCTCGCCGAGTTCGTCGACAAGTTCGAGGCGGCGATGAAGGCGAATGTCGAGGGGTAGCGGCCTCGTTGATACGCGGGACCTTGAATTGTGTATCAGGTAGTGATACATTGTCTGAGTGATCAAGACCTTCAGGGATAAGACGACTGAGGCGGTCTTTGACGGCGAAAGCCCTAAAGGCTTTCCGGCTGATCTGGTGAAGGTTGCGCGTCGGAAATTGCGCTATCTGCACGCAGCCAGCGAACTCAGCGACTTAAGGGCGCCGCCCGGCAACCGTCTTGAGGCCCTCGCGGGCGATCGCAAGGGACAGCACTCGATCAGGATCAACGATCAGTTCCGAGTGTGCTTCGTCTGGACAGCGAAGGGCGCCGCCGAGGTCGAGATTGTGGATTATCACTAGGAGACGCGAGGATGGCCAAAAAACTAAAGCCCATGCATCCTGGTGAGGTTCTTCGGGAGGAATTTCTGGCTCCGCTAGACATATCGGCAGGTGCGCTCGCCAAGACATGCGGCCTTCCCCGCACGCGAATCGAGCGAATCGCGAGCGAACAGACTGGGGTCACCGCCGACACAGCACTTCGACTCGCCAAAGCCCTCGGTACCACGGCCGAGCTTTGGCTCAATCTTCAGAATGACTACGATATCCAAATTGCCAAGCGCGATCTCGGCAAGGCTCTCGACCGCATCGAGACTGTAAACAAGCCCAAGGCGGCCTGAGGGATCAGGTCACGCCGATCGCCTCACCGCGTTGTCCACCAGCGTCTTGCCGAGCGACCAGATCGCGCCGGGGACCTTGTGGCTGCCGGCGATGACGTCGTCGAAGGCGCGCTCGATCCAGCCGCAATCTTCCTCGGTGATGGTGAGCGGCGGCAGAAGCTTGATGGTGTGGCTGCCATGGCCCGCGACTTGCGTGAGGATCTTGTGGTCCTTGAACAGCGGCACGGTGATGAGCTGGCAGAACAGGCCCTTGTTGGCCGCCTCCAGCACGTTCCAGGACGCCCGCAGCCGCAGCGATTTCGGCGGACCGAACTCGACGCCGATCATCAGACCCTTGCCGCGGACTTCTTTCAACAGCTCGTAGCCGGGCACCATGCGCGTGAGCGCGAGGCGCAGCTCGGCACCGCGCTTGGCGGCGGACTCGATCAGCTTCTCGGACTCCATGATGTCGAGCGTGGCGATGCCCGCAGCCATCGCCAAGTCGTTCTTGGAGAAAGTCGAGCCGTGCACGACTGCACGGTCCATCTGGTTGAAGATCTTGTCGAAGATGCTCTTGCGCGTCAGCACCGCGCCGACCGGCACGTGGCCGCCGGACAGCGACTTCGACAGCAGCACCATGTCGGGCTCGACATTCCAGTGCTCGACCGCGAGGAAGCGGCCGGTGCGGCCCATGCCGGTCTGGATCTCGTCGGCGACGAACAGCGTGCCGTATTTCTTGCAGAGCGCAGCCGCACCCGGCAGGAACTCGTCGGTGGGCATGTTGACGCCCTTGCCCTGGATCGGCTCGACGACGAAGGCCGCCACCTCGCGTGAGGCCAGCGCCTTTTCGAGCGCGGCGAGATCGTTGAACGGGATCGAGGTGCAGCCCGGCAGCAGCGGCTCGAAGCCGGTGCGGAAGTTCGAATCACCCGTGAGCGACAGCGCGCCATAGGTTAGGCCGTGATAGCCGTGGGCACAATAGACGATCCCCGGACGGCCGGTGGCGCCGCGGGCGAACTTGATCGCGGCTTCGACGCATTCGGCGCCGGAATTGGCGAAGAACGCCTTGTCGAGATAGGGAACGTATTTCAAAAGCCGCTCGGCAAGCACGCCGGCAAGCACCGAGACGTCAAACTGGACGAGGTTGGGCAGGTCGGCATCGAGCACGCTCTTGAGCGCCTCGCGCATGACAGGATGATTGCGCCCGATCGCAAACACGCCAAAACCGGACAAGAGGTCGAGATAACGCGCCCCGTCGCGGTCGTAGAGGTACTGTCCCTGCCCCTTCTGGAAGCCGACATCGTAGCCGATGGTCTTCAGAACCCGAACGAACTGCTCGTTCAGATGCCGATTATGCAGGGCGCTGCGCTGGGCCTGGCGGTCCGCGAACAGCTGAGACATGTCTGGATTTGGGCTGTGCATCCGCTACATACTTCGGTTGAGGGCCGTCTCGTCAACTGAAAACGGAACGTCGCTGAAAACGGTCTGTGCGGCCTTTTGCCCTTTTTCGGACCATCTTCGCAAGCAGAGCTTTAGACCATGTTGCACTGCCAAGGAACTATCATGCGTTTAGCCCTTTACACCGGACTAATACTGGCTGGCGGTTACACCTGCCTCAACCCGGCCCTCGCGGCCGATCCGACCGGCGATTGGCGGGTTGCCGACGGCGTCGCCAACATTCGTGTCGCCCAATGCAATGGCAGCATGTGGGGCGCGGTTTCCTGGGAAAAACAGCCCGGCGGCCGCGACGAGAACAATCCGGACGCGTCGAAAAAGACCCGGCCCACGCTGGGCATGGCGACCCTGATCGACATGAAGAAGAAGCCCGGCGCCGATCAATGGGAAGGTCAGGTCTACAACGCCAAGGACGGCCAGCTCTACAGCGCGACCATCACGCCGGTTGGCACCGACCAGCTCGAGATCAAGGGCTGCGTGATGGGGTTCCTGTGCGGTGGCGAGACCTGGACCCGGGTCAGTCCCCCGATTCCCTTGAGCCCCGCCAACGCCATGGCCAAGGGCGCGCCGAAGCCCACCGGCGCGGCGCCGAAAGCCCCGGCAACGACGGGCGCTACAGCGGCGCAGGCTGCGCCCGCAGCCCCGAAGGCCACCGGCACTGCCAAACCCGGTCAGAAGGGCGCCGCCGACCAGGTCGGCGACATCTGTCTACTCCCTGAGATTGCGGGGTTTGCCCATTAGGGCGGGCTGAAACAGCAGCACGGCGGCAAGCGTCGTCACCAGCGACAGCGCGAGCAGCTTGCCCATGCTGGACGTGCCGGGATGGCTCGACAGCCAAAGGCTGCCGAACGCGGTCGCCGTTGTCAGCGCGCTAAAAAAGATCGCGCGCGTCAGGCTGGTCTGGAGCAGGTTTGTCCTGCCCGAGCGCCAGGCCACGACATAGTAGATCTTGAAGGCCACGCCGACGCCGAGCAGCAGCGGGAACGCGACGATATTGGCGAAGTTGAGCGGCAAGCCGATCAGCACGCAGATCTCGAGCGTGACCGCGCCGGCCACCAGCAGCGGCACCAGCGTCATCAGCACGTCGACGAACCGGCGCAGCGTGACCCACAGCAACAGGCCGATCACCAGCAGCGCATAGATTCCGGCATGGATGAATGCCTTCACCACGGTGTCGCCGGATTTCAGGATCGAGACCGGACCGCCGATCGCGGTCGGCTCGGCAACGAGCACTGCCGCCGCAAATTTGCGCAGCGTGTCGTTGTCGTTGGGATCGCCCTTCGGCAGCGCCTCGACGCGGATGATGCCGTCCTTGCTCTTCCAGGCGCTGACGAGATCTGCCGGCAATGACTTCAGGGTGACCGGCTCGGCCTGCATCGCGTTCCGGAGCTGGTCGAACACGATCTTCATCGGCGCGACGAACACGTCCTGCGCCTTGTTCCGCGTGGCCTCGTCGCCATTGGCGAGCTTTTCCAGCGCGTCCGCGAGCCGACGCGAGGCGACCGCTCCCGGGCCCTTCGCATCGCCTGCGGTCCGGCGCAGATTGTCGACCGAGGATTTCAGCGCATCGACGTTTTCCTTGTCCGATGGCGCGGCGTCGATCTGGTCGGGATTGAGCGCGGGGTTCAGCACCTTGGCGCCCTGCGCGAGCAGCTTCAGCTTCGGCGGCTGGTCTTCAGGAACGAAGCTGTTGAGCGACATCACGCGCAACACCTCCGGCACCTTCTCCAGCTTTGCCTCCACCTGTCTTGCCTGCTCTTCCGACGTGGTCATCACGTTGATGGCATTGGCGCCGGTGTTGGGATCCTTGCGCAAATCGAGGAAGGTCGCGATCGACTCTGCCTTCGGGTTGCGCAGGTTCATCGGGTTGAAGTCGAACTTCATGAAATAGAGCAGCGGCAGGCCGGCGACCGCCAGAAACATCGTGCCACCGACGACCAGCACGCGGTGCTTCTCCAGGAAGTGATCGAGCGGCGCCAGGAAGGCATAGCCGACCGGCTCTTTCTCACCGGGCGGGTTCAACAGCTTCAGCATCGCCGGCAGCACGGTGATGCTGGTGAGGAACGCGACCAGCATGCCGACGCCGGCGATCTGTCCGAGTTCGGCGATCCCCTTGTAGTCGGTGGGGATGAAGCAGAGGAAACCGGCCGCGGTCGCCATTGCCGCCAGCGACAACGGAATGGCCGAGCGCTTGGCAGCCAGGATCAGCGCCCCCGAGAGATCGTTGTGCTTGTAGCGCTCGGAGCGATAGCGGACGCTGTACTGAATGCCGAAATCGACGCCGAGGCCGACGAACAGCACGGCGAACGCGATCGACAGCAAATTGAGCGAGCCCACCATCATCAGGCCGGCGGCGGTGGTCAGCGCAAGACCGACGAAGAGATTGACGAACACCGCGAAGATGATCTTCGCCGAATGCAGCGCCAGCCACAGGATGAGCAGCACGACGAGGACCGTGCCGATGCCGTTGACGACGGCGCCTTCCTGGACGGTTGCATATTCCTCGTTGGCGATCGGGACCGGTCCGGTCAGCCGGACCCGCGCCTGGTATTTGGTGGCAAAATCCAGATCGGCTGCGGCCTTGCGGATCGCATCGGTGGCGCCCTTGCCGGGCTCCAGCGCGTTGTAGTCGAGGATCGGCTTGAACTCGATGAAGGCGCGCTTGTCCGAATCCGTCAGCGGCTCGTCACTGACGAGCTGGCGCCAGGAGAAGGTCGCATTGCCCTTATTGAGCACGGTCTCGACCGTTTGCGCGATCTGATTGAAGGGCCGTTCGGTGTTGTCGAGCTTGACCTGCCCGCGCTTGACGCCGGCAAGTCCTGTTTCCAGCGCGCCGGTCAGGCCGCGGATCGAGGGATCGCCCGCCATGATCTCGATCAGGGGTGCTGCGGATTCGAACTGGCCGGTGACCTTGGCGACTTCCTCTGTCGGCAGGAACAAGAGGCCATTCTTTTCGAAGAACTCGCCGGTGCCGAGCTGCTGCATCGACTGGAAGTCGGTCTTGTTGTCCTTCAGCTTGGCATAGAGCGCGTCCGACGCCGCGGTCGCCATCTCCGGCGTCTTGGCTTCCACCACCGCCGTAATCGTCGCATCCCGGTCGAAGGCGCGATCGAACTGCTGGTCGCGTTGGCGCCAGTCCAGATTTTGGGCAATCAGCGAATTGATGTCGGTATTGATGGCGAAATGCTGGGACGTGTAATAGCCCGCCCCCACCGCCAGCAGGAGCCCGAGAACGACGACGAGGGAGGCAAACCGGGTGCAGGCCCTGACGATGGCAACGACGACGCTTTGCAGCACTACTTTTCTTTCTGCGGTTAACAGCTTGCCGGAAACGCCCGCTGTTTAACGGAGTTCCCGGCCGAAACCTATTGCTGTTTTGAGTGGTTATCGCCGTCAGAAGGTTCGAGGTAAACGGCGGAAGACCATGGCAAAATCATGCGGGGCCGTGGGTATAGCCGAGGAGTTGAGGCGGGAAAGTGACGAAGCGTGCGCACAAAATGTCGCCACGTTGCTGCCACGGGCCCCCTCTACTATAATACCGCGAAACTGATCCGGCAGGGAACCAAAGTTCATTCCACCTTTCCTTAATGCCGATTTTTTGACACAAAGTACTGCGCCTCCATGCACCGGGGTCCCCGCCAAGGGTGGGCGGCTACCGCGTGCGCGAAACCGATGGTGCGGATATTGCAACTCATTGGTTCGTAGCAGGGTATCCCCTGAACTTGAGAGCGGATTGGTGCAACTTGCGTGATGGGCGTCCAATGGAAGTTTATCTGGCGCAACCGCGCGGCTTTTGCGCGGGGGTGGTGCGTGCGATCGAGATCGTGGAACGGGCGCTGGAGAAGTACGGCCCGCCCGTCTACGTGCGCCATGAGATCGTGCACAACAAGTACGTCGTCGAGAGCCTGAAAAACAAAGGCGCGATCTTCGTCGAGGAACTGTCAGAGGTGCCGCCCAAGGCCGTGACGGTCTTCAGCGCTCATGGCGTCGCCCGGAGCGTCGAGGAAGAAGCGGCCGCGCGCGACCTTCCGGTGCTCAATGCCACCTGCCCACTGGTCACGAAGGTTCACAATCAGGGGAAGCGCTACATCGCCAGGGGCCGCACGTTGATCCTGATCGGCCATGCCGGCCACCCCGAGGTCGAGGGTACGATGGGCCAGGTTCCCGCCCCCGTACTGCTGGTCCAAAGCGTTGAAGAGGTTAAGGCCCTTGAACTGCCGGCGGATACGCCAGTGGCCTATATCACCCAGACCACCCTGTCGGTGGATGACACAAAGGATATCATTTCGGCCCTGCAGGCCCGCTTTACAGATATTCAAGGCCCGGATATCCGGGATATCTGCTATGCGACACAGAACCGCCAATCTGCGGTAAGGGACTTGAGCAAGCTGGTCGACGTGATCTTGGTGGTGGGCGCTGCCAATAGCTCGAATTCGAACCGGCTCCGCGAAATCGGCACTGAGGCCGGTGTCGCGAGTTATCTGATTGCCGACGGCAGCGCGCTCAATCCGGAGTGGTTGAAAGATGCCAGGATCGTCGGCGTCACGGCCGGCGCTTCGGCGCCCGAGGTACTCGTGGATGACGTGATCGAAGCGATGCGGCGGATCGGACCGGTCAAGGTCTCGGTGCTTCCGGGCCGCGAGGAAAACATCGAATTCCGGCTTCCGGCCCAACTGGCTGCGAGCTGACCCACCCGAATTTCAAGCCCAGAAAGAAACTTGTAATGGCTATCCCCTTCTTCAAGGAAATGCGTATCGGCGGCTATTTGATCAAGCAGAAGCTGCTTGGCCGCAAGCGCTATCCGCTCGTGCTGATGCTGGAGCCGCTGTTCCGCTGCAACCTCGCCTGCGTCGGCTGCGGCAAGATCGACTATCCGGATGCGATCCTCAACCGCCGCATGACCGCACAGGAGTGCTGGGACGCGGCCGACGAGTGTGGCGCGCCGATGGTCGCCATTCCCGGCGGCGAGCCGCTGATCCACAAGGAGATCGGCGAGATCGTGCGCGGCCTCGTGGCGCGCAAGAAGTTCGTCTCGCTCTGCACCAACGCATTGTTGCTCGAGAAGAAGCTCGATCTGTTCGAGCCCTCGCCCTATCTGTTCTTCTCCGTGCATCTCGACGGCCTGAAGGAGCACCACGACAAGGCCGTGTCGCAGAAGGGCGTGTTCGACCGCGCCGTCTCCGCGATCAAGGCGGCCAAGGCGCGCGGCTTCACCGTCAACGTCAACGCCACCATCTTCGACGGCCATCCGGCCGAGGAGATCGCGAAGTTCTTGGACCTCACCGTCGAGCTCGGTGTCGGCGTCTCGATGTCGCCGGGCTATGCCTATGAGCGTGCGCCGGACCAGGAGCACTTCCTCAACCGCACCAAGACCAAGAAGCTGTTCCGCGACGTCTTTGCGATGGGCAAGGGCAAGAAGTGGAATTTCATGCATTCCGGCCTGTTCCTCGACTTCCTCGCCGGCAACCAGGAATACGAGTGCACGCCCTGGGGCATGCCCGCGCGCAATATCTTCGGCTGGCAGAAGCCCTGCTATCTGCTCGGTGAAGGCTACGCCAAAACCTTCAAGGAGCTGATGGACACCACCGACTGGGAAACCTACGGCACCGGCAAGTACGAGAAGTGCGCCGACTGCATGGCCCATTGCGGCTACGAGCCGACGGCGGCAACCGCAGCTATCAACAACCCGCTGAAGGCGATGTGGGTGTCGCTGCGCGGCGTCAGGACCACGGGTCCGATGGCCCCCGAGATCGACATGAGCAAGCAGCGCCCGGCGCAGTACATCTTCTCCGCCGAAGTGCAGAAGCGCCTGTCGGAGATCCGCAAGGACGAGGCAGCCGCCGCGCAGGAGAAGGCTGCTCGTAAGGCGTCAACCGCCGCGTAAGCGCGACGCCCTGTAGCCCGGATGGAGCGCAAGCGAAATCCGGGACAGTCCCTCCGCGTTGAAGGCCCGATTGCGCCCCCGCTCCATCCGAGTGACGCAGATCAAACAAAAGGCCCGATCGCCAATGGCGACCGGGCCTTTTGTTTTTAATGATCGATAGAACCCGCTCAGGCCGCCTCTGAAACCAGCGCCTCGCTCTCCACGATCTCGGTGCCGATCAGGAAGTCGCGGCAGCCGCGAAGTGAGCGCAGCGCGCGGTTGAAGTCGAGGCCGGTCGAGACCAGTCCATGCAGCGCGGTCGGGTTGCGCGCGATGCCGCGCAGCACGGCCAGCACGTCGATCTGGCCGTTCGGCTTGATGGCGGCGCGGGCGAGCGCCGGCAGCGCGCGATGGGCGGGATCGCTGATGACGCGGACCGCGGCGAACGGCAAGCCGGCCTCGGCGGCGTAGGCGGCCGCAATGTGGCTTTCCATGTCGACGGCGGCCGCTCCCGTCTCCGAATGCAGCGCCGCCTTGCAGGACCGCCCCGTGACCACTTCCTCGGCACCGGCGAGGCTGCCGCGCACCACGCGGCGGCGCCCGGACGTCAGGCGGTCGATGAGGTCGTCGCCGAGCGAGAGGCCAGCGGCCCAGCGGGTATCGCCCGCGAGCACCTCGGTCGCCAGCACGACGTCGCCGGAGCGCAGCGTCGGGTCGAGCCCGCCGGCCACGCCAAAGGAGATCACACCGCGAATCGTCTCGGGATCCAGCACCGTCAACAGCGCTCGCAACTGGGTGGGGCTGCTCGACGAGCAAATGACCGCCATTCCGGGCCCGGCCGCAATGCGGGCCTCCTGAACCAGTCCAGTCACGATCAATATCGGCCTCGGATCAACGGTTTGACCCGCGGTAAGATAGTCCCCCGTCCCCAAAGTCACATTCCGACCCCTACCACCCTGCTGTTGGTGTTCCGCAAGTTCCGATACCGCGCCAACGCCCACAGCGGGAAGAACTTCGGATAACCATGGTACCGTAGATAGAATACACGGGGAAAGCCTGTGGCGGTGTACCGCTGTTCGTCCCACAGTCCTTTTTCGTTCTGTGTTGCAATCAGGTACTCCACCCCGCGGGCGACGGCCGGGTGATCAACCTCGCCAGCAGCCATGAGGGCAAGCAAGGCCCATGCCGTTTGCGAGGCGGTCGAGGGAGCGGCCTCCCAGCCCCGGTAGTCCAGCCGGTAGCTGACGGCATCCTCGCCCCAGCCGCCATCCTGGTTCTGGATCGAGGCCAGCCAGCCGGCGGCTTTCCGGATCATCGGGTCGTCATGGCGGACGCCGGCCATGTTGAGGGCGCACAGCACCGACCAGGTTCCATAGATGAAATTCATGCCCCAGCGGCCGTACCACGACCCTTCCGGGTGCTGGGTCTTGCGGAGGTAGGCGATCCCGTCCGCGACATGCTTGCTGGTCTCCGCGGTCTCGCCGAGCTGGGCCAGCATCGAGACGCAGCGGGCGGTGACGTCCTCGGTCGGTGGATCGAGCAGCGCGCCATGGTCGGAGAACGGGATGTTGTTCAGATAATATTCGAGATTGTTGACGTCGAAGGCAGCCCAGCCGCCGTCGTTGCTCTGCATGCCCTCGATCCACTCCCGGGCACGGTCGATCGCGGCGTCATAGCCGGCCGCACCGTGCTCCCGGCGCATCCGGTCCATCGACATCACGACCACCGCGGTGTCGTCGAGATCGGGATAATGGGCATTGTTGTACTGGAAGGCCCAGCCGCCCGGGCGTACGTCGGGCCGCTTCACCGCCCAGTCGCCCTTCACCTCGAGCTCCTGCTTCGGGATCAGCCAGTCGAGACCCTGCTTGGCCGCCGGCACCGCCTTGTCGCCGCCGGCTTCGAGCAGCGCGTGCGCCGTCAGCGTCGTGTCCCACACCGGCGAGACGCAGGGCTGGCAATAGGCTTCGTCGTCCTTGATCACGAGCAGCTTGTCGATACCCCGGCGCGTGATCGCGCGCGGCGGATAACTCTCGTCCTTGCCGAGTGCGTCGTACATCATAACGATGTTGGCCATCGGCGGATAGATCGCGCCCATGCCGTCCTCGCCGTTCAGGCGCTCCTCGGTGAAGGCGAGCGCCGCGTCGATGGCGCGCTTGCGCAGGCTCTTGGGAAACATCGGCTCGACCACGCGCAAAATGCCGTCGAGCGCGCGGAACAGCACGAACCAGGCCATGCTCTGGTGCGGCGCCTTGGCGGTCATGCCGATCGAGCGCGGATCCTGCAGGAACAGCTCGTCGATGCCGACGCCCTTGGGATTCCTCGCCCGTGGCTTCAGCGCGGCGATGACCATCAGCGGCACCATGGTGGTGCGCGCCCAGTAGGAGATCTTGTTGATGTGGAACGGCGACCAGAACGGCAGCAGCACGATCTCGATCGGCAGCACTGGTACCGCGCGCCAGGTCACGACGCCAAACATCGCGAGCATGAAGCGCGTGAAGACATTGCTGTGAATGGCGCCGCCGCGGGAATGGATCGCCTCGCGCGCACGCACCATGTGCGGCGCGTCGATGGAATCCCCGATCATCTTCAGCGCGAAATACGCCTTCACGCTGGCGCTCATGTCGAACTCGCCGTCATGCACCAGCGGCCAGCCGCCATGGGCGCCCTGCACGCGGCGAAGATAACTGGCGATCTTGGCTTCGAGCACGGCATCGACCGGCTCGGCGAGATAATGACGCAGCAGGACGTATTCGGCCGGAATCGTGCAATCGGCCTCGAGCTCGAACACCCAATGGCCGTCGGTTTGCTGGAAGCCGAGGACGCCTTCGGTGGCCGACGCAATGCTCGATTCCAAGTTCCTGAATTCTTGGGCTTCGCGGCTGGTCGCGTTCACGGAATCCATCTCGCTCGATTGCTCCGATAGTCGATTGAATGGGCCGAAATTGACCGGGACAAATGCCCGTCAGGGCCGCCTGTCACTATCCCTTGGCGGCCAGAACCAGATCGGCGGCGCGATCACCGGATCGGACCGATCCCTCGATGGTTGCAGGCAATCCCGTAGCAGTCCAATCGCCTGCAAGAAACAGGTTTTTCAGCGCAGTGACCGGCCCCGGACGCAGGGCATTCTGCGCCGGCGTCGCCGCAAATGTGGCACGGCGCTCGCGCACGATCTGCCAGGGGGGCAGCTCGCCGGAAACACCGCCCGCTTTGCAGACGTCGTTCCAGATCGCCTGCGCGAGTTCCTCGCGCGGCATGTCGACCAGACGGTCGCCGTTACTGATGGTGACGGACAGCCGGTTGGGGAACGCAAACAGCCATTCCACGACGCCGCCGATCACACCGAGGATCGGAGCCGATCCCGCCGGCGGCTCGACGCGGAAATGCGCATTCACGATGGCGCGGAATTCGGTCGGGGTCTTCAAGCCCGGCAGCAGATTGGAGGCAGCGCGCGGCGGCACCGCCATCACGACGACGTCGCCCGCGCCGATCTGGATCACATCCTCGCCGCCGAAATTCAGCGCGCCGACCTTGCCGTCATGGGTCGCAAACGAGCGCAGCTCATGGCCGAGCTGAACGGGGTGCCCGCGCTCCTGCAGGAACGTCACGGCAGGCTCGATCAGCACCGCGCTAAGCCCGTCGCGTGCGATCAGGGGACGGCAGGCCTGGCCGCCAGCGAGCAGCGTCTCGCGCACGATCGCGCCGGCAAGCCCTGCCGAGCCTTCGGGAGGATCGACGTTGAGCGCCGCGAGCAGCAGAGGCTGCACCAGGCGCTGATAGAGAACGCCCTCGCAGGGAATCGACTTGCCGACCAGCGTCTCTTCCGAGGCCCAGATCAGCGGCGCCAGCTTTAGATAATCGATCAACCCGGTGTCGGGGACACGGCGGCTCTCGTCGAGCACCCACGTCGGCAGCCGGCCATCGCCGAGATCGATCTGCCAGCGCTGCCCGGTCTTGAGATCGACGAAGGGAAACTGCGCGCGCTCCGGACCGACGAGGCCCGCCTCGGTGCCGATCGAGCGCGCATAGGCGCGCGCATGACTGTTGCCGGACAGCAGCAAATGGTTGCCGTTGTCGATCGTGAGATTGGTGGCCCCGTCGAAATAGGAGCGGCAGCGGCCGCCAGCCTGCTGCGTCGCCTCGTGCACGGCGACCTTGAAGCCGGCATTGGCAAGCCGCACGGCGGCGGAAAGGCCGGAGATTCCAGCACCGATGATGTGAGCTGTTTTTTGCATCAGATGAGAGCGTAACGGAGCAGGATGGCGATGCGTGTGACCTTCGACACACGCACCGGCTCGCGCGGCGCGTTGAACCCGCGCGCGATCAGGAGATCCAGAATGGCATGATAGTATTTCGACATCATCCGCGGCGCGCGCACCGCGCGGCGGCGGTTGCGGTTCATGATCTCGTCCGACTTCTCGAAATACACCTTTGCGCGCTGCGCCAGCGGCAGGCAGACCTTCGGCAGCGCGCGCTCGACGATCACGCGATCCGGATCGTTGGAGGTGATGCCGGCATGCAGCAGCGCTTCGCGCGGCAGATAGAGCCGGCCGAGGCCCGCGTCCTCGTCGATGTCGCGCAGGATGTTGGTGAGCTGGAGCGCGCGGCCGAGATGATGCGCGAGCTCGATGCCGTCTTCTTCCGGCAGGCCGAAGACCCGTACCGACAGCCGCCCCACGGCGCTCGCGACGCGATCACAATAGAGATCCAGCGTCGCCATGTCGGGCGCGCGGATGTCCTGCGGCACGTCCATCTCCATCCCGTCGACGATCGCGAGGAAATCCTCGCGCTTGAGGCCGAAGGTCTTCACCGAGGCGACGTAGTCCTTCAGCCGCCGCGGCGGATTGCCCTGGTAGAGCGCATCGATGTCATTGCGCCACGCTTGAAGCGCGGCGAGCCGCTCGTCGCGCGGCCCATCGGAATCGGCGATGTCGTCGACCTGGCGGCAGAAGCTGTAGATCTGGAACATCGCTTCGCGCTGGTCGTGCGGCAGGATGCGCATCGCGGCATAGAACGAACTGCCGGATGCGGTCGAGCCATAATTGGCGCTGGGCGAGGTCGCCTCAAGCGTCATGTGCAGTCCCCGGTCTGGAAATGGCCTTGCGCCCGACCGCGCGGCGGCCGACTTCGCCGATCATGCCGGCGAGGCTGAAGGTGAGGAGCTCGAGCTTGTTCAGGTGCACGCGCTCGCGCAAGGGATCGCGCACCTTCAACAGGCGCACGATGCGGTCGGCATAGGCCTGGATCACCGAGACCTCGACGCCGAGGCGGAAATCCCGGATTTCCGCAGCTAGCGACCTGCCCTCGTCGAGCAGCGCTTCGTTGCGCACGGCGAGAGCCTGAAGGCAGGCCAGCATCGCCGGCGGCGACTGCGCCAATCCGAGCTGCTCGACCGAGGCGCCACTCGCGGCCAGCGCATCGCGCGGCAGATAGACGCGGTTGAGCTCGCGGAAGTCCTTGCCGCAATCCTGAAGGTGGTTGTTGATCTGCAGCGCTGCGCAGAGTGCATCCGACGCGGCCCAGGTCGAGGTGCTCTCACCATGGACGTCGAGCATGAAGCGGCCGACCGGCATCGCCGAGTAGCGGCAATAATGGATGACCTCGTCCCAAGTCTCGTAGCGCAACTTGGTCACGTCCATACGGAACGCGATGAGCACGTCGAGCGCGTGGCGCGGCGCCATGCCACGTTCGGCCAGTGCGTGCCGCAAGCTGACGGCCTCGGCCTGGGTATCGCCCGTGCCGAGCAATTCCGCCTCGAGCAGGTCGAGATAAGCGAGCTTCTCGTCCGGCGGCAGCGTGGCGTGGTCGGCGATGTCGTCGGCGGTGCGGACGAAATTGTAATACGCCAGGATCAGCGCGCGATGACGCGGATGAATGATCCAGGACGCGACGGGAAAATTCTCGTCGCGCTCACCCTTGCCGGATCGCAATTCACTCGCAGAGGTCATCGAGGGCTGGTCTACAATCGTTTGGACAGGAAGGGCTTTTTCGCTCGCGCTGGCCCGTGCCGGCGATGCCGCCGCGGCCCCCATATAGGGGAATACGGCCGCAAAACCAATCCTGTCTCTCGATGGCTGCCCTTTGCGGATCAGGTCCGAAAAGGCGGCCCCAGGGCCGCCTTTTTGTGGGCCAGTGGCCGAGCTTACTGGTTGTGGTTCTTCAGGACCTGGTCGCAGGCCTGCGAGATCTTGGCCCGGTTCTCCTTGAGGCATGCCAGGATGGTGAAATCGCCCTGGTCGATGACCGGACGGCAGAGCTTCTGCACATCGCGCGAGCAGGCCTTCTGCTCGGCGTCGGTGCCGCGCCCTTGCTGGGCGAACGCTGCGGTCGAAAGGGAGGCCGACAGCAAGGTGAGAGCGACGAGAAGCTTACGCATTGTATTCCTTCATTCTGACGGCAGAATCGCACCAATCCCGGGCAGCACTGGGCGACGACCGGAACGGATTGCTCTGATGGCAAGTCGCCGCAGGAGTAGCGGCCTCGGAGAAGGCACAAGCACTGGCAAATGCGGCCAAATTGGCGCCACGTCCACCAAATCAGGTCTTCCCTGCGCCTTCTCTGGCAAATGTAAGAGACTGATACTACGTCATAATCCAGGTGCGTTGCGTTTTGCTGCGCACCTGTTGCAGAGCTGCATCTCTCCATCCCGCCTTGGCCGCCAGAAACATGCCGAAACGCAGAGAATCCGGACGCCAACCATGGCAAGTGCGCTTCGCGATGCCGACATGTGGGCGGCCGGCCATTGAACCTGACACAGGCTCGGAACACTAAACCTTCGATGTGGCGAGACGTTCTTAGTGATAAGCGGACGTCGTTCCAAAACGGGATATTTTGAAGATGAAATTCTTTGGGCGATCTGAACTGGCAATCAAGGCGGCCGGCATCGGCGCTGTGCTGCTCTTCTCGGTTTCGACAAGTCAGGCTCAGTCGTCCGGACCGTTTGCAGGTTTCGAGGGCGCGTGGACCGGCACGGGTACGGTGTCGCTGTCCGACGGCTCCACCGAGCGCATCCGCTGCAAGGCCGACTACAAGGTTGCCGGCACCGGTCTCAGCCTCAAGCAGGCGCTGCACTGCGCGTCCGACAGCTACAAGTTCGACCTCACCAGCGACGTGACCAGCCAGGGCGAGCGGATCTCCGGCAATTGGAGCGAGACCAACCGCAACATCTTCGGCAATCTCCAGGGCACCGCCGGTGGCGGCCAGATCGAGGTGTTCGTCGAGGCCAACGGCTTTGCCGCCAATCTGTCGCTGCGCACCAATGGCACCAAGCAAACGGTGCAGATCTCATCCAAGGGCGAGATTCGCGGCGTCAACATCACGATGACGAAGGGCTGACAGCTCTTTCCGCTTCGAAAGCAGCAAGCCCCGGTTCTCGCGAACCGGGGCTTTGTTGTTTTTCGGAGACGCAGCGCAGTCGCCCGGACCGGGCCGATTTCATGTCTCATGAATGAAGCCGCTCAGATCGCCGGCTTGTCGGTGCCCTGAAGCTTGGCGTGCAGATTGATCAACCACATCGCCGTCGGCCGCAGGATGAAGAGGTCGGCGACCAGCGCCATCACCATCGAGAAGGCGCTGAGCCAGCCGAACAACCGTAGCGACGGCAGGTCGGAGAACACCGTGACGACGAGACCGCAGGCGAGCACCAGCGTGGTCAGGATCAATGCCGGGCCGACCAGCACGGTGGCGCGCTCCACCGCGAGCGCCGAGCCGACGCCCGGCTTGCTCTCGAGCCTGAGGCGGTTGAGGAAATGGATGGTGGCGCTCAAGCCCAGGCCAAACGAAACGGTCAGAGCCACGACGCTGGCGAATTGCAGTCCTTCGCCCATCGCCCACAGCACCGTTCCTGACATCACGACGGGGAAGATGCCCGGCAGGATGCAGGCGAACATCACCACCCAGGAGCGGAAGGCCAGGCCGATGAAGATCGCGACCAGCGCGAATTCGACGGTGAGCCCGCGGTTGAGCTTCTCGATCATGCCGGCCGAGTTGCGCGCAGCGATCGCGGCAAGACCCGTGACCGCCACTTCATAGCCGGGATGCTTCTTGCGGACGGCGTCGAGCTCGGAATCGAGCTTGTCGACGATCGGCAGGAGCTGGCTGGAATCCTTGTCCGGGACGCGACCTGCGACCACGACGGCGTCCTGCTCGGCATCGATGAACCGGCGCACAAGATGCTCCGGAATGACGCTGACATATTCCTTCAGGGTGGCGACGTCGGCGCTGCCGGCCTTGTCCGCGAGCCAGCGGCGCAGGGTCTCGACCGACCAGACATTGCCGACACCGGCCGCCTTCTCCACCGTCGCGTGCACGTCCGCGATGGTCTGCAGCGTCTCCGGTGAATAGAGCGATTCGCCCTTGGGGAACTGGATCAGAACGTTGACCGGGTTGGCACCGGTGAGCTTGGCGTCGAGCCGGTCGCTGGCGGCGACGGCCTGGCGCTTGTCCGGCACCTGGTCGGCGAGCCGGTAGCGCGGCTCCAGATTGGCGTAGATGACGCCGAGGCCCGCCACGAACACCACGGCGATCAGGCTGAACAGGCCGGGGCGGCCCACCATGCGCACGGCGATCCAGTAGCAGAAATTACGCAGCGCCTGCACGCCGGCATCCGCGGTCTGGAACTTGGTCGCAAAGACCTTCTCGTTGCGAACCAACAGCACGCCGAACACCGGCACCAGCGACAACACCGCGACCAGCGCGATGATGGTGGCGGCGAGACCCGCCTCGCCGAACTTGCGAATCAGATCGGAGTCGGAGAACTGCAGCGCGATGAAGGAAATGCCGGCGGTGCCGTGCGTCAGCACGCAGGCCGGTCCCACCACCAGTACCGCGTTCTTGAATGCAGTGAACTTGTCCTGGCCCGCGATCAGCCGGTCGCGCGCGGCGAAGGTGAGCTGCATCGAGTCCGAGAAGCTGATGACCATGATGAGCGGCGTCATCACGTTGAGGAACATGTTGAGGTTGAAATTGGCCCAGCCGAGCGCGCCGAGCGCCAGCAGGATCGCGATCATCGGCGGGAACGCCGCCGCCACCATGAAAGAGATCTTGCGGAAGAAGATGATGGCAATGACACAGCCGGCGAGAATGCCGAGGATGTTGTAGGTGAGCCCGTCGCGCTCGACCGCGTTGCGGATCTCGAGCTGCATCACCGGCACGCCGGAAAGCTGCACGTTGAGCCCGGTGTCGCCGAGGTCTTCCTTCATCAGCGCGCGGATGTCGGCGACGGTCTTGGTCAGCTTATTGGAGGCGACCACCTCCGGATCGAGCGACAGCACGATCAGCGCCAGCGTGCCGTCCTCGGACAACAGCTTGCCGCGGATGATTTCGTTGGCTTTGACGCCCTCGATGAACTTGTCATAGGCCGCGCCCTCGGGCAGCTCGGGCGGGAACAGCGCGGCGGGAAGCTTGCCCGGCGCCGGCGCCTGACGCGCGGAGAACAGCGAGACCAGACCGCGCGTCCCCTCGACCAGTTGCATGTCGGTGACGAAGTCGCGCAGCTTCTCGAGGTTGTTCCGCGCCAGCAGGGTCTTGCCCTCGACTACGACGAGGACGTCGAATTCCTCGGCTGGGAACTTCTTGGTCACCGCTTCGTACTGCTTGAATTCCGGCGTGTTGGACCGGAACAGCTGCGACAGTGAATCGTCGATCTTGATCCGGTGGATGCCGAACACGGCGCCGACGATCAGGACGAGCAGGACGATGCAGGAGACGATGGGCGCCCGGACGGCGAACAGCCCGATGCGCTCCAGCCCGAAGGCGATCGAGGACGCAGGTCCCTGCTCGACCTTGTCGACATGAACCTCACTCTCGCTGTGCTTTTCGAGCATGCCTTGTCCAGTTCCTAAATCGGCTCGGGTCTGTGAGCTTGTCGCGCCCCGCGAACGGCTTGAAAATGCCATACCAATGGGAGGCTTGCCCTTTGAAAATGCGCAGAAAATCGCCGCGAGGGGTTTAGCAGGTCAATCACCCTTCTCGCAAGCAGGCGGAGTGTGGCCGAATCGATCAAGATGTGGCGATTTTGCCTTAATGCCCTTCATTCGGGCAAAGCCGTGCCAATTCGACGCGGCGTGCGGTCCGCGCTCTCGTCCTTCAGCGCCACACCGGTCGCTTGCCGCGCGAGCCCCTCGCGGACCAGCCAGGCGATCTTGAAGGCCGCCTCGTCATAGCTCAACCCGGCCTTGTGGATGTTCGACACGCAGTTGCGGTCGGCATCGGTGCGATCAGGCTTCGGGGCGAAAGTCAGATAGGCGCCGAGACTGTCGGGCGCCGACAGGCCCGGCCGCTCGCCGATCAGCATCACGACCATGCGCGCGCCGAGAATGGCGCCGATCTCGTCGCCGAGCGCGACGCGCGCGCCTGAGGCGACGACGACATGGCCGATCGCGACACCATCATCGGCTGCGAGCAACGGCAGCAGGCGCATCACCAGCGCGACCGCATGGGCGTGGACCGCCGCCGCCGACAGACCATCGCCAATCACGACCGCGAGTTGGCACGGCTCCGAGGCGCTCCGCGTCAGGGCCTCGACTGATCCGGCATCGAGCCGTCTGCCCAGATCGGGCCGCCGCAGATAGTCCCTGCGATCGACCGCCTGGCTGTTCGCCTCGGTGACGACGAGGCCAAGCGCGCGGAGATCCGCGACCAGCCGCGGCGCATCGAACACGGCATGCACGGCATCGCGGGCGCGGGCGTGGTCCAGTGTGAAGTCGAGCAGTGCCCGCGTCGGCAGGCTCGCGCCGCTGCGCCCGAGTGCGACGCGCGCGGGCGTGAGCGACCGCAGATCGAGGGTCGGACGACGCGGGATGGCCGGATCAGACATGTCGCATCATTCGGCGGGGACGGAAGCCTCGCGTAGCCGGATCGAATAGTTCGAGGCGTTCTGCTGGCCGGTCGAGGCCGCCCGCGCAAAGGTGATGAGATGGTGCGCGATCAGGGTGCAGCCGATCAGCCCTTCGAGATCGCCGCGCTTGATGCGGCCCAGTGCGAACTTCCAGAACACGCGCTTGTAGTCGCCGAGCACGCCGACCTTCCAGAAGATGTTTCGCAGCATGACGAGGCCGCGCCTGATGTTGGGCCAGGTCTTCATCTCGTCTGGCGTCGGCATCTTCAGGCGGTGCACGTAAACGTGGTCGCATTGATACTGGAAGCGCGCGTAGACCTTCTCGGGCTCGTAGGCGACGGCCATGGCGTGCTTCCAGGACGCGACGACGTCGTCATAGGGCAACAGGAAGTTGACGTTGGAATCGCGGCCGTCGTCCTCGACCAGGCGTCCCTCGCGCTCCAGACGGTCCCACAGCGGCGTCTTCGGCAGCGCCTGAAGCAGGTTGATCGTGAGCAGCGGAATTCGGGAGTCCTCGACAAAGGCGAGCAGCGCCTCCGAAGTGTTGGGCTTGTCGGTATCGAGCCCCATGATGATGCCGGACACGACCTCCATGCCGTAGGAGTTGATGGTTTGCACGCCCTCGAGGATCGGGACCATCATGTTGTGGTCCTTGTGCATCGCCTTCAGCGCATCGGGGTCGGGTGTCTCGATGCCGCAGAAGATGGTGACGAAATAGGCCTCGCGCATCTTCTCGAGAATTTCCGGCCGCTTCGCGATATTGAGCGTCGCCTCGCAGGCGAGCCGCACCATGTAGCCGGTCCTCTTCTGCCATTCGATCAGATGCGGCAGGAGGTCCAGCGCCGCCTTGCGGTTGCCGATGAAATTGTCGTCGACGAAATAGACCGTGTCCGTCATGCCGCATTCGCGCAGGCGGTCGAGTTCGGCGATGATCTGCTCGGGCGATTTGAGGCGCGGATTGCGGCCGTAGAGGCCGGGGATGTCGCAGAACTCGCACTGATACGGACAGCCGCTGGAATACTGGATGCTGCCGAGGAAGTATTTCTTCACGTCGGCGAGCTCGTAGGCCGGGATCGGAAACTCCGTCATCGGCACGCGGTCCTTGGTGGTCAGCACCACCTGCGCTTCCGGACGCGAGATATCGCGCGACAAGATCTCGAGCAGCTGATTGGTGGCGTCGCCGAGCTCACCGACATGGAGATAGTCGAAGGAGGGATAGTAATCCGGGCAGGCGCTGACGGACGGACCGCCGAGCGCGACCGGCAGATCGAACTCGTGGGCGCGGCGGCAGATATCGTTCATCTGCTGGCGCTGGATGTGCATGCCGCTGACGAAGACCGCCTCCGCCCATTCGAACTCTTCCCTTGTCGTACGGCGAAGGTTCTCGTCGACGAATTTGACCTGCCACTCCTCGGGCAGATAGGCCGCGAGCAGCAAAAGTCCCTGCGGCGGCATGAAGGCGCGGACGCCATCGGTCAGGGGGTAGGAATGCTCGAACGTCCCGAACGACGATGTGTATCGCGGAAACACGCAGAGAATCCGCCGGGACGTCCCGTTACTTTCAGCTCGCATCAAAGCTCCCCCGCCACGCTCGACTTAGCTGCGGAAATTGCCAGACAGCCACATAGCGTAATGCTGCCCCCGGAATTTCTCAATATTGTGGCATGAGCTTAATTCCCGGAGGCATCAATGGTTTCCTCGGGCCGCCGGGTGCTCCGCCACGTCACGCGATCAGCCGTGACGCAAAATCGGGCAGCAGGCCTGCATCGCCGGCAAGACGGAGGTCAGCGCCCGCAATGCCGGACCGCACCAGCCAGTCGTCGAATTCCGGTGCGCGGCGCAATCCGAAGACGTCGCGGACATAGAGCGCGTCGTGAAAAGACGTCGACTGATAGTTCAGCATGACGTCGTCGGCGCCGGGGACACCCATGATGAAGGTGACGCCGGCGGCAGCGAGCAGCGTCAGCAGATTGTCCATGTCGTCCTGGTCCGCCTCGGCGTGGTTGGTGTAGCAGATGTCGATCCCGAGGGGCAGGCCGAGCAGCTTGCCGCAAAAGTGATCCTCCAGCCCGGCCCGGATGATTTCCTTGCCATCGTACAGATATTCGGGGCCGATGAAGCCGACCACGCTGTTGACCAGGAGGGGCGCAAAGGCGCGGGCGACCGCATAGGCGCGCGCCTCGCAGGTCTGCTGGTCGACGCCGTGATGGGCGTTGGCCGACAGCGCCGAGCCCTGCCCGGTCTCGAAATACATCACGTTCTGCCCGACCGTGCCGCGCTTCTGCGACAACCCAGCGTCCTGCGCCTCCTTCAGAAGCGCGAGGTCGATGCCAAAACTGCGGTTGGCAGCCTCAGTGCCGGCGGCTGACTGGAACACGAGGTCGACCGGCACGCCCTGCCCGATCAGCGACAGCGTGGTGGTGACATGGGTCAGCACGCAGGCCTGAGTTGGGATCTTCAACCGCGCGATGACCTCGTCGAGCAGCCGCAGCAATTGGCCGATCACGGCCGGGTCGTCGCTCGCCGGGTTGATGCCGATGCAGGCATCGCCGGCGCCGAGCAGGATGCCGTCCAGGATGGAGGCGGTGATGCCCCTGGCGTCGTCGAAGGGATGGTTGGGCTGGAGCCGGGTGCTCATCCGGCCCTTCAGGCCGATGGTGTTGCGGAAAGCGGTGGTGACCTCGCATTTCCGCGCCGCCAGGATCAGATCCTGGTTGCGCATCAGCTTCGAGACCGCGGCGGCCATCTCCGGGGTGATGCCGCCGGCCAGCTTGCGCAAGATTTCGGGCGTCGCGGCATCCGACAGCAGCCAGTCGCGAAAGGCACCGACCGTCAGCGAAGCCACCGGCGCGAAGGCTTTGGCGTCGTGGCTGTCGATGACGAGGCGGGTGACCTCGTCGGTCTCATAGGGGATGACGGCTTCCTGCAAAAACTGCCCGAGCGGGACGTCGGCCAGCGCCATCCGCGCGGCGATCATCTGTTCGGCACTGGCGGCGGCGATCCCGGCCAGCCGGTCGCCGGAGCGCGGCGGCGTCGCCTTGGCGAGCAGGTCGCGCAGATCCGGAAACGTGTAGGTCGTGGCGTCGATAGTGTGGCGGTAGACCAAGGGTCTCTCCGGGGTTCGTCGGCCAAAGGCCGACTCCTGAACAATCCCAAGACTATAGCTTCAGATCAAGACGCTGAAATATCTACCTTTCCTGCCACCGAAGGCGAAGGGCGCCAAACCCGGCGTTAACGCTGCGTCCATCTTCATTCTGCATAGTTTTGCAATAGTTTGCACGACCGCGCTCTCCGGCCGCTCCCGGCCATTCGGGCCCCTGAAAACCATGACAACCGATCAATCTGGGAATGCCGCCGGCCTTGCCGGCCGCTTCACGCTTGCCAACAAGCTCTACGCGATCTTCGCACTGTTCGCGCTGCTCACGGCCGCGATCGCGATGCTGTCCGATTACAACAGCCGCCGCGGTGCCGAGCTGACCACCGCGATCGAGACCGCGAATGCCGCCGCGCTGAATGTCGAGCGGGTCAACTCGCTGGTCTATGCGGTCGTGATGGAATCGCGCGGCGTCTACATGTCGACTGAACCGGCCGTGGTGAAGAAATACGGCGAGGGCCTGCTCAAGTTCAACGCACAGATCCTCGACGTCGTGAAGCGCTGGGAGACCATCGTCAAGGCTGACGATGCCGAGCAGTTCGCCACCTTCAAGAAGCGCATCGAGCAGTTCGTCGAGTTTCGCAAGGAGCTGGTGCGCCGCGGCGTCGAGATCAATGCGGCCGCGGGCCGCGAATGGGGCGACAACGAGGCCAACCGCGCCGTGCGCTCGGCGCTGAACAAGGATCTCGAGGCGCTGTCCAAGGTCTATGCCGAGCGCGCGAGGCAAATCGCGCACGAGACCGAGACCAATCGCACACTGTCCTTCGTCCTGACCTGCCTCGCCGGCGTGGCGCTCGCCCTCGTCGTGATCGGCATCGTCATCATCGCCCGCTCGATCGCACGCCCCCTCTCCGCCATCACCGCGACCATCAAGCAGGTCGCTGACGGCGCGGAGAACGTCGTGGTGCCCCACTCTGACCGCGCCGACGAGATCGGCGCACTGGCACGCGCGATCCAGATCTTCCAGGACGCGATGGAGCGTAACCGCAATCTCGCCTCTCAGGTCTCGCAGGACTCCGCCGCGCGCGAGGAGCGCGCCCGCCACATCGAGCAATCCGTCGACGCGTTTCGCGAGGCGATCGGCGCGATCATGCGCGGCCTCAGCGACAACGCCTCCGTCATGCGCGAGACGGCGCAGACCATCACCCGCGTCACCGCGGACGCGAGCAGCCGCGCCGGCACGGCGGCGAACGCAACCGAGCAGGCCTCGCACAATGTCACGGCGGTGGCAGGCGCGGCCGAGGAGCTGTCGGCGTCGGTGGTGGAGATCGGCCGGCAGGTGCGGCAATCCGCCAGCGCCGTCGAGCAGACCGGCCAGCGCACCGAGAAATCGATCGCTGAGATCGAGAGCCTGGCAGCCGCCACGCAACGCATCGACGGCGTGCTCAGCCTGATCCAGGCGATCGCCGAGCAGACCAATCTGCTCGCGCTCAATGCCACCATCGAGGCCGCGCGCGCGGGCGATGCCGGCCGCGGCTTTGCCGTCGTCGCGCATGAAGTGAAGGCACTCGCGGGCCAGACCGCAAAGGCGACCGCCGACATCAGCGAGAACGTCTCGATGATCCAGTCCTCCACCCGCAACGCAGTGGATGCCGTCCGCGAGATCGGCGGCGCGGTCCGCGAGATCAACGACGTCACCTCGGCGATCGCCGGCGCCATCGGCCAGCAGGACGCCGCCACGCGCGAGATCTCGTCCAACGCGCAATCGGCGGCCCAAGGCAACGAGACCCTCGTCGCCAACATCAGCTCGCTCCGCGATGCCATCGGCGAGACGGATACGGCGGCCTCCTCGGTGCTGGCGGCTGCGAGCAGCGTGACCGAGACGGCGGAGACGCTGTCGCGCGAGGTGGAGAAGTTCTTCCAGAACCTGCGCTCAGGCGCAGCGGACGGCCGGGTCGCCAAGGCGGGGTAGCAGCACGTCTATCGCCAGCGGAGACGGCGGTGGGGTCGCTCCATCAAAAAGCGCGAAAACAACCCCGTGCACAGTAGCCGGGGCTAGCGATATCAACGGCTTGGCTCTAATCCAAGTCTATTCGTATTTTACGAAATGATATTTGACTCGTCGGGCAAAACAGGGGCATGATGTCAATGTTGGAGCTTTCGCGCTGCGCCGGCAGATCGTGAGAAGCCGAAGGCTGGCTGAGGCCGCCTCCCTGTGAACCAAAGCCGCGGAGCAGTCCGCGGCTTTTGCTATCGCCACCATCTGGCTTTATCGGAAGCGATGCAGGAGGCAGTGATCCTTGGAAGCGGCCCGAATGCTCAGGCTTTCCGGCGGGAAGCAGGCCGGAAAGATCACACGCCGAGACGCTATCGCGAGCTGAAGCGGGGCGCCATACCGCGCTCTTGGAGCAGCGCGCGGAACTAAACCCGGCGTGACATGTTCATTCCCAACGTGGCTTGGCGCTCCCGATTCAATGCCGCCGTTAGCGCACCATCGTTAGCTCCAGATGCTCATGGCAACAATGCGTACCCGTCGGGATCGTAGCCCTAGCCGATCGGGCTTGGTCAGTTGTGACCGGCTCGCAAACCGGCCTGAAGCTCATGCACCGACTTCGACAGCTTGCGTCATGTCAGGACTGGACGACCTTCCCAAAGATGTGCCGTCCGAACTCACCGGACCCTCAACAAACTCGCCGCTTTTCCCGGCCTAGCGAGGAGCTGTGATCAGGCAGCCATTCAAAGCACGAACACCGGAAGAACTGATTTCGCTATTGAGCGCCGTGGCGATGGCTATTCTCGCCGCGATCATTGTCATGGTGCTCTATTACGGTCGCGAGATCATCATTCCGATAGCGCTGGCCGTCTTGCTCAGCTTCGTGCTGGCGCCCCTGGTTCGACTGGTTCAGCGTCTGCGCATTCCACGCAGTTTGGCTGTGGTGAGCGTGGTCGTGATCGCCTTCGCGTTCATATTTGCGATGGGCAGTCTGCTCGCTACCCAACTCGCGCAGCTGGCCGGCGATTTGCCGCGATATCAGTCCACAATAAGCGAGAAGATCCAATCCTTCCGTGAGACGACCGCCGGTCGAGGCACGCTCGAGCGGGCTTCCAGCATGTTGAAGGACCTCAGCAAAGAACTCGACAAGCCCAAGGAGGCCGCGAATTCGTTGGGGACCATAGCAGCTCCGAAAGCGGCCCCGCCGAAGCCCGTTCCTGTGGAAGTGCTTCAGCCCGATCCCGGCGCGCTGGAGAGCTTGCAAACGCTGATTTCACCGTTGCTTCATCCGCTCGCAACGACCGGGATCATCGTCATATTCGTGATCTTCATTTTGCTTCAGCGCGAGGATCTTCGTAATCGTCTGATCAGGCTGGCCGGTTCGGACGACCTGCAGCGCACCACAGCTGCCCTTGATGACGCGGCGAGCCGCCTCAGCCGGCTTTTCCTGATCCAGCTTCTGCTGAACGGGAGCTTCGGCATCATCATCGGAATGGGTCTCTGGCTGATCGGCGTTCCAAGCGCGATCCTGTGGGGTATTCTGGCAGCAGTGCTGCGCTTCGTGCCCTACATTGGGGCGGTCATCGCCGCCGCCTTCCCTCTCGCTCTTGCGGTTGCGGTCGATCCAACCTGGACGATGCTGCTTTGGACGATCGCGCTGTTCGTGGTGGTAGAACCAATCGTCGGCCATGTGCTGGAGCCGATGGTCTATGGACACAGCACGGGACTATCGCCGGTGGCCGTTGTGGCTTCCGCGACGTTCTGGACGGCGCTCTGGGGTCCAATCGGCCTCGTTCTGGCGACACCCCTCACCGTGTGTCTGGTCGTCCTGGGCCGCCATGTCGAGCGCCTGGAGTTCCTCGACGTCATGTTTGGAGACCGACCAGCGCTCTCTCCGCCTGAGATATTCTATCAGCGGATGCTCGCCGGCGATCCGACAGAAGCTTCGGCAAAAGCCGAGGAGTTCTTGAAGGAGCGATCTCTTAGCTCCTATTACGACGAAGTAGCCCTGCGAGGACTGCAACTGGCTCAAGCAGATGCCGAGCGCGGCGCTCTGGCTCCCGACCGGTTGACCAAAATCAGGGATGCGGTCCAGGAATTTGCCAATAACATTTCGGAGCAGGATGAGCGTCCGTCGCCGAAGGTCAACCCGACCACAGATGTCGAAGCTACATCTGCCATAGAGGGCGTGGCTGAGGACGCGCCTTATGAGAGCCTGCGGGTGCTGCGCAAGGAGGACTTGCCTTCTGAATGGCAAGGCGATCATCCCGTGCTCTGCCTGGCTGGACGAAATCCGATCGACGAAGCCGCTGCGATCATGCTGGCTCAACTGACGGATGAGCATGGCTTGTCGGCACGAGTTGAAGCAGCGGGAGCCTTATCGACGGCGAATATCTTCCGGCTGGAGACCGCCGGGGTCGCCATTGCCTGTCTTGTCTATATGGACGCAAGTAGTCCTGCTCATATGCGTTACTCGGTGCGACGGCTTCGCCGTAAATTGCCGAAGGCTACAATCATTCTGGGTTGCTGGATGAAGGACATCGACCCAGCGGCGCTGGAAAGCCTGCGGGAAGGTGCCAAGGCGGATCTGGCTGCTGCAACTCTGGGCGGAGCGCTCAAACTCTGCATAGAGGCGACAGGTGTGGACTCGCTTGGCACTGGAGCCGAAGGCCCGGCTTCGAAGATCACGGCCGCTTAGCAGTTTGCACGCATAGACATGGCTGCCGCAGGCGCGCAGCAAACCATGATGTCATCATGGCGATAACGCCGGGACCTTCGGTCGTGCTGCGCGACCTGCTGGTGCGACGGTTCAACCAACCGGTCCGGGTGTCCAATCGCCGCCGGCAAGCGGCCGGACTTTTACATCAGGAATGACCCCGCGCTCCAGGCTCGGATCGAAATGACGCATCGTCCGCTCATTGAAGTCGATGATGCGGCCGGGCCTTAGCGGTCCCACGTCGTTTATCCTGACGATGACCTTCTTGCCGATGGCCTCGACGAGGGCGTATTTCGGCTTCACGCCAAATCGGACCCCACCGAATTTCTTTCGCAAGCTCGTCTTGATGGCAGCCGACCAGACCGAGGGGTCATAGCGCTCGCCGGAAGCCGTCTTCGGCCCGCCCTCCTCTCTGCCTGGCTTGAACGGATTGTACATGGATGCCGCGCCAACGATCGCTTCTCCGGAAGCGGCATTGTCGGCAGCGCTTGAGTGAACCCCACCAGCTTCACATCGCGCAATAGAAACGGAAACGGCAAGCGCAACCACGGCACCGCAAATTGCGGCGCTCGATCGGAACACCATTATATCTCCTGTGATTTTCGATTGTTCGGTTCCGATGCCGCAAATCGTTTTGCGGGTCGAGCCAACCCCTGGCTACGGAACCGTTTGTAGGAACCCCGACAGTTCCAGCACGTGTTTTACTTGTCGCCGTCTAAGACAGACATTGCGTCAACAGCATGACGACGAGCGCGACAGTGAAACAGCGCGACGACATGAGTCTCACGGCGCCACCCGTCAGGACAATCGGTGCGCTTGCCTGTCTGACCGTGTTTTCATTCTTGGAACGTTGTTTTTCGCAAAAGCGCGATAATCGCAGCGACGCTGCGGCGAAGGCAGGCACCTTCTTCCACAAGGAGAGAAGGAAGATCGTCCCTAAGCCATTACCCCGCCGCGCTTGATCAGCTCCTTCCCCACCGCGGCCAGATGCACCTGATCCGGTCCGTCGCCGATGCGGATGAAGCGGGCGTAGACGTAAGCACGCGCCAGGAACGTGTCCTGCGAGACGCCGGCAGCGCCGTAGATCTGGATGGCGCGGTCGATAACGCGGGCGGCCATGCTGGGCACCACGATCTTGGCGGCCGCAATCAGGTCGCGCGCGATCTTGTTGCCCTCGCGGTCCATCCTGTCGGCGGCCTGCAGCGTCAAGAGCCGCGCCTGCGCGATCTCGCAGAAGGAGTTGGCGATGTCCTCGCGCACCGAGCCTTGCTCTGCGAGCGGCTTGCCGAAGGCCGTGCGCGAGACCGCACGCCGGCACATCAACTCCAGCGCGCGCTGGGCGCAGCCGATCAGCCGCATGCAATGATGGATGCGGCCGGGGCCAAGCCTGCCTTGCGCGATCTCGAAGCCGCGGCCCTCGCCGAGCAGGATGTTCTCCGCGGGCACGCGAACGTTCTCGTAGACGATCTCGGGATGGCCGACCGGCGCGTCGTCATAGCCGTAGGTCAGCATGTCGCGCACAATGCGCACGCCGGGCGTCGCTCTCGGCACCAGGATCATGGATTGCTGGCGGTGGCGATCGGGATCGTCGGGCGCGGTCTTGCCCATCACGATCAGGATCTCGCAATCCTCGTTCATCGCGCCCGAGGTGAACCATTTGCGGCCGTTGATGACGTAGTCGCCGCCGTCGCGCCTGATCTCGCACTGGATATTGGTGGCATCGCTGGAGGCGACCTGCGGCTCCGTCATCGAGAAGCCGGAGCGGATGCGCCCCTCCAAGAGCGGCTTCAGCCAGCGCTCCTGCTGTGCCGGCGTACCGTAGTTGGCCAGCACCTCCATGTTGCCGACGTCGGGCGCCGAGCAATTGAAGATCTCAGGCGCCCAAAGGATGCGGCCCATGATCTCTTTCACCGGCGCATATTCGAGATTGGTCAAGCCGGTGTTGTTAGGGTCTTGGCCGTGCTCGCCAGAGAGGAACAGGTTCCAGAGCCCCTGCTCCCGCGCCAGCCGCTTCAGGTCCTGAAGGACCTGCGGCGTCCGGTAGCGTGTCGCTTCCGGCTTCACCTGCTCGTAATAGAGCTCCTCGACCGGCTCGACATGCGTCCGCATGAACCGGCGGACGCGCTCCTGCAGCTCGAGCGAACGTTCGGAGTGGTGAAAATCCATGGGGTCCTCCCGTTCGCCGATCTTGCGTCGGTCTCGTAGGGTGGGCAAAGCGGAGCGTGCCCACCATTTCTCTCGAAGCATTGATAGGTGGTGGGCACGGCGCAAGTGCGCCTTTGCCCACCCTACTGCACCGAGTGCGCGGAGCGCGCCACCTCGCCCCCACTTGTCGCTTCGCGCGTTAGGTGCCGCGCAGCAGCTCGCTTGCCACGATCCAGTCGTTGCCGTTGAACTGCAGCATATAGCCGTCCTTGATCGGGCGGAAATCCTGCGGCGTGGTGTTGAGCGTGATGCCGGGCATCAGCAGCGACAGCGGCACGTTCTTCAAATTGGCCGCCTGCGCCATGATGTTCTCGCGCGTCAGATTGTCCTT
>NZ_JBVVOT010000018.1:0-163644 GCF_055807455.1 Bradyrhizobium sp. Kon58
CACCTCCCGCAGAACAAAAGCGGAAAGTGTAACCCATGTGTCCGGTACGTTTTGTCACCTATGTCTCGGGCCGCTCAAGCTCATTTGATCTCCGCAAGCCAGACGTTCTGACCGGCGCATTTGGTCACCATGCGCGCACTGCGCGGATGAGTCCGGTCGAGCGCAGCCATTGCATCACCGTGGCATCACGTCGGATATCGCATGCCAGTCTGAGTGATCGTGATCACATAAACTCGCGATCGGCGCCCCTAGTGTCCAGCTCACATCAAACACGGGGAGATTTCATATGCGCAAGATCATTCTGGTGGCCGCTATGGTGCTGGTCTCTGCCTCTGCCCAGGCCGGAGGCCCGCGCAGCCTGTCGCTGTCTGCGGTGAGCGAGCCGGCTTCGGTTCAGCAAACGGCGCCGGCGCTTGCTGCCGCGCCGACGCAGGTGAGCGAAGCAGCGCCAGCCGCCGAAGCTCCGAAATATCTCGATCGCCCGCCGGCGGTTTCGCTTGCTGCGCCTGCGCCTGCGGCGGCCGCCACGCCCACACCGACGACCACGACGGCCTCAGCGCCCGCGACGACGACCCAACCCGCCGCGAAGACGACGGCCAAGGCAGACAAGCCGAAGCACAAGCGCAGCTGGACCGAAGGCCGCATCATCGGTGAGCTGCATCGCCACGGCATCTACTGGTAAGATGCCTGCTCTTAAAAAGCATATGGCCGGGACAAGCCCGGCCATGACACAAGAGTTTTGATCGGACTGGACGCGTTACTGGGAAACCGTCTGCACCACGCTTCCGATCGGACGCGCGCTCGAGGTCGGCACCTTCAGGTCCTTCAGCAGCGCCTCGTCATATTCCGGCAGCGTCTGGAAAGTCGTCTTGGCCTTCATCTGCACGATCTTGTAGCCGCCGGCCTTCAACCGCGCGAGCAGCGCCGGCATGGCTTCGCCGGTGTGCTTCTGGAAATCGTGCATCAGGATGATGCCCTTGCCGAGCTTGTCGAGCCTGGTCATCACGGTCTCGATGATCTTCTCCGGCGTCGCGCCCTTCCTGAAGTCGAAGGAGTCGATGTCGGTCGAGAACATCGCGACGTTGCGAGTGCCGAAATAGCTCACGATCGCCGGATTGTGCTGAAGCTGCGGGAAGCGGAAGAACGGTGCGGGATTGGTGCCGAGCGCAAACCTCACTGCGCTGAAGCCCTTCTCGACCTCGTCCTTGGCCATTTGCTCCGTCATCTTCTTGCCGTTTAGATTGACGTGCGACCAGGTGTGCGCGCCGACCGTGTGGCCCTGGGCCAGCACCTGACGCAGGATTTCCGGATGGTAGGTCGCATGCTTGCCGACCGAGAAGAACAGGCCCTTGGTGCATTCATCCGCGAGAGCCTTCAGCACCGCGGGCGTGTTGACCGGCCAGGGACCGTCGTCGAAGGTCAGCACGACCTCTTTCTCGGTGAGGAAGTCGAACTGCTTGAAATGATCGAAGCCGAAGCCCGGACCGCCCGTGGTGTCGATTTCGACCACGCGGGAGACGCCGAGCGCGTTGGGATTGGCGCAGGTCGATTTCTGCTGAACCGGCATCGGCGCGGGTGCGGGCGCCGGGGCGGCTGCCGCCGGCTTGGCCGCAATCGCCGCCGTGGTCGCGACGTCGTCCTTGGCGGCGAGCTTCGCCTGTGCCGGCAATTGATCGGCGGCACGGGCGGCAATTGTCTTGGGAGCGGCCTGGTCGGCGCGCGAGGAATAATAAAACCAACCGCCGGCGGCAATCACGACCGCCGCAACTACACTGGCCAGCATCAGGCCCAACGCATTACGCATCGCCATTCTTTCCAATTACGCAACCAAACCGGCGGAATTTCCCGCTCGCCGAGCCATTAATGCGAAGGAACAGTTAACGTGACACCAACACGACTGCGGATATGAAGGAATTTCAGCGAGGTGCGCCAACGTGACCGAAGTCACAGAGGGTGGGCCTCCCGTGACCGTCATCACAGTGGAAACTGTTTTGCTGGAGCATGGTCAGTCCCATCAACAACGGGCCCGCTTCCAGCGGTGCCAATGGGAGCTTCAAATGACCAACTCGCTGAACATCAAGTCCTTGAGTAGCAAGATCCGCGACACCAGCCTGGCTCTGGGCTTTGCCGCCATCCTCTCGATCGCCTCGACCGGCTCCAGCTTCGCCTTCTCGTCCGAAGCGCAGCAGCAGTGCACCGGCGACGCCTTCCGCCTGTGCTCGTCGGAAATCCCGAACATCCCGAAGATCACGGCGTGCATGATGAAGCATCGTTCGGATCTGAGCGCCGGTTGCCGTGCGGTGATGGACAAGGACCTCGCCAAGGGCGGCGCGTCACGCAAGGTCGCTGACGCCCAGGACAGTCAGTAACACACAGCCAGTAACAGCAACGATAGCGTCGTTGCGTCGGTTAGCTCCCCTCGCGATGTGCCCCGGCGTGAATGCCGGAGCCTCGCGGCGGCGCAGGCCCGCCTGTCAATAAAGCCGTTGCGGCCTCGGGATCGTCGCTCTAGCTTCGCCCGCACATCTTCCGGGTAAGAGGCAT
Source organism: Bradyrhizobium sp. Kon58 (assembly GCF_055807455.1). Lineage (NCBI taxonomy): Bacteria > Pseudomonadati > Pseudomonadota > Alphaproteobacteria > Hyphomicrobiales > Nitrobacteraceae > Bradyrhizobium > Bradyrhizobium sp. Kon58. Next base: position 2,545 of record NZ_JBVVOT010000018.1, read on the forward strand.
TACGCGATGACCAGATTTCTTTTGATTATTCCATTGATCCTGTTTGCATCGGCCGCGTCAGCGCAGCAGCCCGGTCACGACGCCTGTGCGCGCGATGTGACGCGCTTCTGCCGCCCGGTGATGAACAATGGCGATCAGGCTGTGCTCGCCTGCCTCAAGCAGAACCGTACGCGGCTCACCAAAGGCTGCGACAAGGTGCTGACGGATCACGGGCAGTAAGGCGTCGCTACGGACTCGCAAAACCTTACGTGCTGCTTCCCGCCGCGGTCGCGACCACGGGCAGCACCTCACTTGCGGCCTGGTCCGGCGTCTCCTCTTTCCAGCGCACCGAGCCGAACGGACGCTCGAGCATGCGGCGGATCCGCACCGGATCGGGGCCGATGTGGAAATCGATCGCCTCCTGATGCAGCGCGCGTTCGGACTGGGTCGAGCGGTTGCGCTGGCGCAGATAATCGAGCCAGGTCGGACAGTGGTAGCGCTCGGTCCACAATTCGGGATCGGCGATGTCGCGCGCGATCGACCAGCCATAGGCACCGTTGCGCTGACGAGAGAGCTGCACGTCCTGCATCACGTTGTGAAAGGCGCGCGCGTTCTCTTGGGCGACGCGGTATTCGATCTCGACCACCAACGGCCCGCTGCGTGCCGTGAGCGACAGCTTGACTTCCGGATCGGCCAGCACATCGGCGTCTTCGTTGCGGGCGCCGACGCGCGGCATCGTGAGCCAGATCCCCAGCACCGGCGAGATCAGCATCAGCCCGGCGGCCGTCAGCAACGCGACCTCGACGCCGGCATAGTCGGTGAGATGACCCCAGCCCCAGGCGCCGATCGCGATGCCGCCGGAAATCGAGGCCTGGAACGCCGCGAGCGAGCGGCCTGCGACCCAGCGCGGCGCCGAGAGCTGCACGCCGATATTGAACAGCGCGATGGCGGCCATCCAGACCGCGCCGGCGAGCACCAGCGCAGCCGCGGTCAGCACCGGCTCGGTGCTCACGGCGAGAGCGGCCATCGCAAACGCCATCGAGATGGTGCAGGCGCGGATCGCAGCTTCGCCGCTCATGCGCTTGCGCAATTCGTGGATGTTGAGCGCACCGACCACGGCGCCCATCCCGAAAGCGCCGAGCATGATGCCGTAGGTCTGCGCGCCGCCATGCAGCAGGTCGCGCGCGACCAGCGGCATCAGTGCCATGATGGCGCCGCCAATCAGGCCCATCACCAGCGTGCGCAACAGCACGATCTTGATCGGCGGCGAATTGGTGATGTAGCGGAAGCCCGACACCATGGCGCGGTTGAGCTTCTCCCGCGGCAGGCGCGAGGGTTCGGTGTTGCGCCGCCAGAGCAGCAGCACCACCAGCAACGGCAAATAGAGGATGGCATTGCACGCAAACGCCGCCACCGCACCGAGCGCAGCGACGATGACGCCGCCGACCGCCGGGCCGAAGCTGCGGGCGATGTTGTAGCTGATGCCGTTCAGCGCGACGGCCGACGGCAGAGCATCGGGCGGCACCTGCTCGCTGACCGAGGATTGCCAGGCCGGACCGAACAGTGCGTTGCCGCTGCCGACGACGAAGCAGAAGACGAGCAGCGTTTCCGGGGAAATGTAGTTGAGCCAGGCCAGGACCGTGAGCGCGGTCGCGCCAGTCAGCGCGATCATGAGTGCGATCAGGGTCACGATGCGGCGGTCATACATGTCGGCGATGGCGCCGGCCGGCATCGAGATCAGCATGATCGGCAGCATCAGAGCGGTCTGCACCAGCGCCACCTTGTCCGCCGAAGCCGCCATCTGCGTCATGGCCCAGGCGGCGCCCACGCCCTGGATCAGCAGGCCGAGATTGGAGAGCAGGCTGGCGAGCCAGATGCGCCGGAACACGGTGTACCGCAGCGGCGCCATGATGCCGTCGGCCGCAATTTTCTGGCGATTCGTCTGCTCGGTCATATCCCCTTCCAAATGGGCTGGCAGAAGTGGTCTTGAAGTTGTCCTGAAGTTGTCTTGGAGCGGTCTTTGGGCGATTCCGGCAAGTTCAGTGATGCCTGCGAAAGTCCTTCGCTGTCCAGTGGTTAGGCCGGTATAAGCGGTGCAAAGAGATGGTTTTGCCGGGGAGGAACAGATGAAGCTGTCACGACGGATGATCTTGCAAGGGGCCGGCAGCTTGCCCTTCGCAGTTGCGAGCCTGCGGACGGGCGCATTGGCCCAACCTTCACCTGCCGGGCCGGGCGAGGTGCCTCCGATCCTGTTAGTGCACGGCAATGGCGACTACGACGCGCTCTGGATGACGACCTTGTGGCGGATGGAATCCAACGGTATCGCGCGCGACCGCATGGCGGCGATCAATTTCACCGATCCCAATGCACGAAGTGACGACAAGGTCGAACAGGCGGGCCGCTCCTCGACCGAGGACCAGCGCCGCGAGCTCGCCGCCGCCATAGCCGAACTGAAGCGCCGCACCGGCGCGGCCCGCGTGGCACTGGTCGGCAGCTCGCGCGGCGGCTACGCCATCCGCAACGTGATCAAGAACGGCGGCGCCGGCGATGTCAGCCATGCCGTGCTGTGCGGCACGCCCAATCACGGCGTGTTCGCGACCGACGACCAGCCCAACAGCGAGTTCAACGGTCGCGGCGCGTTTCTGCGCAGCCTCAATGAGGGCGAGAGCGAGGTGACACCGGGTGTTGCCTTCCTCACCTTGCGCAGTGACGGCATGGACAAATACGCGCAGGCCGATGGCCGCTTCATCGGCAAGCCCGGTACGCCGACCGGCGTCAGCGTCGAAGGTCCGGAGTTGAAGGGTGCCACCAACCTCGTGCTCGGCGCACTCGATCATCGCGAAGTGGCGTTTCACCCTCGGGCCTTCCCCGAGATCTACAAGTTCATCGCCGGCCGCGAGCCCGCGCGCATCGCGATCGCGCCGGAGCAGAGCGTGAAGCTGAGCGGCCTTGTTACCGGCACGCCGGGCGGCGTGTCGACCAATCGCCCGGTGGCGGGTGCAACCGTCGAGATATTCCGCGTCGATCCTGATACCGGGGAGCGCAGGGGTAGCGCCGTGTACAGCGCGAAGACCGGCGCCGACGGCCGTTGGGGCCCGGCGCAGGTCGAACCTTCCTGGTCGCTCGAATTCGTCTTGTCATCGCCGGATGCGCCGGCCACGCACATCTACCGCTCGCCCTTCCCGCGCTCATCGGACGTGGTGCATCTGCGCGCTGCGCGTCCGCTCGGGCCCGCGGACAAGGACGCCGGGGCTGTCGTGATCATGTCGCGCCCGCGCGGTTATTTCGGCCTGCCGCGGGACGTGGTGCTGCTCGACGGCAAGGAGCCGTCGGACGTCAAATCGGGTGTGCCCACGGATTCGACAGCAACACTGCGCCTTGCGGCCGGCGAGGTCGGGCGTAACATCGTGGCCCAATTTGGCGAAGAACGAATTGTGGCACGCGCCTGGGCTGCCTCCGAGAACAGGATTGCGATTGCCGAGCTGACTTATTAGCTAATTGCCTGCGTCACCTCTGCGGGAGCGAGCCATGAACATCGCCAGCGTGCGTCGGCCCATCGTCCCTCCGACCCCGCCGCGTGCGCCCGACGACATGTCGTTCCTTGCCCGGCTTGCCGTGATCAAGCGGAACATGATCGCGACCTGGGGGCAGCGCGCCTATGAGGAAGACGTCATCGAGGGCCGTTTCTTCTTCCGCAACAGTTTCATCCTGAACCGGCCGGATGCGATCCGGCATGTCCTGCTCAGCAATTACGAGAATTATTCGCGCACTCCGGCGGGCATCCGCATGCTTCGTCCCGTGCTCGGCGACGGTCTTCTGATTGCGGAGGGCCATTCGTGGACGTTTCAGCGCCGCACCCTCGCGCCGGCGTTCACGCCGCGTGCGACGGCAAATCTCGTTCCGCACATGACGGCGGTGCTCGACGAGACCATCGCGAAGCTCGACGGGCGAACGAGCGAGCCGGTCGATCTGCGCGAGATCATGCAGCGCATGACGCTGGAGATCGCCGGACGCACCATGTTCTCGTTCGGCATGGATCGCCATGGCCCGACCTTGCGCAACTTCGTCATGGAGTATGGGGCCCGCCTCGGGCGGCCGTACTTGCTTGACATGGTGCTGCCGCTGTCCTGGCCAAGCCCGATGGATTTTGCCCGCGCCCGTTTCCGCAAGCGCTGGACCGAATTCGTCGCGATGCTGATCGCCGAGCGGCGTGAGATGGGCAAGAAGGAGGGCGCGCCGCCGCGCGATCTGTTCGATCTCATGGACGAGGCGCGCGACCCTGAAACCGGCAAGGGCTTTTCGGACGAGCAACTGGTCGACGAAGTCGCGACCATGATCCTCGCGGGCCACGAGACCACGGCGACCGCCCTATTCTGGGCGCTCTATCTGCTCGCACTCGACCCGGACACGCAGGAAGAAATCGCCTCCGAAACGCGTGGCGAACATCTCGACAGCATGGCCGACATTGATCGCCAGAAGTTCACCCGCGCCGCGATCGAGGAGACCATGCGGCTTTATCCGCCGGCCTTCCTGATCGCCCGGGCTGCGCGCGAGAAGGACAACGCGGCCGGCGTCGAGATCGGCAAGGGCGACATCATCATGATCGCGCCGTGGCTGCTGCACCGGCACGAGAAGCTGTGGGACCAGCCGAACGCGTTCATTCCAAAACGCTTCATGTCGACGGAAGCGCCCGATCGGTTTGCCTATCTGCCCTTTGGCGCGGGTCCGCGGGTCTGCATCGGCGCGCCATTCGCGCAAGCCGAATCCGTGCTGGCGCTGGCCCGGCTGATCGGTGCGTTCCGTGTCGAGCTTGCCGATACCAGCCCTGTCATTCCGCTCGGGGTCGTCACGACCCAGCCGGACCGTTCGCCGCTGTTCCGCATCACGCGTCGGTGACAGGCGTTCGCTTGGCCGACGGCGTGATCCACACCAGATAGAGTTACGCCATGAGCGACATTCAGGCCCAGTTTTCCGTTCTGAAGCAGACCGCGGATGCGAAAGTGGTCGACGCGATCGCGCGCCTTATCGACGATGGCGAAGATCACGAGCTCAACCGCGTCAATGTCCTCGATTTCGCGAAGCAGCACGGTCTCGATGAAGAGCACGCGATCTCGGCATTCCTGCATTCGGCGCGGCTCGGTCTATTCGATCTGGGCTGGAATGTGCTGTGCCCGGGCTGCGGCGGCGTGTTGGGGGCGCACTCGACTCTCAAGGCGCTCAAGCCCGACGATTATCACTGCGCGCTGTGCGCGTGCGGCTACAAGGCCTCCGTCGATGACCAGGTCGAAGTCTCCTTCACCGTCAATTCACGTGTCCGGCGCATTGCGGCGCATGATCCCGATACGCTTCCGGTGTGGGAGTACTTCAAGCAGGTGTTCTGGAGTTCCGGCGTCGACTTCAACAAGGAATCGTTTGCGACGCTCGCCAATGAGGTGACGCTGGATACGATGGAGCTGCCGGCCGGCGAGAAGGCGACCATGTCGCTGCAGCTACCGAACGACTTCATCATCATCTTCGAACCGGTGACGCACGCCGCCCATTTCATCGACGTGCAGGGCGAGCCGACCAAGGACCGTCAGCAGCTCGCCATCATGTACAACAGGGTGCAGGCGCCGACGGGAACCACGACCATGCGGCCGGGGCCGCTGCGGCTGTCGCTGGAGAACCAGGCCGGCGTGCGCGTGCTGCCGTCGGTGTTCATCGCGGCCGAGGCACTCCATCACCTTATCGGCAAGCGGAAGCCGTTTCTTACCGCCAAGCGGATGCTGTCGAACCAGACGTTTCGCGACGTGTTCAAGGCGGACAATCTCAGTCTCGACCAGCGGCTCCAGATCACCTCGCTGACCTTCCTGTTCACCGATCTGAAGGGATCGACCGCGCTCTATGAGCGCGTCGGCGACCTCGCCGCCTTCGACCTCGTGCGCGCGCATTTCCACGCGCTGCTCGAGATCATCTCGTCGGAGAAAGGCGCGGTGGTGAAGACGATTGGCGATGCCGTGATGGCGACCTTCGTCCGTCCCGAGCATGCGATCGCAGCGGGTTTGCGGATGCGCGCGGCGATGGACGAGCTCAACAAAAAGCGCGGCACTGCCGATCTCATCGTCAAGATCGGCATCCACGAGGGTCCGTGTCTCGCGGTGATGCTGAACGAGCGGCAGGATTACTTCGGCCAGACCGTCAACATCGCCGCCCGCGTGCAGAGCCTCTCGACCGCGCAGGAGATCCACATCACCGGGCCGGTGCTGGATGCACCGGCGGTCGCCGAAGTCCTCAAGCAGCGCGAGATCAGGCCGATCCAGAAGCAGGCCGCACTGCGCGGCATCGCCGACAAGATGGTGGTGTACGAGATACCGTGACTGGGTGTCGTCCCGGCGAAGGCCGGGACCCATACCGCGTGATTTCCGAAACGGGCTGGATGGTCGTTGCCAAAGCCTTCGCCAAACCGCAGCCTGTGGTTATGGGTCCCGGCCTTCGCCGGGACGACATGTGCGCACTTGCCTTGCCCCACTCTAAAATCACAGCACTCCAGATTGCCGAAACGTAATGCAGCGCGCGGAACTGACGCACGTTGCGCCGGTTGAGTTTCCTGCTCATATAATGCTGGTAGCGGCCGCGCTCCGCGGCTTCATCGATTTCGGTAGGACCTTATGCTCGACGGCCTGCGCCAATTCATCGCCGACATTGTTGCTCCCCATGCCCAGGACCGAGCGTTCGGTGACAGTGATTACCGGCTGGCGGCGACCGCGCTGCTGGTTCACGTGATCTCGCTGGACGGCCAGCCGACGGCTGCCGAGCAGCGCAAATTGCACAGCCTGATCGAAAGCCACTTTGGGCTCGATCGCGGCACGGCGGATCGTCTGATCGCGGATGCGACGGAGGTCGAGGGCGAGGCGGTCGACCTCTATCACTTCACCAGCATCATGATGCGCTCGCTCGACGAAGAGGGCCGCAAGCGGGTCGTCCAGATGATGTGGGAGCTGGTCTATGCCGACGGCCAGGTCACCGAGTTCGAGGACAATGTGGTCTGGCGCGCCTCCGACCTGCTCGGGATCGCCCAGCGCGACCGGATCGAGCTGAAGCACGCGGTCGCAGATCGTGCCGGTGGTCAGGTCAAGGACGGCGCGCTCGGTGGGTGATCTCTGCCAGCACCGCCAATTGACGGTTGTGGCGACACATGACGAAACTTTAATGTAGCCCCCCGGCCGTCTCGACTCCGGATTCGTCCGTAAAATCCCGGGTTTTTGCGCCCCCTGTCACCCGCTCAAGTGGCCATGCTGTCAGCGCCGCTTGCCTGTCGCGCTTGGCCTATGCTCTCGTTCCAGCATTGCGGGGCCAAAAAACTTCAATTGAAGAGATCTCGATCGTGACTGAGCGGGTAACGTTGATCACCGGTGCCTCGGCGGGCATCGGCATGGAGCTGGCGCGTGTGTTCGCCGCGAACGGACACCGTCTTGCGCTGACGGCGCGACGCGCGGACCGGCTCGAGGCGCTCGCGAACGAGCTCGCCGCCAAGGGCGGCAAGAAGCCGATCGTGATCGCCTGCGATCTCGAGGATGCGGACGCCGGCGAGAAGATCGCGGCCGCACTCGTCGCCGAAGGCGTCGAGCTCGACAATCTCGTCAACAATGCCGGCTTCGGCGTATTTGGTGACGCAATCGAGCGCGACCGCGTCGAGCAGCTCGGCATCGTCGATGTCAATGTCCGGGCCCTGACGGATCTGTCGCTGCGCTTTGCCGATCAGCTCATCAGGCACAAGGGCGGTCTTCTCAACGTCGGATCGGTCGCGGGCTATCTGCCCGGCCCCGGCATGGCGGTCTATTACGCGTCCAAGGCCTATGTCATTTCCTTCACCGAGGCCTTGCGGGCGGAGCTTGCACCGCACGGCGTTCGCGTCACCGTCCTTTGCCCGGGCCCGGTGCCCACCGAATTCCAGGCGCGCGCCGGCGTTGGGTCCGGCCATGATACGGCCCTTCTCAATGTTCCTGCCGCCGATGTCGCACGGCAGGCCTATCGCGGGCTGATGGCCAATAAGCGGGCAGTGCTCCCTGGTCTGGGCATCAAGGTCGTGCCATTTGCGCTGCGCTTCTTCCCGCGCGGCTTCATCCTGTCGGCTACCAGCCGGTTTCAGAGGCAAAGACAGTAAAGAGAGCTCTCGGTCCGTCGTGGCCCGGAGCTTGCTTTCTATCGGGCGTGTGTGTGCGCAAACTCACACGAAATTAACGATCGCTTAGTTATGCTGGCGGTCTGAACCGATAGCACTCGCAGAGACCATGTCGTTCCGGACGAACAGGTTTAGTGGCGCAGAAGTGGTGCCCTTCCCCAGAAGGACGCCTGATGTCGCCGCCTCCGGAACCCGGTTGCCGGTTCTGATCATCCTGCATCAGGAATCCTCGACGCCCGGCCGCGTCGGCAATGCGCTGCGCGCGCTCGGCCATCGCCTCGACGTCCGCCGTCCCCGTTTCGGCGATCCGCTGCCCGAGACCCTCGACCAGCATGCCGGCGCGGTGGTCTTCGGCGGTCCCATGAGCGCCAACGATCCGGACGACTACATCCGCCGCGAGATCGATTGGATCGAAATTCCGCTCCGCGAACAGCGGCCGTTCCTCGGTATCTGCCTCGGCGCGCAGATGCTGGCGAAGCAGTTAGGGGCCCGCGTCGCGCCACATGCGGATGCGCTGACCCAGATCGGCTACTACCCGATCCGCCCGACAGAAGCGGGACACCGGCTCTGCCCGAATTGGCCGGCGCGGGTCTATCATTGGCATCGCGAAGGCTTCGAATTGCCGGTCGGCGCTGAACTGCTTGCCGAAGGCGATGATTTTCCGGTGCAGGCATTCCACACCGGCAACGCTTTCGGCGTGCAGTTTCATCCTGACGTGACCTACGCGATGATGCATCGCTGGACCACGCGCGGCTATGACGGCCTCAGCGCGCCCGGCGCGCGGCAGCGGCATCATCATTTCGCGGATCGTGCCGTCTACGATGCCGCCGAACGCGCCTGGCTCGATCACTTCATCGACGGCTGGCTGACGCGGCGGCCGGTGCTGGCGCAAGCCGCCGAGTGATCGCGCCTTCGCAGGTCCTTGGCGCAAGCCCTTGTCTCATTCCTTGATATGCTAAGCTCGTCGCCAACGAGCGCGCGCGAACGCGTGCCGGCAAACAAAGGGAGAGCGCCATGGCCTACGAACACATTCTCTATGAGGTCAGCGACAAGGTCGCGACCATCACGCTCAACCGTCCCGACCGCATGAATGCGTGGACGCCCATCATGGAGCGCGACGTGCGCCATGCGATGGAAGCATCGAGCGCCGATGACAATGTCCGCGTCATCGTCATCACCGGCGCGGGCCGTGCCTTTTGCGCCGGTGCCGACATGGACGCATTGAAGGGGCTCGACCCCGATGATGTCGGGCGCGCGTCGAACCTGCCGCCCTTCGACATGAACCGGCGGCCCGATTGGCAGACGCGCTACGGCTTCTACCCGTCGATCGGAAAGCCTGTCATCGCCATGCTCAACGGCGCCACCGCCGGCATCGGCCTCGTCCACGCGCTCTATTGCGACCTGCGCTTTGCCGCCGACAACACCGTGTTCACGACAGCCTTCGCGCGGCGCGGCCTGATCGCCGAGCACGGCATTAGCTGGATGCTGCCGCGAATCGTGGGCCACGCCAACGCGATGGATCTGCTGCTCTCGGCGCGCCGCCTTTCGAGTGACGAGGCGTTGCGGATCGGGCTGGTCAACCGGCTCTGCTCGCCGGAAAAACTCCGCGAGGAGACCTATGCCTATGCGCGCGACCTCGCCGATTTCGTCTCGCCGAGCGCGATGGCCGTGATCAAGCGGCAGCTCTACGAGGTGCCGTTCCAGACGCTGGCGGAGGCGACGATCGCGGCCAACCGGGACATGATGGTGGCGCTGAACGGCAGCGATTTCCGGGAGGGGGTCGCAAGCTTCATGGAGAAGCGGCCGCCGAGATTTACGGGGAAGTGAAGTAGGGGAGATTTCGGATGGAGCCCGCCGTCGCCCTTCGGGCTATGGCGCGGCAGCCTTCGCTCACTTCGCTGCGAGAGACCTTCCGGGCTTGCCTAGCCGTAGCTCGCGAAGCGAGCGAAGGCTGGTGGAGCCAGGCGGGATCGAACCGCCGACCTCGTCATTGCGAACGACGCGCTCTCCCAGCTGAGCTATGGCCCCTTTTGTAGGCCGCTCTGGTCAATGCGGCCGACAACCGGGCGCCATTTAAGTCCCCGCCAAGGTCAAGTCAAGGACGGCTGTAACCCGGTTTTAGCCATCCCGGCACCGACTTCCCTTGTTTGGACCGGGGGGAACCGATATCTAGCAAAAGACGTCAATCCCAACCGAAGCCAGAGTCTTTAAAAGCCATGCGTGCCGTTCTCGACATCGTCATCATCGTGCTCGACCTCTACGTCTGGCTGCTGATCGCGTCCGCGATCCTGTCCTGGCTGATCGCCTTCAACGTCGTGAACACCCGCAACCAGTTCGTGTCGGCGGTGGCGGAGTTCCTGTACCGAATCACGGAGCCGGTCCTGGCGCCGATTCGCAATTTCCTGCCCAGCCTCGGCGGCCTCGACATCTCGCCGATCATCCTGATCCTGCTCATCATGTTCATCGAGCGGGTGATCCTGTATTACATCTACCCGAACGTGATCTAAGCAGGCTGGAGCGTCCTGGATTGCCAAAGAACCTTGTCATCAAGGAACCTTGGCGTTACGGGTCCGCAGGAATCAGCATCGCGCTGCGGGTAACGCCGCGCGGCGGCCGCGACGACATCGACGGGATCGAGCAGCTGGCCGATGGCCGTAGCGTGCTCAAGGTGCGTGTGCGCGCCATTGCCGATGGCGGCGAGGCCAACAAGGCCGTTCTGGTGCTGCTGGCGAAATCGCTGGGCGTGCCCAAGGCCAGCGTCAAACTCCTGTCGGGAGCGACCTCGCGGCTGAAGCAGATCGCGGTCGACGGCGATCCGGCGCGGCTCGGCGAAGCCCTGCGCCAGCTCGCATCTGCCAAATCGACAGACTGAGGAAATTGACATGACCGCCAGGATCATCGACGGAAAAGTCATCGCCGCGGAACTTCGCGCCCGCGTCGCGGACGAGGTCGCACGCGTCAAACGCGAGCACAATCTGGTACCGGGCCTCGCGGTGGTGCTGGTCGGAAGCGACCCGGCGAGCGAGGTCTATGTCCGCTCGAAACACACCCAGACCCAGGCCGCCGGCATGGCCTCGTTCGAGCACAGACTGCCGGCCGACGTCTCGCAAGCAGATCTCCTGGCGCTGGTCGCAAAACTCAACCGCGATCCCGCCGTGCACGGTATTCTGGTGCAATTGCCGCTGCCCAAGGGCCTCAACACCGAGGCGGTCGTCAATGCCATTGATCCCTCCAAGGATGTCGATGGGCTGCATCCGAACAATGCCGGTCGCCTCGCCGGCGGTTTCGAGGCGCTGTCGCCCTGCACGCCGCTCGGCTGCATCATTTTGACCAAGAGCGTGCATGCCTCGCTCGAAGGCATGAACGCCATCGTCATCGGCCGCTCCAACCTCGTCGGCCGCCCGCTGGTGCAGCTGTTGCTGAACGAGAACGCCACGGTGACCATCGCGCATTCGCGCTCGCGCGACCTGCCCGGGCTCGTCAAGCGCGCAGACCTCGTCTACGCCGCGGTCGGAAAGTCCGAGATGGTGCGCGGCGACTGGCTGAAGCCGGGGGCGACCGTGATCGACGTCGGCATCAACCGGATCCCGAAGGACGACGGCAAGACGCGCCTCGTCGGCGACGTTGCCTATCAGGAAGCGCTCGCAGTGGCTGGCGCCATCACGCCGGTGCCGGGCGGCGTCGGTCAGATGACAGTCGCCTGCCTGCTGGTGAACACGTTGCGCGCGGCCTGCGCGATTGCAGGGCTGCCGAAGCCGGCGGTGTAGGTTTTCTTCACCTCGCCCCGCTTGCGGGGAGAGGTCGATCGCGAAGCGATCGGGTGAGGGGGCTCTCCGCGAGTCCGACTGTTGCCGTTTATGCGGCAGCAGCCCCTCACCCCAACCCTCTCCCCGTAAGAACGGGGCGAGGGAGCACACCATCGCTCGACGCGGTAGCTTTACCCGTTCTTCTTCTTCTCGCGATCGATGCCTTCGAGGATCAGCTTGTGCGCATCCTCGGGGCCGCCCCAGCGCAGGATCTTCACCCACTTGCCGGGTTCGAGATCCTTGTAATGTTCGAAGAAGTGCTGGATCTGCTGGAGCGTGATGTCCGGCAGGTCGGAATACGACTTCACCTTGTCGTAGCGCTGGGTGAGCTTGGATGAAGGCACCGCCAGAATCTTCTCGTCGCCGCCGGCTTCGTCTTCCATGAACAGAACGCCGACCGGGCGCACGCTCATGACCGCGCCTGGGATGATGGCGCGGGTGTTGATGATGAGGACGTCGCAGGGGTCGCCGTCGTCGGACAGCGTGTGCGGGATGAAGCCGTAGTTTCCGGGGTAACGCATCGGAGTGTAGAGGAAGCGGTCGACCACCAGCGTGCCGGCTTCCTTGTCCATCTCGTATTTGATCGGTTCGCCGCCCACGGGGACTTCGATGATGACGTTGATGTCGTTGGGTACGTTCTTCCCGATCGAGATCGCATCGATACGCATTCAAGGCTCCGTTGTTGCCGAGGTTAAATCGCACCCGGCAGCGATTTTGGCGCTGTCATACGCGGGCTTGGCCCGCTGATCCATCGCGTTTTTGTGAAATAATGAATCCGGCGATCACCGGCTCAAAAGGCAGCGGTATCGACGGAAGGGAAATGCTGCCGGCCGGACTTCAGCAGCTCAATTGGTCCAAGCGAAGGCAACCTTGTCGAGCGATTTCGGCCCGAAACGCTCCGAGGAGCGCGCCACCATGCGGCCGCCCAGGGCGCGGTAGAACTCAGTGGCCGGATCGTTGTCCGAGAGCGCCCACACCACCATGCTTTTCAGGCCGCTCTGCATCAGGTCGCGGCGGGCCGAGGTGAACAGCCGGCGGCCAAAGCCCAGGCCCTGGAATTCGGGACGCAGATAGAGCTCGTAGACCTCGCCGTCGAAATGCAGGCTGCGGGCGCGGTTGCGACCGTAATTGGCGTAGCCCGCGATCTTGTCGCCGAACACCAGCACGCTGACGCGGCTGCCCTTGCGGATCGCGCTATCCCACCATTGCGGACCGCGGCGGTTGATCAGCTTCTCCAGTTCGGCGCCGGGAATGATGCCCTGATAGGCGGAGCGCCAGGCTTCGTCATGGGTGGACGCCACCGCAGTTGCATCTGCGGCTTTGGCCGGCCGGACCTCGATCAGGGTTGTGCTCATGGACGTGATCAAACCAAGTCGCCGCGCCGGCGGCAAGACCTATCCTTAATTATCGGTTAACCTGTGGACTTTCTGCATCAGTATTTGAACCATGTTGTACCGAAAAAAGACAAGACGCCGATTCGAATGGCACCCGAGTGCTCTGCACCGGTGCAAAACTGCTTTGCGGCAACGAATGAACGGCAATGGCAACGCAGAAAGTCTGCCGATATTGATTCGTTCCTACTAGTGTGACCGTCGCAGTTTCTCGCCTCCGGCAATTCATGCGGCTCCTCAACATTCTCGTGCTTCTGGCTCTGCTGGCCTTGCTGACTGCGCCGCCTGTGTGCGCTCAGGTCACTTTTGGTTCGTCCGGAGCGGAGGGCGATCCGTTTCGCAGGCAGCAATGGCGCGTGCCGTCGCCGGATACCGACATCGCCGCTCATGCCCTGCTGTTTCGCCCGCCGGGTGCCGGCCCGTTCCGGCTTGCGGTGATCGCGCATGCCTCGACGCAAAATGGCTTGCGGCGCGCGCAAACGCCACAGCCGGAATACCGCGCACTCGCTGCGTTCCTCGTCGCGCGCGGCTTCGCCGTGCTGGTGCCGGAACGGCTCGGCCATGGCGTAACAGGCGGCCGCTATGTCGAGGACCAGGGTGGCTGCGACGAGGCGGACTATTTGCGCTCGGGCCGCGCAACGGCCGACGAAATCGCGCTCGCGCTGGAGGATGTGCGAAAGCAGGATTTTATCCGCAAGGACGCCGCGATCGTGATCGGACATTCCGCCGGCGGTTGGGGCGCGCTGGCGCTCGCGAATGCCGATCCGAAGGTGATCTCCGCCATCATCGCCATTGCGCCGGGCCGCGGCGGCCATGCCAATGACGAGCCGAACCGGATCTGCGCGCCGCATACGCTTCTCGCGGCGGCGGCTGAGTTCGGCAAGGCCGCGCGCATCCCCGTCACGTGGCTCGTTGCCGCCAATGACAGCTACTTTGCACCGGCATTTTCGCTTGCGTTGGTCGATGCGTTTCGCGGCGGCGGTGGCAAGGTCGACTTCCGCACGACACCGGCCGTCGGTAGCGAGGGCCACTGGATGATCGAAACCGAGGCCGGCGTCAAAGCCGCGAGTGCCGAACTCGATCGCGCGCTGAAGCCGGCGGCTGGCAAAAAGCCATGACGTTATATTTCCTCATCAAATATCTGCATGTGCTCGGCGCTATCGTCATCCTCGGTACCGGAACCGGTATCGCCTTCTTTATGCTGATGGCGCATCGCACGAACGACGTGGCGTTCATCGCGCGTACCGCTTCGGTGGTGGTGGTCTCGGATGCGATCTTCCCGTTGTCCGCCGTGATCCTCCAGCCGGTCACGGGCGGCCTGCTGATGATGCTCTCGGCAACGTCGGTCGCCGAGCGCTGGCTGCTCGCATCGCTTGCGCTCTACGCAATTGCTGGCTTGTTCTGGATCCCCGTGATCTTCATGCAGATCGAGATGCGCGATCTCGCGCGGAAGGCCGCCGAGCAGCGTGGCGCGCTTCCGGAGCGCTATTTCGTCCTGTTTCGCCGCTGGTTCGCGTTCGGTTTCCCCGGCTTCGGGGCCACGATGCTGATCCTCTAGCTGATGATCGCAAAACCGTTTTGAGGGAGGTCATGAGCCAGCGAACCATTCTCGTGCTCGGTGCCTCAGGCCTGATCGGCCGCTACGTCACCGACGATCTTCGCGCGCAGGGATTTCGCGTGATCGGGGTGGCGCGCAGCCTGTCGCCCGCCCAGAAGATGGGCGCACTGGACGTCGAGCTGCCGATCCTCTCGCTCGACGTAGCCGCGCTGGCGCACCTCCTCGGCGAGCACGCGGTCGATGTCGTCGTGAACTGCCTAGGTGTGCTCCAGGACGGACCCGGCAGCGACACCAACGCGGTGCATCGGGATCTCGTCGCACGATTGCTTCAGGCGGCAGCGGCCGTGCGATCCGGCTGGTGCACATCTCGATTCCCGGGACCGCGGGCGAGGATCGAACCGCGTTCGCAACGACGAAGCGTGAGGCCGAACGTTTGATCGCGGCTTCCGGCATTCCCCACGCCATCCTGCGGCCCGGTTTCGTGGTCGCGCCGTCGGCCTATGGCGGCAGCGCGATGCTCCGCGCGCTTGCGGCCTCCCCGCTCGACCTGCCGGAGAAGGAGATGGCGACGCCGTTCCAGCCCGTTGCTGCCGAGGATATTTCCGCCACCATTGCCTGGCTTGCCGCGCGCGATATCGACGACGCATCGGTGAAGGCTGTGAACTGGGACCTGATGCAGATCGAACCGATCACGATGGCTGGCGTCATCGAGCAGTTTCGTATCGCGTTCGGCACGGCCGGCTGGTCGCGCGTCGAGATGCCGTCCTTCATGCTCGACTTCAGCGCGAAAGGCGGCGATTTTGCCAACTATCTCGGCTGGATGCCGCCGATGCGCTCCACGGCCATCGCCGAGCTGCGCCGCGGCGTGAACGGCGATCCCTCGGCATGGATCGCCGCCACGGGCATCGTGCCGAAATCACTGGCTCAGACGGTCGGCCGCCACCCCGCCACGATCCAGGATAAGTGGTTCGCGCGGCTGTTTTTGGTGAAGACGCTGATCTTCGCGAGCCTTGTCGTGTTCTGGTGCGTCTCCGGCTGCATCGCGCTGTTCGTGTCCTATGGTGCCGCCGCCGGAATCCTGAGTGCGCACAACTTTCCGTCGGCGCTGGTCGATCCCATCACCATCGGCACCAGCCTGATGGACATGAGCATTGGGGTGCTGATCGCCTTCCGCCGCACCGCCGCGATCGGACTCGTTGCGGGCATGATGGCTTCGCTCGGCTATATGTTTGGTGCCGCGATCCTGACGCCGGATCTCTGGATCGAGCCGCTCGGTGCACTGGTGAAGACGGGACCGGCGATCGTGCTGATGTTTGTCGCGCTTTTGATGTTGGACAATCGCTGATGCCCAAATGGCCTGACAATGACGTGATCCTGTTCGACGGGGTCTGCATTTTTTGCTCGCGCTGGGTCCGCTTCGTCGCCGCGCGCGACAGGGCGAAGCGATTTCGCTTCACGCCGATCCAGTCGGACTATGGCGCCCGGCTCGCACGCACGTTCGGCATCGATCCGGATGATCCCGACACCAATGCCGTGGTTCATGGCGGCGCGGTGTTCATGAAGTCGGACGCTGCGCTGACGGTGCTGTCGCAGCTCCCTGGCTGGAGCTGGGTGCGCGCGTTGTTCGCCGTGCCGAAAGCGTTGCGCGACCCGGTGTACAGCCTCATTGCGCGCAACCGCTACCGCATCTTCGGCAAGTATGATGCGTGCTTCGTGCCTGATGCCGATTTAAGGGCGCGGGTGATCGAGTAATTCGTCATTGCGAGCGCAGCGAAGCAATCCTGGCTGCCGCTGCGGAAAGATTTTGGATTGCTTCGCTGCGCTCGCAATGACGAGCGTGCGGTTACGGTTTGCCCAGAACGCCCAGCACTTCCCTCGCCGCCCGCTCCCCTGAGTCCCTCGCGCCGTGCGCCGTCGAGAAAAAGTTCGGCGACGTCGCTTCTCCCGCAAAAAACAGCCGCCCATCGACCGGTGCCGCCAGTACGGCGCGGTCGCCGGCGTGGCCCGGCAGCGCGTGCGAGTAGGAGCCGCTTGCGAAGGGGTCGTGCGCCCAGCGCGACGCGTAGAGCGGCTTCAGCTTTCGCCTGATGTCGTTACCGAGCAAGCCTGCGATCTCGTCGATGCTTTGCGCGGCAAGAGCGCCTTCGCCGGCGTCCTCCAGCTCACGCGCAAAGCTGCCGCCGAAAAAGCCTTCGATGCAGGGCTGGCCGAACGGGCGGATATGATAGGTGCCCATGTCGGTGCGCATCGTGGCGCCGCGCAAATTCCCTTCTTTGGGGCAGGCTTCGGCACCGTCGAGCGCCAGCGTCACCTTGTCGTCGACCCCGAGCGGCAGGCCGGCTGCGGCATCGACCTTGGCGAGGAGAGGTGGCGAGAATCGGATCGCCTCATTGGCGATGAGATTGGTCGGCACGGTGACGATCACCTTGTCCGCGGTCAGCGTGCCCTGCGATGTCTCGATGCGGATGCGCTGGCCGGAATGATCGATCAGCGCGACGTTGCAGTTCAGCGCCACCGGGCAGGGCGCGCCATAGGCCGCGATCAGAGCGCCATAGCCGCGGCGGACGCGCCAGTTGAGGTCACTGTCCTCATAGGCGTCCCAGTCCAGCGTCGACATGTCCTTCAGTTCGCAACCGTTGATGTAGGTCGAGATCGCGTCGATCATGGGATTCCAGCGATCGCCCGGCTCCAGGCTCAAGCTCGCGGGGACATCCTGGCCCTTCTGGGCGGTCTTCCACAGCCGCTGATAGAAGGCGTCCATCGCGTGCATGAAATCGTCACGCTCGGCTTTCGGAAACGCGTTGCCATAGGCACGCTCGCGCCAAGGCGGCAGGTCCTTGTTGACCTCGAAACCGAGCTGTTTCGCAATCGCGACAAAGGAGTTGTTGTCCGCCGAGTGCAGCCAACCGCAGCCGACGTCGAAGGTGACTTCGGGCGAGGCCTGCACCGTCCAGGCTCGGCCGCCGAGCCGGTCGCGCGCCTCCAGCACGATCACGGAGAGGCCGGAGCCCGCCAGCGCATGCGCCGCGCCGAGGCCGGCGGCGCCCGCACCGATGATCGCGACGTCGACGGAGGAGGGAAGGGAGCTCATGGGCGGGCTCTAGCACGTTCGCAAAGAGTGCTGAAGCCGCCGCAAGCACAGCTGGATCACCCGCGCAGGCGGGTGATCCAGTATTCCAGAGACATTTGTGGTCGAACCGATAAGCCGCGGCGGACTGGATGCCCCGGTCGAGCCGGGCATGACAGCGTTGCGAGCGGTGGCTTAAGCCACCGCTTCCTTGGACTTTTCCGCGCGCTTGCGCTCGTTCGGGTCGAGGTGCCGCTTGCGCAGGCGGATCGACTTCGGCGTGATCTCGACCAGCTCGTCGTCCTCGATATAGGCCAGCGCCTTTTCCAGGGTCATGCGGATCGGCGGGGTCAGGCGCACCGCTTCGTCCTTCGACGTGGTTCGGATGTTGGTGAGCTGCTTGCCCTTGAGCACGTTGATCTCGAGGTCGTTGTCGCGGGTATGCTCGCCGACGATCATGCCCTTGTAGACCTTCCAGCCCGGCTCGATCATCATCGGGCCGCGATCTTCCAGCTTGAACATGGCGTAAGCCACCGCTTCGCCTTGGTCGTTGGAGATCAGCACGCCGTTGCGGCGGCCCTGGATCTCGCCCTTGTACGGCGCGTAGCCGTGGAACAGACGGTTCATGATCGCGGTGCCACGCGTGTCGGTGAGCAGCTCGCCCTGGTAGCCGATCAGGCCGCGTGTCGGCGCGTAGAACACCAGGCGCAAACGGTTGCCGCCGGACGGCTTCATCTCGATCAGCTCGGATTTGCGCTCGCTCATCTTCTGCACGACGACGCCGGAATGCTCCTCGTCGACGTCGATGACGACTTCCTCGATCGGCTCCAGGGTTGCGCCGGTGGCCTCGTCCTTCTGCAGCACGACGCGCGGACGCGACACCGAAAGCTCGAAGCCTTCGCGGCGCATGGTCTCGATCAGGATCGCAAGCTGCAATTCGCCGCGGCCCGAGACTTCCATCGCGTCCTTGTCCGAGGCTTCGACCACGCGCAGCGCGACGTTGCCTTCGGACTCGCGCAACAGGCGGTCGCGGATCATGCGACTGGTCACCTTGTCGCCTTCGGTGCCGGCGAGCGGCGAGTTGTTGACGATGAAGGACATCGACACGGTCGGCGGGTCGATCGGCTGCGCCACCAGCGGGGTGTCGACCGACGGATCGCAGAAGGTGTCGGCGACGGTGCCCTTGGTCAGGCCGGCGATCGCGACGATGTCGCCTGCCTCGGCTTCGTCGAGCGGGGTGCGCTCGATGCCGCGGAAGGCGAGAATCTTGGTGATGCGGCCGGTCTCGATGGTCTTGCCGTCGGCGCCCAGCACCTTCACGGCCTGGTTCGGCTTGATCGAACCGGAAGAGATACGTCCGGTGATGATGCGGCCGAGATAGGGGTTGGCTTCGAGAATGGTGCCGATCATGCGGAACGGGCCTTCCTCGACGGTCGGCGGCGCGACATGGCGCACGATCAGGTCGAACAGCGGCTGCATGCCGGCTTCGTGCGACCCATCCGGGCTCTCGGCCATCCAGCCCTGCTTGGCCGACCCGTAAAGGATCGGGAAGTCGAGCTGCTCCTCGCTGGCGTCGAGCGCCGCGAACAGGTCGAACACCTCGTTGATGACTTCGGTCGCCCGCGCGTCGGGGCGGTCAACCTTGTTGATCACGACGATCGGCTTCAAACCGACCTTGAGCGCCTTGGAGACCACGAATTTGGTCTGCGGCAGCGGGCCTTCGGCGGCGTCGACCAGCACCAGCGCGCCATCCACCATGTTGAGGATGCGCTCGACCTCACCGCCGAAATCGGCGTGGCCGGGGGTGTCGACGATGTTGATGCGAGTGTCCTTCCACTGCACCGAGGCCGCCTTGGCCAGAATGGTGATGCCGCGCTCGCGCTCCAGATCGTTGGAGTCCATGGCACGCTCGGTCACCTTCTGGTTCTCGCGATAGGTGCCGGATTGCTGGAGGAGGCGGTCGACCAGGGTCGTCTTGCCGTGGTCGACGTGGGCGATGATGGCGATGTTGCGAAGGTTCATGAGTGGGCTTCTTTGCGGTCGGACAATGGGTTAAGCGCGATCTCGCCGGTCAGACCGGGACCTCTTCTCGAAACAACGCTTGAAGACTGGAAACGGGGCGCTTTCCGCCCAAAAGGGAAAGCCCGGCATATCGACCGGGCACCCTACGCGTTGCGGCGCAATATAGGCAAAAACGGCCAAAAAACAATGTGTTCTTTGGCCGTTGGTTGATTGAATTTTGTCCGGGGATTCCCGGGGGTTAGGCGAAAAGCCCGGCTCAGCCGCGCCGGCCCTTGATGGCGGCCCAGATCAGAGCGACCCCGCCCAGCCCCACGACCAGGCCCAGGAACACCAGGGGCGCAACGTCGGAATCGATCCGGCCTCTGTCGGATATGGATATTCCGCCGAACAGGAGTGCACAGGCGCCGGGTAGCAGCAGGATGATCCCGAAGATCGCCATGAGCGCGGTCAGGCAGCCGCTGCGCTTGTTCGGCGGAGCAGGAGGCGGTCCCGGCGGGGCTGGCGGCGGCGTGTCGCTGATGCTCATGCCTGCAGGGCTCCTTCGGTTGACTGCGCCGCCAGTTCGGCGCGGATACCGTCGATCTTTCCGTTCCGGTAGAACAGATTGTAGGTGTCGAACGGGATGATCGCGCCGTTCTCGGTGACGAAATGGATGCAGCTGCGCTTGACGTTGCCGACGCAGAAATTGAAGCGGTCGAGAAACTGCACGATGGTGACGCGGAATACGTTCTCGTACGTGATGCCCTGCGGCACCTCGAAGCTCGGCAGGCAGCACAGCAATTCGCAGACGCGCTCGCTGGTGTTCAGCGGTCCCGAGGACAGCGAAAACAGATCGATGAATTTCTCCCTCAGCGCCGGATGCTTCTCCGGGCTTATCGTATTGGGCAGCAATGCGACGAGTTGCTCCTGCGGGATCAGCGACGTCAGGGGCAGCACTTTCTCGCCGTTGCGCAGGCCGTAACCGATCGAGATGCTTTCGGGGTTGCAGGGCAGCGGGATCATGTCCTTGTCGCCGAATACGCCGGTTTCGACCACGCGCTTGCGGATCTCCGACAGCATGATGCGGTCGGTGTTCTTGTCGAAATTCTCGTTGCGGCCGGCATCCTGCACCGGCTGCAGCGTGACGCCGCGCACGCATTTCCAGGTCAGCGCGTGGCGAACGATGTCGCCGATCTCGGCATCGTTGACGCCGCGCTTGATGGTCGCGACCAGCGTGGTCGACACGCCGTAATGCTCGAGATTTTCCAGCGCCTGCTGACGAATCTTGCGCAAATCCGCGCCGCGCAGATTGATCAAAGCGTCGCGTTCGAGCGAGTCGAACTGGAGATAGACCTCGAGCCCGCGCTTGTTCTCGGCGAGCCGCGCCACCAAATCCTTTTCGCGGGCGATACGCAGGCCGTTGGTGTTGATCATGACATGGCGGATTGGGCGGGCGCGCACGGCATCGAGGATCGCGAAGAAATCCGGATGCAGCGTCGGCTCGCCGCCGGAGATCTGCACCAGGTCAGGCTCGCCCTCGCTCGCGACCAGCGCGTCCAGCATTCGCTCGATCTTGGGCAGCGGCGTGAAGCTGGTCCGCGCCGGCGAGGAATCGGCAAAGCACACCGGGCAGGTCAGATTGCAATGCTCGGTGATCTCGATCAGCGCCAGGCAGGAATGCTGCTCGTGGTCGGGGCACAGGCCGCAATCGTAGGGGCAGCCGAATTCGGTATGCCGTTGAAAGGCGAGCGGCCGGTCGCCGGGCTTGATGAAATCCTTGCACAGGCGCCAATAGGCTGCGTCCGTCGACACCAGCGTGGACTGGACGCCATGCTCCTTGCAGCGCTTCTCGTACCAGACCTCGTTGTCGAGGATCTGGATCTTGGCCGGCACCAGCTTCAGGCAGGTCTCGCAGAGAGATTGGGTCTGGCCCCAGAAAATATAGGGGCGCGACTTACGCAACGGCGCGTTCATGCATGGGTCTCGCTTTGGGCGCCGTTGCCAGCATGACGACGGCGTAGAGCAGGATGGACAGCGACAGCAGGTGAAACAGCGTGAAGGGGCCGATCAGCGTGCCGTAGGGCTTGAGGAATTCCCACAGGAAGCGCTGTGCGCCATAGTAGACGAGGACGAGGTAGAAACCATTGGTGATCACAAACGCGCTCCGGTTCAAGACCGCCAGCACGTAGAGCAGCGCGAACACGCCCATCGCGGCGCTTTCGTAGAGCTGCACGGGATGGCGAAGGATGCCGTCGCCGAAATCATGGCCCCAGAGCCATGCCGTCGGCGTGCCGTAGGTGAAATCGTCAAGGCCCGCGAAATAGCAGCCGAGCCGGCCGATCGCGATGCCGATCGCCAGCGGCAGCGCAAAACGGGCGCCGGTTCGCACCGTGATCCCTGCGGACCATTTGTAGAGCTCGATCGCCACGATGCCCCCGGCAAGCGCACCTTCCACGGAGCGCGCGATGCCGCTCTGGCCCGACAGCCACAGATTGGCGGAGCCGAACAGATAGGCGCCGAGGCCCGCACCGAACACCAGAGCGGCGAGGTAGAACCGCTCGAACGATTGCGCCGGAAACCGCAAGCCCTGTCGCGACAGCCAGTAAAGCGCCACGGCCGCAGCCAGCCACGCTGCGATGTCGAAGAGAGTGTGAAGGAAAGCCCCGCTCATGTGGGGACATTAGCCCAGGTTCCCGCCCTGCGGGATAGTGTGGCCGCTTCTTATCCCCGAAGAGGAGCGAGGCAGGGGGCTAGCCGGCTTGCCGCTCTTCGGTCGGATAGACCCCGCGCAGCACCTCTTCGAAGTGCATCTTCACGGCCTCGTTGCACCGGCAGGCGCGCAGGCGCAGGCCCTCGCGGTTGCGGACCAGGATCGATCCGCGTCGCGTGTCGAGCACGCCTTCCGCCTTGAACGACTGGAGCACGCGGCTGGCATAGCTGCGGCCGACGCCGAGCAGCGTCGCGAGCTGTTCGTGCGTCAGCGGCACGCTGCTCTCGTCGCCGGTCCGCTCCATCGCCGCCAGCATCCATTTGGCGGTGCGCTGCTCGATCGAGTGAATGGCGTTGCAGGCGGTGGACTGGAAGATCTGCGCCAACATGCAGTCGGCGTAACGAGCGAAGACATGGCGCAACGAGGACGAGCGCTGCTTGGCAGCCTCCAGCTTGCCGACGTGAATTCGCGCAAACGGCCCGCCGAATTTCACGCAGATCCGGGTATAGGCCGGCAGATAACCCTCGCTGACGATGCCGCCCACCGCGCCTTCGCGGCCGACCAGGATGGTCTCGACATCGCGGCCGTCCTCATTTGGAACGAGGAAGGTTGCAAGCGATGGTCCGCAGGGAAAGTGGACCACCTGGACGTCGTCGCCGGGGTTGTAGAGCAGTTCATTCGCCGCGGCGCTTTCGAGCATGACATGCGGCGCAAGCAGGGCGAAGTCGGCCGCGCTCAAGCGCCGCAGCAGATTGTTGGTCGGCCGGCTCTCGATCTCGGTGGCGTTGCTGGTCCGCGCGTCCATCTCAAACTCCCATCCGCCTCCACATTAGCGAGTTCCGACGAGGTCCTGTGTGCACAAGTAGACAGACCTGATAACTGTGATGTGGTGGTTTCGTTCCGGGAACCTTCCGCGCGGATACAGGCGTCGTGACCCGGTATCCCAGTCAGAGAAACCTCATGCTCGACGTTACGATGATGGCACCCGCTGTTTCCAATGGTTCAAATTGTCCCGCCGATGTCCTCATCGTCGAGGACGATCCGATCATCGCCATCGACTTCGAGGATCGCCTGCTCGGATTTGGCGTGAAGAGCGTCCGCACGGTCGGTTCAGTGGCGCAGGCGCTGGCCGTCATCGCGGCGCGCGCCCCCGAATTCGCCTTGCTCGACGTCGGCTTGAGTCGCGAGAACAGCTTTGCGGTCGCCGAACGGCTAGCGGCCCTGAAAATTCCGTTCGTCTTCGTCACCGGCTACGGTGCTGACGCGCGCATCCCGCCGCAATTCGCCAGCCAGCCGCGTCTGCAGAAGCCGTGTTCGAGCGACGCACTGGAGGCGGCGCTCCAGCTCCGCGCCGCGGACTAGCGATACGGCGTCAGGCCTGTTTCGGATCGAGCGTGGTCGACCACAGTGCGACGTCGGCGCGGTCGCGCAAGGTCACCGTCATCTGGCCGGACGCGCCGTCGATCTTGACGTGTCCGAAGAACTGCATGCCGGCGGACGGCGGCAGGTTCTGGTTGTCTTTCCCCGGCGCCTTGACGAAACGCACCTCCGGCCCAAACGTATTGTCGAGCGCGGCTGGACCGAATGTGCCCGCGTGAAGCGGGCCCGACACGAACTCCCAGAACGGCTCGAAATCCTGGAATTGCGCCTTGTTCGGATCGTAATAATGCGCGGCGGCGTAATGCACGTCCGCCGTCAGCCATACGGTGTTGCTGACCGGCGCCATCTTGATGAAACGCAGGATGTCGGCGATCTCGAACTCGCGGCCGCGCACCGGGCCGTCGCCCTGCGCAATGGCTTCCGATCCGCCCTTCGGCGTGTCCGACACGACGAGGCTGAGCGGCATGTCGGAGGCGATCACCTTCCAGGTCGCGCGCGAATTCAACAGGCCACGCTTGAGCCAGGCGATCTGGTCGGGGCCGAGGAAATAGCTGGCCGGGCCGTAAGCGGTTTCGAGGTTGGCGCCGTTCGGGCCGCGATAGCTGCGCTCGTCGAGCACGAACACGTCGAGATGGGGACCGTAGGAGATCTGGCGATAGACCCGGCCGGGCTCGACGATGCTCTCGCGCATCGGATACATCTCGTGGAAGGCACGGCCCGCGCGGGCCGCAAGCAGTGCGATGTCGCGCTCCTTGTAGGTCGCCGGCAACTCCTTCGAAAGTGACCAGTTGTTGGTCACCTCATGGTCGTCCCACTGCACGAAGATCGGCACTTCGGCATTGAAGGCCCGAAGATTATCGTCAGTGAAATTGTATTTGTGCGCGGCGCGGTACTCGTCCAGCGTCTCGGCGACCTTGGCCTTCTCGGGGATCGTGACGTTCTTCCAGGTCTTGCCGTCGGCGAGCTTCACCTCGGACTGGATAGGGCCGTCGGCATAGACGGTGTCGCCGGAATGCAGGAAGAAATCCGGACGGTGCTTGCGCATCGCCGAGAAGGTGAACATGCCGCCGTCGTCGGGGTTGATGCCCCAGCCTTGTCCTGCGACGTCGCCGCCCCAGACGAAGCTGACGTCGCGGCGGTCGGCGGGCGCGGTGCGGAAGCGGCCGGTCACCGGCTCGCCCGCCACCGCGGTGTGCGAAAGATCGCGGAAGCGGACGCGATAAAAGATGTCCTGTCCGCTAGGCAGGTTTTCGATCAGCATCTTCGCGGTGAAGTCGCTCTCGGGCAGCGCCGCGATTGGCGGCAGCGCACGGGCATCCCTGAACGACTCCGTCGTCGCCACCTCGACCAGCATCTGCGCGGGCCGGTCGGTGCGCGCCCAGACCACGCCGCCGTCGACGGTGACGTCGCCCGACTGCACGCCATGGGTCACCGCCGGCCGGTCGGCCGCGCGGGAGAGATGGGGCATTGCGACCGCGCCGAGCGCGCCGGCACTGGTCGTCAGGAAACGGCGGCGGGAGAATTTGATGTTCATGAAGACGGTCTCGATATCGCGTAAGGTGATCGCCCTGGGCGGCCGCCACGGTGAAGCCCGACGCTATATTGAGACAATGTGACGCAGCGATTACGCGCGCAAGCGCCTACGCGTTACCGGCGGCCCGGAATTGGGCACCGGCGCGCTGCAGGTTCTGCGGCAGGCTGAACAGCACCGCCTTGCGGTCGGCAACCGCCGCATGGAACTGGTCGAGCGCGATGTTGAAGGCGGTCAGCGCACCTTCCTCGATCGCGCCGTGGTCGTAGCAGCGCAGCGTATCGCGCAGGATCTCGTCGGCCTCGGTCTGCATCTGATCGAGATCTTCGGTCGTCTCGCTTTTTCGAGCGGCGGTGATCATGTCGAGCAGCCGCTCGCGCAGATGGCTGTTGTTGTCGCGTTCGTCCTTCTTCAAATAGCCTGCAAACCAGGCGCCGATCGAGCCCATGGCGGAGAGCGCCATCAGGGTCCACCAGATGTAGTCGCTGTATTTGTCGAGGAAGGTCTTTTCTTCGCCGTCGACGAAAGCGGCGGCGCCCGGATGCACGGGAATCACCGCATCCTTGTCGGTGTCAGGCGTTTCGATCTTCGCCGCCAGCGGGAATTCCGTCACCAATTGCTGGCGCACGGCGAACAGCTGGCGCGTGAACGCCGCGATGGTGGTTTCGGACACAGCCTTGCGCGCCACGATGTGGTGCGAGAAGCTGATGGTCTTGACCTCGTCATCGGGACGATCTGGCGAGCCGCCGTAAGTGCCCGCGGGAATCTCGGCCGCTTCATAGACCGGATGATTTTGCGCAATCGCATCGGCGGAATCGATCGCGAGGAAAGTCGGCGTGCCGAACTCCTTGGCGGAAGTGGCGATCGCGTCCGCAGTGATCTTGCTGTTGACGGGACCGGCCGCGAGATAGGCATCGACCTTCTGCGACTTGATCGCCTCGGCAACTTCATTGGCCGGGAATTGCACGATCTCGACCTTGGCGGGATCGAGACCGTATTGCTGCAGGATCACCTTGAGCAAATTGACGTTGGCCTGGGTGCGGCCAACCACGCCGACCCGATGTCCGGCGAGCTGCGCGATCTTGGTGATCTTCGCGCCCTTCTTCTTGCCTTTGACGGGTATGGACCACAACACCACGACATTCTTGCGCAGGGTCGCAACGGCTTGCGCGTTTTTCGGCACGTCGAGATCGCCGCGCACGATGGCGAGGTCGGCCTTGCCTTCCGCGAGCAGATTGGCGCTGGCGGTGGCGCCGTCGGTCTGGATCGGCCGCAACCGCACGGAGCTCTTGTGCTGCGCGAAGGCCTGGGTCAGTGCCTGCACGACCTTGACGTCATCGCTGTTGGCGGGGCCGACCGCGATCTTCAGCGTCACCGGCCGCATGGCAAAATAGTAGCCGCCGGCGAGCGCGCCAACGATCGCGAGCACCAGTGCGAGAGTCACGAGCGCCGTCTTCCGCGCCGATGATCGCGGCGAGGGCGGGGTGGGCGCTTCGGCCAGGTCCAATCCCCCGGTCATCGATCTCCCGAACAGTCGCTTGAGGCTCAGTTTCATCTTGGCCGGCGATTTACGCCCGCAAGTGTAGCAAATTTCTTGTCCGGCAGGGTTACATCTCCGTCATGGTTAGCGGATGGGGTCTAATCCCGTATGAACCCGGGGCGTCAGTGCGGTGTTAGGGTAAAGTTCCCCTGAAAGGACGGAGGCGACGATGGCAGAACGGCTCTCGGCGGAGGCGCGCAGGCAGGCGCTGGGCGGACTACCTGGCTGGACCGAGGTTCAAGGACGCGACGCGATCGGGAAAACCTTTGTCTTCAAGGATTTCAACGAGGCGTTCGGATTCATGACGCGCGCGGCGCTGGTCGCCGAGAAGATGGACCACCACCCCGAATGGCGCAATGTCTACAAGACGGTGGAGGTGGTGCTGTCGACCCATGACGCCGGCGGCGTCACCGCGCTCGACATCGCGCTCGCCAAGGCGATGAACGCCATCGCCAAGCT
The DNA here is from genome assembly GCF_055807455.1 of Bradyrhizobium sp. Kon58. NCBI lineage: Bacteria > Pseudomonadati > Pseudomonadota > Alphaproteobacteria > Hyphomicrobiales > Nitrobacteraceae > Bradyrhizobium > Bradyrhizobium sp. Kon58. The sequence goes on from NZ_JBVVOT010000018.1 coordinate 30,128, forward strand.
GACACCAGGCTGACGCCTTGCGGGGACCGGCCGAGTCCCCATCTTGTGATCAGCGCGGGATGCGGCGATCTGCCACCCCCGATGCCGCCCTTGGCTGGAACGGGGAGTTTGTCGAACATGGCTGCCGAACACAGCGTCGGTTTCGAGCCGGCCGACCGGCTCGCGGAAGATCGTGAGAGCGTTCGGCGCCGCTTCTGGCGCAAGCTGAAGCGTGTCGCCGCGCATCTGCCGTTCGCCGAAGACCTGCTCGCCGCCTATTACTGCGCCTTCGACCGGCAGACGCCGCGCCATGTCCAGGCCTCGTTGCTCGGGGCGATCGCCTATTTCATCCTGCCGTTCGACTTCGTTCCCGACGTGATGCCGATCCTCGGCTTCACCGATGACGCCGCCGTGCTCGCCACTGCGATCCGCATGGTCGCCAGCCACATCACGAATGAACATCGCGAAGCCGCCCGCGCCGCGCTGAAGCGCGGCGTGGATGAGGGCGACGCGGAAGCCGCGCAGTAGCTGTAGCCGCATCCTCCGCTGTCATTCCCCGCGAAGGCGGGGAATCCAGTACGCCGGGGCTCATCGATTCAACAACACTCGTCACGGAGTACTGGGTCGCCGGGTCAAGCCGGACGACGACAGCTGAGTGTGTGGTGACGATGTCGCGACACTCTACGTGCCGACACCCTCACGGACGCAAAATCACCTTGCCCATGGCCTGACGCCCCGCCAGCACCTTCAGCGCATCCGCCGTCTGCGCCAGCGGGAAGACGCGGTCGACATGCGAGGAGATCTTCCCCTCCGCTGTCCACTTCACGAGCTTCTCGAGATTGGCGCGGTTCTTTTCCGGGTTGAGACGGGTCCAGGCGCCCCAGAACACGCCGCGGATATCGCAGCCCTTCAGCAGCGCGAGGTTCAGCGGCATCTTCGGAATGTCGCCGGCAGCAAAGCCGATCACGAGGAAGCGGCCTTCCCAGGCGATCGAGCGCAGCGCCTGCTCGGCATACGTACCACCAACCGGATCGAAGATGATGTCGACGCCCTTGCCGCCGGTAAGCTTTCGCAAGCCTTCCTTCAAATCTTCCTTGCCGTAATTGAGCGTGAGTTCTGCACCGTGCGCCTTCGCGAATTCGAGCTTCTCGTCCGACGAGGCGCAGGCGATCACCTTCAGGCCCATCAGCTTGCCGAGCTCGCAAGCCGCAAGGCCGGTGCCGCCGGCGGCGCCGAGCACCGCGAGCGTCTCGCCCGGCTTCGGGCTCGCGCGATCTTCCAGCGCATGCAGCGCGGTGCCGTAGATGATGATGATGCCGGCCGCGCGGTCATAATCGAGATTGTCGGGGATCTTCACGATCGATGCCGCCGGCAATGCGATTTTTTCGCGCGCGCCATTGTGGCCGCAGGAGGCGACGACGCGATCGCCGACCTTCAGATCGGTCACGCCGGGGCCGATGCTCTCGATCACGCCAGCCACTTCGGCGGCCGGCGAGAACGGGAACGGCGGCTTGATCTGGTACTTGCCCTGGATCATCAGGATGTCGAAAAAATTCAGCGCCGCAGCCTTGATCGCGATCACGGCTTCGCCGGGACCGGCCACCGGATCCGGCACGTCGGCCAGAACGAGATCGTCGGGCTGGCAATATTGCGAGCAGAGGATGGCTTTCATGGCGGCACCTTCTTGAGAGCACTTGGCGTTTCGAGGCAGAATTATAGTTGGGCTGGTTCTGCCGGATTTGGCGCGGTCCCACAATCCGGTTTCTTTGTCTGAAATTGCATTCGGCCCTATCCTCGTCGTTGCGAGCGCAGCGAAGCAATCCAGAATCCGTGCCGCGGAAATAGCCTGGATTGCTTCGCTTCGCTCGCAATGACGGAAGAAGAAAAGGGAGGATTCAAACCATGTTTGAAACAGGCCTGCTCAAGGACAAGCGCATCCTCGTCACCGGTGGCGGTTCGGGCCTTGGTGCTGCGATGGCGCACCGCTTCCTCACGCTCGGTGCCGAGCTCGTGATCTGCGGCCGCAAGCTCGATCGGCTCGAGGCGGCGGCGAGCGAGACGCGCGAAGCGACCGGCGGCAAGGTCACGACGATCGTCTGTGATATCCGCGACGGCACCGCCGTCGATGCGATGATGGACGCCATCTGGCGCGAGGCGCCGCTCGATATCCTCGTCAACAACGCGGCTGCGACTTTCATCGCGCAGAGCGAGCATCTCTCATTCCGAGCCGCGGATGCGATCCTCGCGCCGACGCTGCATGGTGCGATGTATTGCACGCTTGCCGCCGGCAAGCGCTGGATCGACGGTAAGCATGGCGGTGTCGTTCTCTCGATCCTCTCGACCTCGACCATCACCGGCCGTGCCTTCACCGTGCCGTCGGCGATGGCAAAGTCGGCCGTGCTGGCGATGACCAAAAGTCTCGCCGTGGAATGGGGCCCGAAGGGCATCCGCACCGTCGCGATCGCGCCGGGACCATTCCCGACCGCCGGCGCCTCGGGCCAGCTTCGCCCCGAGGGTCGCGACGAAGGGTGGGCCGCGCGCAACCCGATGGGACGCGCCGGCGAGCACGGCGAGCTTGCCGACCTCGCCAGCTTCCTGGTCTCCGACCGTGCCGGCTACATCAACGGCGAGATGGTGGTGATCGACGGTGGCGCGCATTTGCGCAGCTCCGGCGCCGAGGATTTGTTGCGCTGGACCGACGCGCAATGGGCGGAGCAGCGTGCGGCGCGATCCAGGGCCTAGTCGCTACGAGCTTCGCTAACTGCCTTCCCAAATTGGACTTTCCCGGCTATCCCTGCCGCGGGGACAATGCGCGACCGGGCCATCTTCCAGTCACAATATTGAGGGAACCACTCCAGCATGTGGCGGGTGCTGATTTTAGCTTTGATGACGGGCGTGGCGGCCTGTGGGATCATCGATTCCGCGCGGGCGCAGACGGCGCAACCTGCGCCCAAGGCTGCACCGAAAGAGGCTGCACCGAAAGAGGCTGCACCGAAACCGGCCGCGCCGGTGGCCAATACCACTGGAAAGACGGCTGCCAAGCCCGAGAGCAAACCGGCGGCCCCGCACGCGACGGTTGCGGGCGGCGCCGAGCCGACCCTGATCGGTCAGTTCGGCACCTGGGGCGCCTATTCGGCTGCGCCCAATGGCAAAAAGGTCTGCTTCGCGCTGGCCAAGCCGTCGTCGTCGAAGACCAACCCGCCGAATCGGCCGCGCGATCCTGCCTATGCCTTCGTCTCCACCCGCCCGGCGGAGAAGGTCAACAACGAAGTCTCGGTCATGATCGGCTACGCGCTGAAGCCGGGCTCTGAATCCTCGGTCGAGGTCGGCGGCGCCGCGTTCGCCATGTACTCGCAGGGCGACGGTCTCTGGATCAAGAACGCGGCCGAGGAAGAGCGGATGGTCGAGGCCATGCGCAAATCCGCCGATCTCGTGGTCAAGGGCATCTCGTCCAAGGGGACCGAGACGACCGACACCTTTTCGCTGAAGGGCCTCGCCCAGGCGCTTGACCGGATCTCCCAGGATTGCAGGCGTTAAGCCTGCGGTCGATAAGGTCGCAATCGGCAGGTCCGGTTGCTATATAGGGCGCGTTCCAGATTTTCTCCTGTCATTCCGGGGTGATGCGGAGCATCGAACTATGGTGCGCAATTGCGCACCTGAGAATCTCGCGGTTCCGGGTCCGGTCCTTCGGACCATCCCGGAACGACCACCTGATCAGGCCATTCCATGCAACCGATGATCGAGCCGCACAACGCAACGCTGGTGGAGAAGACTCCGCTCGAAACCTATGTGCCGCCGGCGAGGCCGTCGCTGATCGGCCTGTCGCGCACCGAGCTTGCCGATCGCCTCGGCGAGATCGGCGTTGCACCGGCGCAGCGCAAGATGCGTGTGCAGCAGCTGTGGCACTGGATGTATTTCCGTGGCGCCCAGAATTTCGAAGAGATGACGTCGGTCTCGAAGGGCATTCGCGCCGAGCTCGCGCAACATTTCACCGTCGACCGGCCCGAAGTCGTGGCCGAGCAGATCTCCAACGACGGCACACGCAAATGGCTGCTGCGGCTGCCGAGCGGCGACAATGTCGAGCGGGCGCATGAAGTCGAGTGCGTCTACATCCCGGAAACCGATCGCGGCACGCTGTGTGTCTCCTCGCAGGTCGGCTGCACGCTGAACTGCTCGTTCTGTCACACCGGCACGCAGCGCCTGGTGCGCAACCTCACCGCCGGCGAGATCGTCGGACAGGTGATGGTCGCACGCGATCGTCTGAACGACTGGGCCGATCGCGAAGACGGTACGCGTCGCGTCACCAACATCGTGATGATGGGCATGGGCGAGCCGCTCTACAATTTCGATGCGGTGCGCGATGCGCTGCTCATCGTCGGCGACAACGAAGGCATCGGCATCTCCCGCCGCCGCATCACGCTGTCGACTTCGGGCGTGGTGCCGAACATCGTGCGCGCGGGCGAGGAAATTGGCGTGATGCTCGCGATCTCGCTGCATGCGGTGCGCGACGAGCTGCGCAACGAGCTGGTGCCGCTCAACCGCAAATATCCGATCAAGGAATTGCTGCAGGCCTGCCGTGATTATCCCGGCGCCTCGAACGCGCGCCGCATCACCTTCGAATACGTGATGCTCAAGGGCGTCAACGATTCGCTCGACGACGCCAAGCTGCTGGTGAAGATGCTCAAGGGCATTCACGCCAAGATCAATCTGATCCCGTTCAACCCCTGGCCCGGCACCGCCTATGAATGCTCGGACTGGGACCAGATCGAGAAATTCTCCGAATACGTCTTCAACGCCGGCTATTCCTCGCCGGTGCGCACCCCGCGCGGCCGCGACATCCTCGCCGCCTGCGGCCAGCTCAAGTCGGAGACGGAAAAGCTTTCCGCCAGGGAACGCCAGACGCTGCGGGCCATGGCGATGACGGATTGATGATGGCGGCGCTCGCGCATCCTCGTCATTGCGAGCGTAGCGAAGCAATCCAGGGTTTTTCCGCGGCGGCAGTCTGGATTGCTTCGTCGCTACGCTCCTCGCAATGACGACAACGGTGACTTTTCCGGCATGTCCCTGATCGGCCGCCTCATCGTCATCTTCATCGGCTTTCTCGCCGCCTGCTTCATCGGCGGCATGATCGTCGTCGTCGCGCTGTTGTTTCCGGAATTCGCCGATCTCGGCGCCGGTCCCGTCGATCAGGGCACGATCGATATCGTGCTCGGGTTCGGCTTCATCTTCGTCTCCGGCTTTGCGCTGGTGCCGGCGGCGGTGATCGTCGCGATCACCGAGGCGCTCTACATCCGCAGCGCGCTCGCCTATGCCGTGGGCGGTGGCGTCGTGGGGCTCGCCTGCTATCTCGGCCTGGTCCCGTTTCATTCCGACACGCTGCAATTCGAAGGCATCGTGCGGCGGCATCTGGAGATCATGACCGGCGCCGGCATCGTCGCCGGTGTCGTCTACTGGCTGATCGCCGGCCGCAATGCCGGCGCCTGGCGCAATCCGCCCCTGCCGCGCAAGCCGCCTCCGCCGCTGCCGTCGAATTCAAGACCGGATGCGCGGTGAGTTTCTGACTTGCCGCGGGGTTTTCATCCCCTTCCCACTCGGCTAAACCGCGCGCCATGAACCGGACTGGACTCTTCATCGCCCTGGCGCTGTGGCTCGTGATCGGCGTCGTTTTCGGGCTCTATCCCGAGCTTGACCTCAAGCTCGCCGCGCTGTTCTTCGACCCCGCGACGAAGTCGTTTCCGCTCAAGCTGAACGATTGGGCCGGCTTCGCGCGCGATGCCGCGATGTGGGTCGCCTGGGCGTTCGTGCTGCCTGCGCTGGTCGCGCTCGTGGTCAAGATGGTCAGGCCAGACCGGCCACTGATGGTATCCGGGCGCGCGATCGTCTTCCTTCTGGTCACGATCATCCTGTCAGCCGGCATCCTTACCAATCTCGCCTTCAAGTCCTATTGGGGCCGACCGCGCCCGGTGGTGGTGACGCAGTTTGCCGGCGACCAGCAATTCGTGCCGTGGTGGGATCCGCGCGGCGGCTGCGCGCGCAACTGCTCGTTCTTCTCGGGCGAGGGCGCTACCGCATTCTGGACGCTGGCGCCGGCCGCATTGGCGCCGCCGCCGTGGCGGCCGCTCGCTTATGCCGGAGCCGTGGTGTTCGGCCTCGTGACCAGCGGGCTGCGGATGGCCTTTGGCGGCCACTTCTTCACCGACGTGTCGATCGCCGGCCTCGTCACCTTCGTCGTGATCTGGTTCGCCTACGCGCTGATCTACCGCTGGCCGCGGACCCGGTTTTCGGACGAGGCGGTCGATGCCGCCCTGACCCGGCTGAACATGCCCGCCTACCGGCTGCGCCAGCGCCTGTTCGGCCGCAAGGCGGGCCCCGAGCCGTCGGTTTGAGCCATTAAAGGGGTGCCGAGCCCCGCGAAATTTGATATTCGCGCGGTCAACCCGTGAAACGACATCCGCCCTTCGAGACCGATTGGAAGCCCCATGACCACGATCCTGAAAAGCCTGCCCAAGGGCGAGAAAGTCGGCATCGCGTTTTCGGGCGGTCTCGACACCAGCGCCGCGCTGCTCTGGATGAAGCAGAAGGGCGCGCGCTGCTACGCCTATACCGCCAATCTCGGCCAGCCGGATGAGGCCGATTACAACGAGATTCCGCGCAAGGCGATGGAGTTCGGCGCGGAGAAGGCGCTGCTGGTCGATTGCCGCACGCAGCTCGTCCATGAAGGCATCGCCGCGATCCAGTCCGGCGCCTTCCATATCTCGACCGGCGGCATCACCTATTTCAACACCACGCCATTGGGGCGCGCCGTCACCGGCACGATGCTGGTCGCCGCGATGAAGGAGGACGGCGTCAACATCTGGGGCGACGGCTCGACCTTCAAGGGCAACGACATCGAGCGCTTCTATCGCTACGGCCTGCTGACCAATCCGGGCCTGCGCATCTACAAGCCCTGGCTCGACCAGCAGTTCATCGACGAACTCGGTGGCCGCGCTGAGATGTCGGCGTTCATGACCGCGCAGGGTTTTGCCTACAAGATGAGCGCCGAGAAGGCGTACTCGACCGACAGCAATCTGCTCGGCGCGACGCACGAGGCCAAGGATCTCGAAAGTCTCGACAGCGGCATCAAGATCGTCAACCCGATCATGGGCGTGCCGTTCTGGCGTGACGACTGCAACGTCAAGGCCGAGAAGGTCGTGGTGCGTTTCGAGGAAGGCCAGCCGGTCGCGCTGAACGGTCAGACCTTCTCCGATCCCGTCGCGCTGTTCCTCGAAGCCAACGCGATCGGCGGCCGCCACGGCCTCGGCATGAGCGACCAGATCGAGAACCGCATCATCGAAGCCAAGAGCCGCGGCATCTATGAAGCGCCCGGCATGGCGCTGCTGCACATCGCCTATGAGCGCCTCGTCACCGGCATCCACAACGAGGACACCATCGAACAATACCGCATCAGCGGCATGCGCCTCGGGCGTCTGCTCTATCAGGGCCGCTGGTTCGATTCGCAGGCGCTGATGTTGCGCGAGACCGCGCAGCGCTGGGTCGCCCGCGCCGTCACCGGCGAGGTCTCGCTCGAGCTGCGCCGCGGCAACGACTATTCGATCCTCAACACGGAAAGCCCGAACCTCACCTATGCGCCGGAGCGGCTCAGCATGGAGAAGGTCGAGGACGCGGCGTTCACGCCGGCCGATCGCATCGGTCAGCTCACCATGCGCAACCTCGACATCAACGATACCCGTGCCAAGCTGAAGCTCTACAGCGACACGGGTCTGTTGTCGGGCAGCGAAGGCTCGCAGATATTCCGGCTGGAGAACGACAAGGGCTGACGCGCCCGGGGATTGCTGCCTCATTCGTCATTGCGAGCAAAGCGAAGCAATCCAGAGTCTTCCCGCAGCGACAGTCTGGATTGCTTCGTCGCTTCGCTCCTCGCAATGACAGAAACAAAAATGGCCGGGATTGCTCCCGGCCATTTTGCATTTTGTGCTTCGCCTCAGCGCGGCGGCGCGGTGCCGGGCGGGGGCGGCGGCAGCGAGGCCTGGCCGCCGTTGAGCAGCGGCGTGATGTTGCGGACGGTGACGCGCCGGTTGATCGCGCTCGGTCCTTGCGTCTGCTCCTTGAGATACTGCTCGCCGTAGCCCTGCGACGTCAGGTTCTCGGACGGCACGCCGAATTGCTGGGTCAGCAATTCGGCTGCGGACTGCGCACGACGGTCCGACAATGACAGATTGTCGACGTCGTTGCCGACCGCGTCAGTGTGTCCCTCGATCAGGAACACCGCGCGCGGGTTGGCTTGGATCGCCTGATTGAGACCGTCGGCGATCACTTGCAGCTTGGCCGCCTGATCCTGGGGGATCGTCCACGAACCCGTCTCGAAGGTGATCGAGTTGACGTCGACGCTCGGCATCTGCATGCGAACATTGGGGCTGTAGCGGATTTCGTCGAGCGTATAACGTCGATCGATCCGCTGCACCGGCGGTGCCTGCATGGTCTGGTAGATCACGTCCGGCGACGCCTCCTGGGCGTCGACGATATAGCGGTCGTAGGGAATGTTCACGACCGGCGGCGGCGCGTCGACATAGAAGCCGCCGACCGACTGCGGATCGCGGTAGCTGTTGTCGATGATGATGAGCTCGCGCCCGCGGGGATCCCTGCGGATGCGTCGCAGCAATCGACCGTCCGGACCGACCGTCGTGATGATCTCGCTGCCGTCGGGACGGATCACCACGGTGCGGGTATCCGCGCCGACAGTCTCGGTGCGGATGTCGCGGGCGCCATAGCGGAAGCGATAGAGATCGTTGCCGCGGACGTAGGCCTGCCCACCGGGATCGCGGATGATGATGCGATCCGGCTCGGTGTAGACGGTGCGACCGCCTTCGACGGATTCGCGCCGCTGATTGTGGAGGTCGGCGATGGTGGCTCCGATCACGGCGCCGGCCACCACGCCAGCACCGATCGCGAGCGGCGTGAGGTCACGCTGCGGCGGACGCGGTGCTGGCGGCAGCGGTGCTGCGATCCTCGGCGCGGTTCGGAAAGCCGGCGCAACCGTCGGCGGCGCGTATTGCGCCCTGTTGGGCGGAGGCGTTGCGGCCGCGGAGCCCGGGACGGTGCTCGGTGCCGCAGCGCCGGCGGGGGGAGCCGGCGGCCGGGGCGGGGCGCCTGCCTGCGGCTGGGTCGGCGGAGTTCCGGCAGCGGGCGCGCCAGCAGGAGGCGTTCCTCCCTGCTGACCCGGGGTTGGCGTCGCGGCTGGAGCCGGGGTCGCGCCAGGAGCGGGCGTGGGTCCCGCACCGGGACGTCCGGGCGGCGGCGTCGGAGCGCCACCGGGAGTCGGCGTGGCCGTTGGAGCGGGCGTGGCGCCCGGAGCAGGTGTCGCTGATCCTGCAGCCGGGGGCGCGCCGGGACGTCCGCCAGGCGGCGGCGCACCGGGGCGTCCAGTCGGCGGCGTGCCTGGTGTGCTGCCCGGAGCCGGCGTTGCGGTCGGCGCAGGTGTTGCTGTCGGAGCAGGCGTGGCGGTCGGGGCAGCAGGCGTTGCCGGGCGCGCTGCGGGAGCAGCAGATGCCGGAGGCGTTGCTGTCGGTGCAGGCGCAGGCCGTCCCGAAGGACCGGCCGCAGGAGGCGGCGGAGGTGTCGGTGCGTGCTGCTGCGGAGCAGGAGGGGTGGGAGCCGGACGAGCCGCGGGCGGCGTCGGAGGCGGAGGTGTGGGTGCGTGCTGCTGCGGTGCCGCGGCGGGCGGCGGTGCCGGGGGCGTGGGAGCCGGGCGTGCCGCGGGCGGTGCAGGAGGCGGCGCATGCTGTTGCGGAGCCGCAGCCGGGGGCGGCGAAGGCGGCTTCGGGGCCGCAGGCGGCGGTGGGGGCGGGGGCGGTGCCGGACGGGCCGCAGGTGGCGGCGGAGGCGGCGGCGGAGCTGCGGGGCGCGGCGGTGCGGCAGCCGGCGGAGGTGCCGCGGGCGGATGGGGCGGTGCAGCTGCGGGCGGCGGTGCGGCCGGGCGCGCGGGCGCCGCAGGCGGCGCGGCCGCTGGCGGTCCCTTCGGCGGCTGCTTCGGTTTTCCGTCAGGGCCGGTCTCTTGTGGCTGCGCCTGCGCGACGACGAGCGGCGGCGCGCCTTGCGCATGCGATGCGGAGCTTGCGAATTGCATCGCGGTCAGAGCCGTGGTGGCAAGCAGCACGAAACGAAGATTAGTCATGATGGTGAACTTCCCCGGAAGGTTCTTTGACGAAGTGTTGGGATGAACAGCTACGCGTTAGGCCGGATTGTGGCGGACGAAGCGCACGCGGCCCGATTTATTTCTGCACGCAAATCACCTCGTTATGGTGACGTTCATTGCGCATTCAGACGCAGGTTGCAATTGCCTTGGATGTGATGCGTCGCCTCATGCGCGATCCCGCGGCGGACTTGCGTCCGTCGCGGGATTCGGCGTGAGCGGTCCGTTCGGTCCGCGTGATGGAATCTCTTCGGGCATGCGGCCCGGCAATTCGTCGGGCGGTGCTGGCGAGCCGGGCTCGCGCACCGGCGGCGTGATTTCAGGCTGCGGATTGCCTGGCGGAATCCCCGGCGGTGGCTCGGTGGGTGTGCCCGGCGTCGACGGCGGAATCTCGGGCGGCTCGATCGGCATTACATCGAGACCTTGCGGTTGTCGCCGAGATCGGGCCGCGTGTTCGTCACCGCCGCGGCTGCCATCTTCACATAGGAGATCACGGTGCCGGGCGAGTCCCAGAACTCGGCATCGTCGGGCGTGACCTTGAGCACGCGGATGTTGGGATCTTCCGCAGAGTCCCACCACGCCTTGGCCGGCGTCGAGAACAGCTCCTTGATCTTCGCGCGGTCATTGGAAACGACAGCGGTGCCCGTCAGCGACACGTATTTCTGGCTGCCCGCATCCGCGAACGACAGATTGATGGACGGATTGCGCGCGATCTCCTCGTCCTTGTGACGCCGCGCGTCGGTGAGGAAATATATCGTGTCCGCGTTGCGATCGAGATAGGCGCTCATCGGCCGCGCGCGGAGCTTGTCGCCATCGCGCGTCACCAGCATCGCGAATCCGATCGACTTCATCAGATCCCATACGCGATCGATATCGCGGGCATTGTCGTTGGCCATGTCGTGCTCCTTCTTGCAAGGGACGACAACGGCGCGCGCGGAACGAGGTTCCGGCCGAGGATGGAACTTATCTATTCCGGCGCGTGGCAAACCGCCTCGATGTTGTGTCCGTCGGGGTCGAGCACGAAGGCGCCGTAATAGGTCGGATGGTAATGCGCCCGAATGCCCGGCGGCCCGTTGTCGCGCCCGCCCGCCGCAATCGCCGCCTTGTAGAACGCATCCACAGCGGCGCGGTCCTTTGCCAGGATCGCGACATGCACCGGCTTGTTCAGCGCGCCCTCGCCGCCGATCCAGAAATCCGGCTTGCCATCGGCGCCGAAGCCGGCGGCCGGATCGTGTCCGGTCTGCTCCTGCGTGACCTCCATGATCAGGCCGTAGCCGAGCGGCGCCAATGCCTTGGCGTAGAACGCCTTGGCGCGCTCATAGTCGGAGACCGGGAAGCCCATATGGTCGATCATCGTAACCTCCGTCGTTCGTCGTCAACGCGACAGGAACGTATTGCTCCGCGTCTTGCGCGCAACCACAAAGCCGCGCGCGACCATGTCGGCGATACAATTTTCCCGCCATTCCTTATGTGACAAATGCTCGATCACCACCGCGCGCGGCCACAGCGATTGCGGCGCGTCGCGGAAGAAGCCGATCAGCACGCGATCCTCGAAGCCCTCGACGTCGATCTTCAACGCGTCCACCTTGGTGACGCCGGCTTCGTCGAGAATGCGCGTCAACCGCAGCGAGGGCACTTTGATCGCCTCCGCGCTGGCCGTGCCGGTGACAACATGCGTGGCGCCGAGATTGCCGCCCCCGCTCTCGATCATCAGCTCGCCGTCGCTGTCGCCGGCGGCCGCCTGCACCAGGCGCACCTGCGTCGCTTGCGACGCGGCCTGGTTGAACGACAGCCGTCCAAACGTCATCGGATGCGGCTCGATCGCGACCACTTTTCCCGACGGCCCGACCTGTCGCGCCATCACTAGCGCGAAGGTGCCGACATTGGCGCCGACGTCGACGAACACGCCGCCCGCCGGAGTGTGCTGGCGCAGGAAGTCGAGCTCGTCGAGATTGTACTCGGGATTGAACAGTGCGCCGCGTTCGGTCGCGCTGCCCTGGTGATAGAAGCGGAACGATGCGCCCTGGTACTGCACGTCGAGGGGGCCACCGCGCAGCAGGTTCACCAATCGCGACAGCCACGGCCGGAACGCGCCGCGCTTCAGCCGCGATTGTGTCGCGAGGCGAATGATGGCGGCCTGCGCCGCATTCGGCGCAAACGCGCCGAACGGCGCGGACGAAGGGGCATTGTCGGTCGTCAAGCGGCGGTCCTCATTGCAAGCGGCGCATGCATAGCCGGTTTTGAAGAGGACTCCAATCGTTCACGAGAGGTCGGTAGCCCGGATGGAGCGCAGCGTAATCCGGGTTTCGCCTCTCGATGGACCGTCCCGGATTGCGCTGCGCTCCATCCGGGCTACAGGTCAGGCCGCCTTTTTCGGTGGCGCCTTGCGTTGCCTCAGGAATCGCCCGAGCAACTTGCGCTTGCCCTTGCGCGGGATCAGCTCGATGTCGCTGACGAGTTTTGCGCCGTCCTTGCGGCGCTCCAGCACGATCTTGCGGCTGTGGAAGGCTTCCAGCTCGACGCGATGCGCGACGCTGACGATGGTGGCCTTCGGCAGCTCGTCGGTGATCATCTTCATCATCTTGTCCTGGCTCTTCTCGTCGAGCGCCGAGGTCGCCTCGTCGAGCACGACGATGTCAGGGCTGTGCAGCAACAGTCGCGCGAAGGCCAGGCGCTGCTTCTCGCCACCGGACAATGTCTGGTCCCACGGTGCCTCTTCCTCGATCTTCTCCTTGAGATGGTCGAGGCCGACCTTGTGCAGGGCCTCGCCGATCTCCTCGACGGTCCAGTCGCCTTCCGCGCCGGGATAGGCAACCGCGCGGCGCAAGGAGCCGGAGGGCACGTAGGGTCGCTGCGGCAGCATGAATAGCCGCCGGTCGGGATGGAAATTGACGCTGCCGCCGCCCCACGGCCAGAGCCCGGCGATGGCGCGCACCAGCGTGCTCTTGCCGGTGCCGGACTCGCCGGCCACCAGCAGCCGCTCGCCAGCCTCGACCACCACCTCGGTCTCGCCGACCACGGCGGTACCGTCATCGAGCGTGACGGAGAGATCGTTCAGCTCCAGCATGGCGTCGTCGCTGGTCTCGCCGCGCTTGATGCGGCCGAAGCCGTCGCCCTGCTCGGCGCGCTCGAGGCCGTCGAGCGACATCATCAGCGAGGCGATGCGGCGAGCGCAGGCATTCCAGTCGGCGAGCCGCGGATAATTGTCGACCAGCCAGCCGAACGCGCTCTGCACGATGGTGAAGGCGGAAGCCGCCTGCATCACCTGGCCCAGCGTCATGCTGCCGTCGAGGAATTTTGGCGCGCAGAGCAGCAGCGGCACGACCGGCGCAACGAGGCTCGATCCCTGCGACACCAGCGTGGTGCGCATGTGCTGACCCGCCAGCCGCGCCCATTGCCGCAGCACATTCGTGAAATTGCGGTCGATGCCGTCGCGCTCTTCTTCCTCGCCGCCGAGCAGCGCGATGCTCTCGCCGTTCTCGCGCACGCGCGTCAGCGTGTAGCGAAAATCGGCCTCGGCCTGGTTCTTGTCCTCGGAGACCTGCACGAATTGACGGCCGATCACCAGGATCGAGCCCGATGCTATTCCCGCATAAAGCATCGCGGCGATCACCAGGAAGCCGGGAATCGTCACCGACGATCCCGCAAGCGTGACGGTGAGCGCGCCGCCGATGGTCCAGAGCACGACGATGAAGGTCGCGGCCGACAGCAGCGCGGACGTCACGCCGGCGAGAAAATCCACCGGCGAATCGGTCGCGACGCGCAGATCCTCCGCGATCCGGTATTCCGGATTCTTGTGGTCGCCGCTGACGAGGTTGAGCTGGTAATAGCGGCCGTTGCCGAGCCAGCGCGTCAGCACGCTTGCCGTCAGCCAGGCCCGCCAGCGCCGCTGGATGCCCATGCGCGCGAACACTTGCGCCACGCCGAGCACGATGCTGCCGATCGCGAGCGGGAAGAACACCGCGGTGAGATGGAAGACGGTGGACGCCTCGCGCTTCTCGATCGCGTCGAAGATCGCCCGATTCCAGACATTGATGCCGTATTGGAAGCCGACGGTCAGGACGATCAGCACGCCGAGGCCGATGGAGTAGAGCCACGCCAGCCGGTCGCCGTTGCGGCCCCAGAAGCCGCGCGCGCTGATCCAGAAGCGGGTCAGGAGATAGTCCTTGCGGGCCTGCTCGGCCTCTTCGGGCGAGAGCGCCGGGTCGGGCTCGACCAGCTCGGGCGGCGGCGGAGCCACTTCCTCGCCGGTCTCGCCGACGATTTCGACAATGGGCGGCTTCTTGCCCGATTCGCGCTTTCCGGCCGGCTTTTGCATGGCCGGATAACGCAAGCTAAATCAAAAGGTTCCCACGGGTTCCCGGCATCGGCTCATTCGGCGGCGCCGTCGCGGACCCTGCGGCGCCGTGCGAGCCGGTGCAGCACGCGCGACAGCTGATCGATCGCGTAGGGCTTTTGCACCAGCTCGAAATCGATCTTGCCGTCCTGGGACAGCGCCTCGCTGTAGCCGGTGGTCAGCACCACCGGCACGCCGATGCCGCGGTCGCGGACCGCCTGCGCGAGATCGAGCCCGGTCATGCCGGGCATCACAATGTCCGAGAAAACGACATCGAAGCGATCGGCATCCATGACCAGCTCGGCGAGTGCATCGGTTGCATTGTCGACCAGCGTGATGCTGTAGCCGAGCTCGGTGAGGCCGTCGGCCGCGAAATTGGCGAGCTCGATATTATCCTCGACCAGCAGCACCGACATGCCGCTGCCGGCCACGGCCGGAGCCGTGTTCGGTGCCTGCCGCTGCGGCAACAAATGCGGCGCCACGCGCGGCAGATAGAGCGAGAAGGTGCTGCCGTGGCCGACCTCGCTGGTGACTGTCACCTCGCCGCCGGACTGCCGCGCGAAGCCGAACACCTGCGACAGGCCGAGACCGGTGCCGTGGCCGACCTGCTTGGTGGTGAAGAACGGCTCGAAGATGCGCTCCAGCCGCGCAGCCGGAATGCCGATCCCGGTGTCGCTGACGGCAATGCCGACGAATCCGTGTTTGCCAGGAAGGTCTTGTTTGCCAGGAAGATCTTGGCTGCCTGAAAGATCAGGGTTGCCCGAGACGGGAGCCCGCGTGTCCGCAATGGTCGCCGCGGCCTCGACGTTGAAGACGATCCTGCCCTTGCCGTGCATGGCATCGCGCGCATTGGTCGCCATGTTGATCAACGCCGTCTCGAACTGGCTCGCATCGGCATTGACGAGGCAGGGCTCGGCCGGCAGCCGCATCGCGATTTCGATCGCGGGTCCGAGCAGCGTCGCGAGCATGTCGTGCAGCGACTGCAGCCGCGCGCCGACGTCGAACACCTCCGGCTTCAAGGTCTGCCGCCGTGCAAAGGCGAGCAGCTGCGATGTCAGCTTGGCCGCGCGCCCGACCGCGTCCGCAATGGCGGTGATGTAGCGCTGGCGCCGCTCCTCGCTCAGCTGCGGCCGGTTCAGCAGATCGACCGAGGCGCGAATCACGGTCAGGAGGTTGTTGAAGTCGTGCGCGACGCCGCCGGTGAGCTGGCCGAGCGCCTCCAGGCGCTGGCTGTGCTTGAGCGCCTCCTCGGCTTCGCGCCGCGCGGCGGCCTCGGCCTGGAGATGCTGGGTGCGCCGGAACGCGAACGCCAGCAGCAGAAACAGCAGCGCGGTGGCGGGAATGCCGAACACCAGATGCTGGCCCATGGTGGCGAACCAGCGTGCGCGGATTGCCGAGGTCTCCAGCCCCGCGCTGACATAGATCGGGTATTCGGCGATGCGTCGGTAGCCGATGCGGCGCTCGACCTCGTCCGATGGCCAGGCGATGGTGATGAGGCCATGCTCGGGATGAGCGGCGATGCTGCGGCCGACCGGCCCGTTAGGATCGAGCCTGAGGTCGCGGTCCAGCCGTGGAAGATGCGCCAGCACCACGCCGTCGGTGCGTGCCATGGCGAGGAAGCTGCCGGGATCAGAGCCGATCCTGGCGTAAAAGCTCTCGAAATATTCCGGCAGGACGGAAGCCTGGATCACGCCGATGAAGCTGCCGTCGTCGGAGCCGCGGCGGCGGCTGACCCCGAAGAAGCGCGCGCCCTGATAGGGCTGGCGCGGCGTCAGCGGGACTCCGATGTAGCTGCCGATGGTCTGGTCGACATGGGCGGCAAAATAGTCCCGATCCGCAAAGCTCTGTGCCGGCGGCGGCGAGGCCAGGCTGTTGACCAGCGACTTTCCGTCCGCATCGAAGATCCATGCTGATTTCAACTGCGGCAGCGAATCGGTCAGCTGCTTCAGGCGGCGGTGCAGGGCCGGCTCGCGCGCGCGGATGATGTCGTCGGGCATGCCGCGCACCACCTCGTTGATCTCGGCGAGGCTGCGGTCGATGGTCTCGAACACCTTGAGCGCGTGCTCGTGCGCGACATCGAGGGTGCGCTCGATCTCGCGGTCGGCGATGTCTTTGGTCGAGGTGTAGGAGATCGAAGCGGCGATCGCGAACAGCGCAATCGGCAGCGCCAGGGACGCAGCCATCATCCACTGCAGCAATCTCAGCGAATTGCGTTGTGCGCCCTGCACGGTCGCTCCGGTCCCACGCCGGAGAGCTTACTTGAATTTCGCGCCGGGAAGGAAGCGGCTTGTGGCGGGAACCAGAGGTTGCAACCCGTCGGCTTGCCCGCGCAGGGGCGGAGGCAAAATCTGCTCGAATCCGCGCCGGCCGTAGAATGCCCCGGCCATTCCGGCCGGGGATCGCAGCATAAGTGACGCCTAGATCTGGCGCTCGACCATCTTGAGCTTGAGCTCGGCGATGGCTTCCGCCGGGTTGAGGCCCTTCGGGCAGGCCTTGGCGCAGTTCATGATGGTGTGGCAGCGATAGAGGCGGAACGGATCCTCGAGATTGTCGAGCCGCTCGCCGGTGGCTTCATCCCGCGAATCCGACACCCAGCGGTTGGCCTGGAGCAGCGCGGCGGGACCGAGATAGCGCTCGCTGTTCCACCAATAGCTCGGGCACGAGGTCGAGCAGCAGGCGCAGAGGATGCACTCGTAGAGGCCGTCGAGCTTCTCGCGGTCCTCGTGGCTCTGCTTCCATTCCTTCTGCGGCGTCGGCGAGGTCGTCTTCAGCCACGGCTCGACCGAAGCGTACTGCGCATAGAAATTGGTGAGGTCGGGGATGAGGTCCTTCACCACAGGCTGGTGCGGCAGCGGATTGATCTTCACCGCGCCGTCCTTGACGTCGTGCATCGAGCGGGTGCAGGCCAGCGTATTCTGGCCGTCGATGTTCATCGCGCAGGAGCCGCAGACGCCTTCGCGGCAGGAGCGGCGGAAGGTCAGCGACGGATCGATGTTGTTCTTGATCCAGATCAGGCCGTCCAGCACCATCGGCCCGCAATCATGGGTGTCGACGTAATAGGTGTCGACGCTGGGATTCTTGCCGTCGTCCGGGTTCCAGCGATAGACGCGGAATTCGCGGGTTTCAGTCGCGCCCGCGGGCTTCGGCCAGGTCTTGCCGCCGCTGATCTTGGAGTTCTTCGGAAGTGCGAATTCAACCATTTCGATAAAGCTTTCGCTGTTCGCTCAGTACACGCGCGCCGTTTAGTAAACGCGAGCTTTCGGCGGGATGTACTGGACGTCGTTGGTCATGGTGTAGTCGTGGACCGGTCGGTACTCGATCTTGACCCTGCCGGAATCTTCCAGCCAGGCCAGCGTGTGCTTCATCCAGTTTTTGTCGTCGCGCTCGGAGAAGTCCTCGCGGGCATGCGCGCCGCGGCTCTCGGTGCGGTTGGCGGCCGAGTTCATCGTCACCACCGCCTGCGCGATCAGATTGTCGAATTCGAGCGTCTCGATCAGGTCGGAATTCCACACCAGCGAGCGGTCGGACACGGCGATGTCGGTGATGCCGCTATGGACCTTCTCGATCAAATTCTGGCCTTCGCTCAGGATGTCGCCGGTGCGGAACACCGCGCAATTGTTCTGCATCACGTGCTGCATGCCTTCGCGCAGCTTCGCAGTCGGGGTGCCGCCGGAGGCGTAGCGATAGTGGTCGAGGCGGCCGAGCGCCAGGTCGGACGAGTTCGCCGGCAGCTCCGGCTGGCTGGCGTTCGGCGTGAGCTTCTCGGCGAGGCGCAGCGCAGCGGCGCGGCCGAACACGACGAGATCGATCAGCGAGTTCGAGCCGAGGCGGTTGGCGCCGTGCACGGAGACGCAAGCGGCCTCGCCGATCGCCATCAGGCCCGGGATGATGGCGTTGTCGTCGCCGTCCTTCTTGGTCAGGACTTCGCCGTGATAATTCGTCGGGATGCCGCCCATGTTGTAGTGCACGGTCGGCACGATCGGGATCGGCTCGCGCGTCACGTCGACATTGGCGAAGATCTTTGCGGATTCCGAGATGCCCGGCAGGCGTTCGGCCAGCACCGCGGGATCGAGATGGTCGAGATGAAGGAAGATGTGGTCCTTCTTCTTGCCGACGCCGCGCCCCTCCCGGATCTCGATGGTCATCGCGCGCGAGACGACGTCACGCGAGGCCAGATCCTTCGCCGACGGCGCATAGCGCTCCATGAAGCGCTCGCCCTCGGAGTTGACGAGATAACCGCCTTCGCCGCGCGCGCCTTCAGTGACGAGACAGCCCGAGCCGTAGATGCCGGTCGGGTGGAACTGCACGAACTCCATGTCCTGCATCGGCAGGCCGGCGCGCAGCACCATGCCGCCGCCATCGCCGGTGCAGGTGTGCGCCGAGGTGCAGGACGCATAGGCGCGGCCGTAGCCGCCGGTCGCCAGAATCACGGACTGGGCGCGGAAGCGGTGCAGCGTGCCGTCGTCGAGCTTGAGCGCGATGACGCCGCGGCAGGTGCCCTGGTCATCCATGATCAGATCGATGGCAAAGAACTCGATGAAGAACTCGGCCGCGTGGCGCAGCGACTGGCCGTACATCGTGTGCAGCATGGCGTGGCCGGTGCGGTCGGCGGCGGCGCAGGTGCGCTGCGCCTGACCTTTGCCGTAGTCCATCGTCATGCCGCCGAACGGACGCTGGTAGATCTTGCCGTCTTCGGTGCGCGAGAACGGCACGCCCCAATGCTCGAGCTCGTAGACCGCCTCGGGCGCGTTGCGCACCATGTATTCGATCGCGTCCTGGTCGCCCAGCCAGTCCGACCCCTTCACGGTGTCGTACATGTGCCAGCGCCAGTCGTCCTTGTGCATGTTGCCGAGCGACGCCGAGATGCCGCCCTGCGCCGCGACCGTGTGCGAGCGCGTCGGAAATACTTTGGTGATGCAGGCGGTACGAAGACCGGCTTCGCTGCAGCCGACCACGGCGCGCAAGCCCGCGCCGCCGGCGCCGACCACGACGACATCATAGGTGTGGTCTTCGATCGGATAGGCTTTGCCGTTGGTGGCGGGAGCGCCGTTGCCCTTGCCATTGGTCTCTGTGGCCATGGGTTAGACTCCGGAGGAAAGTTTCAGGATCGCGTAGGTCGAGGCGAGCGCCACGGCGAACGAGAAGAAGTTGTTGAGCATGATCGAGATGAGCTTCAGCTTCTCGTTATGGATGTAGTCCTCGATCACGACCTGCATGCCGATCTTCATGTGCCAGGCGCTCGCGAAGATGAAGAGCAGCAGGATCACCGCGACCGGCAGCGAGCCGAGAATCTGCGCGGCACCGGCCTGGTTGCGGCCGAGCAGCATCATCACGATCACGATCACAGGGATCATCAGCAGCGTCATGGCGACGCCGGTGATGCGCTGGCGCCAGAAATCGGACGTGCCCGAATGCGCCGCGCCGAGATTGCGCACGCGGCCGAGCGGGGTGCGCATGGAGGAGCCCTTCGGAGAGCCGTGGGATTCGTCGAAACTCATCGTCCGCCTCCGATCGCGTAGGCGATGATCCAGACGAGGACCGTGAGCACGATGCCACCGATCAACGCGCCCCAGGTCAACGCTTCGCGCTCATTGGCCTTGAAGCCGTAGCCGAGGTCCCAGACGAAATGCCGGATGCCGCTGAGCATGTGGTGCATCAGCGCCCAGGTGAAGCCGAACACGATCAGCCGGCCGATGATGCTGCCGGTGAAGGCCTGGACGTGGCTATAGGCGGCGGGGCCCGAGGCCGCCGCAATCAGCCACCAGGCCAGCAGCAGCGTTCCGGCGTAGAGGGCAATCCCGGTGGCGCGATGAACGATGGAGAGCGCCATCGTCAACGTCCAGCGGTAGACTTGCATGTGTGGCGAAAGCGGTCGTTCGATCCGTGCGGTCATGGGCTTCGATTGCTTTATTGCGGCCCAGCATGGGCGCGCGGGGATCGCGAAAGGTCGGCTCTATTTACGGAGTCGATTTCACCTGCGCAATCACCAAATCGCCATAGATCGAACTTGGGTTCAGCTCTAGGCCCTTGATGTAACAAGGCCAATCGGCGGCTTGGTATACCAGGGCCATGGCGCACCGGCTAAAGACAGAATCTAAATTCATGACTTGTTGCAGAGCTGCGGCGCATTGAAATTACTATTGGAACGGCTCTAAGCCGCCGCAGGCCAACCAGGGTTCGAACCAGTCATCCATGACGTTCGACCCGGCAGGGCTGATCAGCGAGCAATTTCCAATTTCCGCGAAGCGCACCGATTTTTCGCGAGACGGGCGGATATGCGCAGCCTGCATCCCACCCCAGAGCGCCGATGCGGCGGTCGACCCGACAAATCAGATCGCCTAGAGCATTGCGGGCAGCTGTCCGAGCGATGCATCGGAGAAGTTGCGACCACCGCCGGGGCAGGTCAGGGGTGATTGCAGGACTCGATATCAAGGAGATCGTCGAACTCGCGCTGTTGCTGATCGCAACCGGCGCGCTCTCCGGATTTTTGGCCGGCGTGTTCGGCATTGGCGGCGGCGCGATTCTGGTGCCGGTGTTCTACGAGTGCTTCCGCATCGCCGGTGTGCCGCTCGAGGTGCGCATGCCGCTGTGCATCGGCACTTCGCTCGCTGTCATCATTCCGACTTCGATCCGTTCGTTCCAGGCCCATTACAAGCGCGGCGCCGTCGATCTTGCTATCCTTCGGGTCTGGTGGCTGCCGATCTTGATCGGCGTCGTCGCCGGCAGCGTCGTCGCGCGCTACGCGCCGGAGCGGCTGTTCAAGATCGTGTTCGTCGCCGTCGCCTGGTCGGCCGCGGTACGGCTGATCTTCGCGCGCGAGAGCTGGAAGCTCGGCGATGATCTGCCGAAGGGGCCGCTGATGCGATTCTACGGCTTCTGCGTCGGCATTTTGTCGACGCTGATGGGCATCGGCGGTGGATTGTTTTCGAACCTGCTGATGACGTTCTATGGCCGCCCGATCCATCAGGCCGTGGCGACATCGTCGGCGCTCGCGGTGCTGATCTCGATCCCCGGTGCGCTCGGCTACATCTATGCCGGCTGGCCTGCGGCGGCGCACTATCCCGGCGTTGCAGCCCTGCAACTCCCGTTCGCGCTCGGCTACGTCTCGCTGATCGGCGCGGTCCTGGTGATGCCGATGAGTCTTGTCACAGCGCCGCTCGGTGTGAGAGCCGCGCATGCGATGTCCAAGCGGACGCTGGAGGTCGCGTTCGGGTGCTATCTGTTTATCGTCGGTGGCCGGTTTGTGATGAGCTTGTTAGGCGGGCTGTAGGCGCCGTTAACTCCGTCATTGCGAGCGTAGCGAAGCAATCCAGGAGTCTTTCCGCGGCGGCAGTCTGGATTGCTTCGTCGCAAAGGCTCCTCGCAATGACGACGAGAGTTCTGCGAACAACAGCCCCTATTTCTTCGCGTAAAGATCCTTGTAAATATCCCGCAGCACGTTTTTCTGCACCTTGCCCATGGTGTTGCGCGGCAGCTCGTCGACGACGAAGACGCGCTTGGGCATCTTGAATTTCGCCAGCCGGCCGTCGAGCGCCTTCAGCACCGCGGCCTCGGTCACATCGGCGCCCTTGTTGCAGACCAGCACAGCCGTGACGCCCTCGCCGAAATCGGCGTGGGGCACGCCGATCACCGCGGATTCGATCACGCCGGGCATGGCGTCGATCTCGCTCTCGATTTCTTTCGGGTAGACGTTGAAGCCGCCGGAGATCACGAGATCCTTGCCGCGGCCGAGAATGTGGACGTAACCCTTGGCGTCGATCTTGCCGAGGTCGCCGGTGATGAAGAAGCCATCGTCGCGGAATTCCGCCTTGGTCTTCTCCGGCATGCGCCAATAGCCCTTGAACACGTTGGGGCCCTTGACCTCGATCATGCCGATTTCGTCACGCGGCAGTTCCTTGGCCGTCTCGGGGTCGGTGACGCGCACGGACACGCCGGGAAGGGGAAAGCCGACTGCGCCGGGCACGCGCTCGCCGTCATAGGGATTCGACGTGTTCATGTTGGTCTCGGTCATGCCGTAGCGCTCGAGCACGGCATGCCCCGTGCGCGCCGACCATTCGCGATGGGTTTCGGCGAGCAGCGGCGCCGAGCCCGAGATGAACAGCCGCATGTGTTGTGTGGTTTCGCGCGACAGCGCGGCGTTCTGGAGTAGGCGGGTGTAGAACGTCGGCACGCCCATCAGCACCGTGGCGCGCGCCATCAGCTTGATGATCAGATCCGGGTCGAGCTTCGGCAGGAAGATCATCGACGCGCGCGCGAACAGCGTCACGTTGGTCGCCACGAACAAGCCGTGGGTGTGGTAGATCGGCAGCGCGTGGATCAGCACGTCCTTGTCGGTGAAGCGCCAAAAGCCGACGAGCGAGAGCGAGTTCGACGCCAGATTGTCGTGGGTCAGCATCGCGCCCTTGGAGCGCCCGGTGGTGCCGGACGTGTAGAGGATCGCGGCGAGATCGTCGTTTGCGCGCGGCACCGTGGTGAATTCGCTGCTCGCCTTGTCCGCGGCGTCCGTCAGCGAGCCCTTGCCGTCAGGCCCGAGCGTCTCGATTTTCGCCGTCACCTTGGCGGCGATGGGGGCGAGGCCCTCCGCCTTGGAGGGATCGCAGACCACCAGCGAGGGCTCGGCATCGCCCATGAAATAGTCGAGCTCGTTCAGCGTATAGGCGGTGTTGAGCGGCAGGTAGACCGCGCCGGCCCGCACCGTGGCCAGATACAGCACGATGTTGGCCACGGATTTCTCGACCTGAACCGCAACCCGGTCGCCGGGCTTCACGCCGCGCGCGACCAGCACATTGGCCATCTGTCCGGCACGGGCGATCAGGTCGCCATAGCTGATGCGCCCTCCGTCTTGCGTCTCGATCGCGAGGCGCTTCGGATCGTCGAGGCCGTCGAACAGGCGGGAAAACAGATTGGCGTTGGCAGCTTGGTTCATGCAAGATTTCCTCGACCGCAAGGCTTGACTGCAAGGCTTGACCACAAGGCTTGACCACAAGGCTCGTCAGACAAGGCCGGTCAAAACCGAGGGCTGGATTAGCAAAAACCGCCCCGATGAAGCAACGGAGACAGTTTGCATGACCAAAAACGGGAAACGCGTGGCCTGGGTGACAGGCGGGGGCAGCGGGATCGGGGAGGCCGGCGCCGAGGCGCTGGCGGCCGACGGCTGGACGGTGGTGGTCTCGGGCCGGCGCAAGGACGCCCTCGATACCGTGGTCGCGAAAATCACTGGGGCGGGCGGAGCCGCTGAAGCCATCGCGCTGGACGTGTCGGTCGCCGCCGCGGCCCAGAAGGCGGCCGATCAAATCGTCGCGAAGCACGGCCGGATCGACCTGCTGGTGAACAATGCCGGCATCAATGTCCCCAAGCGGAGCTGGAAGGACATGGAACTGGAGGGCTGGGACAAGCTGGTCCAGGTCAACCTCAACGGCGTGCTCTATTGCATGCACGCGGTGCTGCCGACGATGCGCAAGCAGCAGGACGGCTCCATCATCAACGTCTCGTCCTGGGCCGGCCGCCACGTCTCGAAAATGCCGGGCCCGGCCTACACCACGACCAAGCATGCGGTGCTGGCGCTGACCCATTCCTTCAACATGGACGAATGCGTCAACGGCCTGCGCGCCTGCTGCCTGATGCCGGGCGAGGTCGCGACCCCGATCCTGAAGCTGCGCCCGGTGGTGCCCAGCGAAGAGGAGCAGGCCAGGATGCTGCAATCCGAAGATCTCGGCCGCACCATCGCGTTCATCGCGAGCATGCCGGCGCGGGTGTGCATCAACGAACTGCTGATCAGCCCGACGCATAATCGCGGGTTCATTCAGACGCCGCACAACAGGGATTGAGCGGCAGGTAGATCGTCGAGGCTCGTCATTGCGAGCGAAGCGAAGCAATCCAGCGGTGCATCCGTGGTGGCAGCCTGGATTGCTTCGTCGCTTCGCTCCTCGCAATGACGCACCCCACGGAGCACCACGCATTTAGTTTCACGCATCACAAAGAAGTTTTGTTCGAAACCGCTTCGCAAACCCTCCCGTAATTCGAGCCAACGACGTCGCTGCTGCTTCACGCTCACAGGTCGCAGCCACCGTTGTTGCCCAACTCGAACGCCGGCAATCGCCGGTCATCATCCAATCGGGAGACTCTCCATGTCGAAGCGCATTGCCTACCTTACCGCTGCAGCTTTCAGCGCGCTGGCCATCACCGCGACCGTCGTCGCGCCCGCCCGCGCCGAGGAAAAGACCGTTATGGTCGGCGGCGCCGCGATGTTCCCGTCCAAGAACATCGTCCAGAACGCCGTCAACTCGAAGGACCACACCACGCTGGTGGCGGCGGTGAAGGCGGCCGGCCTGGTGCCGACGCTGGAAGGCAAGGGCCCGTTCACGGTGTTCGCGCCGACCAATGCCGCCTTCGGCAAGCTGCCGGCCGGCACCGTCGACACCCTGGTCAAGCCCGAGAACAAGGCGACGCTGACGAAGATCCTCACCTATCATGTGGTGCCCGGCAAGCTCGAGGCGTCCGACCTCACCGACGGCAAGAAGATGAAGACCGCCGAAGGCGAGGAGCTGACGGTGAAGAAGATGGACGGCAAGGTCTGGATCGTCGATGCCAAGGGCGGCACCTCGATGGTGACGATCTCCAACGTCAACCAGTCGAACGGTGTGATCCATGTGGTCGATACCGTGCTGATGCCGGCGACGTAAATACTGCACTATCCGGCTTCATCCCCCGAACCGGATGCGACGAAATGGCGAGCCGGGGGTACCCGGCTCGCTTTATTGTGACCATGATAGCCCGCCGGTATCGATTCGATGCCGGGCAGGGCGTAACGAAAGCGGAAGCATCGGCGTATAATTGCTGTCAGACGATGTTCAGGACGGAACCGCCATGTCGAGCCTCACAGTCACCGACGAGCAGGTCAGCGCCACCCCGGCCAAAGTGATCCAGCCGGCCTGGGTCCGGGTCATGCACTGGATCAACGCCCTTGCCATGATCCTGATGATCCTGTCGGGCTGGCAGATCTACAACGCCTCGCCGCTGTTCGGTTTCAGCTTTCCGCGCGACTACACGCTCGGCGGCTGGCTCGGTGGCGGCCTGCTCTGGCACTTTGCGGCGATGTGGCTGCTGATGATCAACGGCCTTGCCTATCTCGTCACCGGTTTTGCCACGGGGCGCTTCCGGAAAAAACTGCTGCCGATCACCCCGTCCGGCGTGCTCCACGATGTCAGGGCTGCGCTGACCTTCAAGCTCGGCCATGCCGATCTCACCGTCTACAATTACGTCCAGCGCGTGCTGTATGCCGGCATCATCCTGGTCGGCGTGATCATCGTGCTGTCGGGGCTGGGAATGTGGAAGCCGGTGCAATTGCACTGGCTCGTGAGCCTGTTCGGCGACTATCCGACCGCGCGCTACATCCATTTCTTCTGCATGGCCGCGATCTGCGCGTTCCTCGTCATTCACGTTTTACTCGCGCTGCTGGTGCCGAAGAGCCTGCGCGCGATGATCATCGGCCGTTAGAGCGGAGAGAGAACCATGGCCAAGCGCTCATTTCTGATCCCCGGCGTCGACAAGCGGCTGCTGATCAAGGACTCCATCAAGACGATGCCAGAGGTCAGCCGCCGCCGCTTCATCGCGGGCGGCGCCAGCTTAGGGGCGCTGACGCTGCTCACCGGCTGCGACGTGATCGACTCGTCCTCCGCCGAGGAGATGCTGAAGTCGGTTTCGAAATTCAACGATGCCGTGCAGGATTTCATCTTCAATCCCGACGCACTGGCGCCGACGTTTCCCGAGAGCGCGATCACAAAACCGTTTCCGTTCAACGCCTATTACGATCTCGACGACGCACCCGATGTCGACGGCGCCGACTGGAAGCTCGAAGTCCGCGGTCTCGTCGACAACAAGAAGCCGTGGACGCTTCCGGAATTGTACAAGCTGCCGCAGGTCACGCAGATCACCCGTCACATCTGCGTCGAGGGCTGGAGCGCGATCGGCAGCTGGACCGGCACGCCGATGCGCGACTTCCTCAAGCTGATCGGCGCCGACACCCGTGCAAAGTATGTCTGGTTCCAGTGCGCCGACAAGGACGGCTACAATTCTCCGCTCGACATGCGCACCGCGCTGCATCCGCAGACCCAGATGACGTTCAAATACGCCGGCGAAATCCTGCCGCGCGCGTATGGGTTTCCAATGAAGATCCGCGTGCCGACCAAGCTCGGCTTCAAGAATCCGAAATACGTGGTGTCGATGGAAGTCACCAACGACTACAAGGGCGGCTATTGGGAAGACCAGGGGTACAATTCGTTTAGTGGGAGCTAGCTCCGCGGAGTTAACCTGATCGTCGTCCCGGCGAGGCCGGGACCCATAACTACAGGGAGACGTTTGGCGAGGATTCGTAGTGAAGCGTCCTCCCACCGTACGCTCGCCTGCATCCGTCGATAGATCACGCGGTATGGGTCCCGGCCTTCGCCGGGACGACACTTGTTATGAGGCCGGCCCCACCTTCCGCTGGCACAGCGCCGCAACCGCGCCCAGCGCCAGCAGCGCTGCAGACACATTCAGCGCGTAACTCAAGCTCCCCAGTGCGTCCGTGATCGCGCCGACCACGATCGGGCCGAGCGTCTGGCCGACGCCGAACGAGATCGTCATCGCCGCGATCGCGGTCGGCCACACCTCAGGCGGATAGTTGAAGCGTACGAAAGCGGTGGTCGAACCGACCACAGCGAAGAAGGCGACGCCGAACACGATCGCGGAGACCGCGAGCCATGCCGGCGAATGCCCGAGCATCGGCAGGGCGGCGCCGAGCGCGTTGGTGCCGAGAATGATCGCGGTGGCCAGCCCGCCGCGATCGAGCGCGAGCACGCCGCGCCAGGCCCACGGCGTGACGAAGGCGCTCAAGCCGATCAGGCTCCAGAACCCGGCCTGCGCCGCGGCCCCGCCGCCGCCGTCGCGCACATAGGCGATCATGAACGTCATGTAGGCGATGTAGCCGGCGCCGAACAGGAAGTAGCCTGCGAGATAGATCAGCACCGGAAAAATCGCGAAGGCGCCGTGGCTGCCTTGCGAGAAACGCACGCCGCTCTCGATGCGGACCAGGAACAGCGGCACGGTCATGACGACGGACAGCAGGGTCATCGCCCACCACACGATCCACCACGAGCCCGGCCCGAAATATTGCAGCGTGAACGGGGCGATCAGTCCGGAGGAGAGAATGCCGATGCCGGGCCCGGCATAGAACAGGCTGAGCAGGAAATTGGCCCGCTCCGGGCGCGACTGCGCGATGGATGCGGCCAGCGCGCCGCCGGCGACGAAGCCGGCCGCGGCGCCAACGCCCAGCACGAGACGCGCCAGGCTCAGCGCGACGAAATTCCCGGTCAGCGCGCAAGTCGCGAGCGCGGCGACGCAGGCCAGGGTTCCGCCGCGGATCGCGGCCGACCAGCCGACCCGTTCGATCAACCGGGATGCCACCAGGGCGCCGACGAGGTAGCCGACGGCGTTGATGGTGTTCATGAAACCGGCCGCCGAGTAGGACCAGCCGAGGTCCTCCCGCATGTCGGGCAGCACCAGTGAATAGGCGAAGCGGCCGATACCCAGCCCAACTGTCGCGGCCAGCGACAGGGTCAGGATCAACCGTGCGGGGTGGGCATCGGGTGGAGGGCGGTCAGGTGCGTGCAAGGGGTACTCCGGCATGCGCAGTGTGGCAGGCCCTGCCCGCCTTGCACAGAACCGAAGCGGCAATGGTGTCTTGCCAAGCACGCATCGCCGCTCTAGCACTCCGGCCGAAATTCACGAGATGCCGTCATGCCCGGCCTTGTGCCGGGCATCCACGTTCTTCTGCACCCGAGGCAAGACGTGGATGGCCGGGTCAAGCCCGGCTATGACGAAACGGAGGAAGAACGACCATGGCGACCCACAAACTGCTGCTGCTTCCCGGCGACGGTATCGGCCCCGAGGTGATGGGCGAGGTGAAGCGGCTGATCGACTGGCTCAATTCGGCGGGCATCGCCAAGTTCGAGACCGACACCGGCCTCGTCGGCGGTTCGGCCTATGACGCGCACAAGGTGTCGATCTCGGAAGGCGACATGGCCAAGGCCAAGGATGCCGACGCGATCATCTTCGGCGCGGTCGGCGGTCCCAAGTGGGACGCGGTGCCCTACGAGGTGCGTCCGGAAGCCGGCCTGCTGCGCCTGCGCAAGGATCTCGGTCTGTTTGCCAACCTGCGTCCCGCCGTGTGCTACCCGGCGCTGGCGGAGGCCTCCAGCCTCAAGCGCGAGGCGGTCGAGGGCCTCGACATCATGATCGTGCGCGAGCTCACCGGCGGCGTCTATTTCGGCGAGCCCAAGACCATCACCGACCTCGGCAACGGCCAGAAGCGCGCCATCGATACCCAGGTCTACGACACCTATGAAATCGAGCGCATCGGCCGCGTCGCCTTCGAGCTTGCGAAGAAGCGCAAGAACAAGGTGACGTCGATGGAGAAGCGAAACGTCATGAAGTCGGGCGTGCTCTGGAACGAGGTCATGACCCAGGTCCACAAGCGCGAATATCCCGACGTCACGCTCGAGCATCAGCTGGCCGATTCCGGCGGCATGATGCTGGTGAAATGGCCGAAGCAGTTCGACGTCATCGTCACCGACAATCTGTTCGGCGACATGCTGTCCGACATTGCTGCGATGCTGACGGGATCGCTCGGCATGCTGCCCTCGGCCTCGCTCGGCGAGGTCGACGTCAAGAGCAAGAAGCGCAAGGCGCTGTACGAGCCCGTGCACGGCTCGGCGCCTGATATCGCCGGCCAGGGCCTCGCCAATCCGATCGCGATGATCTCGTCGTTCGGCATGGCGCTGCGTTATTCCTTCGACGTGGGCGATCTCGCCGACAAGGTCGACGCCGCGATCGCCGCGGTGCTGGCCAGCGGCCTGCGCACCGCGGACATCAAGTCGGAAGGCACCACGTCCGCCTCGACCACGCAGATGGGCGAAGCGATCCTGAAGGAATTGCAGAAGCTGCACGCCTGACGGCGAGCGCAGTGTTTGTAGGGTGGGCAAAGCGAAGCGTGCCCACCATTCTGATCGCCATTGCCGAGAGAGGGTGGGCACGGCGCTTCGCGCCTTTGCCCACCCTACAAGGTCCCATCAAAACAAAAATGGCCGGGCGCGAGCCCGGCCATTTTGATTCGGTCGATAATCCCGCCTCAGTACAGCGGGTAATTCTGCGGATAGCCGCCAACATCCTGCGGCGTGCTCAGCGGCTGGCGATCGATCGGGCGGTTGAGATTTTCGCGGGCGAAGGTCGGATAGCCCACCGCCGGCGGGAAGGCGTAGTCGGAGAACTTGCGGTCGCCCGGATTGACCTCGGTGCCGCCGTCGAGCCAGGAGCGCTTGCTCACATAGATGCGGGTGCGACCCTGCTGATAGCTCGCATTGGGGCCGCTCGGGCCGTAATAGTGACGGCCGCTGTCATAGCGCTGCTTCTTGGTGTCGGCCGAGGCGGGTGTCGCGAAGGCTGAGGACATGGCAATCACGGCGCCGGCCGCAAGCCACATCGCCAGTTTGTTCGCGGCAGAGAAATTCGAGCTCATCACGTCCCCTTCAGGCGGCAAGCCGCCAATCAATTTCACGCTCATACTAACCCGGCCGGGGCGGCTGCAACTAGGTCTATTGGGTCACACCAGCGCTGAATAATCGTGCGCGCCGGCAAAAGTTGCATGGATACAGCCACTTGAGCTTGATGCCGGTCAGAGCGCGCCGCGCAATTGCGCATTGGCGGCGCCGAGCAGCCAGTCCGACGAACCCGGGGGCGCGCAGGGGCGGCGCTTCAGCTCCGCATGGGCGAACAATTCGGCCAGCTTCGGCTCGTTGCCCGAGGTCAGCAGCGTCAGCCGGTTCAGCGTGCAGGCGATCGCGGCGCGCCGGGCGGGCAGGCTGTCGCCCTGGCAGGAAAATCCGGAGATCTGGAGCGCCGGCTCCTCGCTGCGCTTGAGGTAGCCGAGGCAGGCCCGCGCGCCCTCCGCCGTGCCGGTCGGCTGGAATAGGGCGACGGGGCCGAATTTCGTGTCGATCAGGCCGGCTTGCTCCAGCGGGGTTGCGGTGCCCAGTCCCATCCGGGCGGCCAGGTCCAGAGTTGCCGGCCGCGCCACGTCGAATTCGCCGCCTTCCCGGTAAATCTCGAACTCGGCCATGGCCGTGTCCGCCTCGCCCGCCCAGCGCATCACGTCCCTGCGGCCGCCTTCGGGGTGTCTCAAGATGGTGTAAGAGGCTGTTTTTTCTGACGAATCGAGCCGGCTGAGGGCGAAGCCTGGAGGCGAGCGGTCGGCCACGGCCCAACCCGGCTTCAGCGCCGGATCGTCGTCGCGCAAGGTTGGCAGCTGGCCGAGTGCCGCAAGGCCGAGGATGGCAAACAGCACCAAAGCCCCCACATAGGCGAACAGGCGCGCCAGCGTGCCGACGACCTCGTCGGCGAAGGCTGCGAGCGCAAGATGGATCTGGGTGGGGTTTGCGGCCGTGCTGGCCTCGGGCGACTGCATCCACGTCCCTAAGGCATGGTCCAACGTTGTCTTGAGGCCGGTTCTCGCATAGAAGCGCTGCTCTTCCTGTTTAAGCCTCAGCTTCAGGAACGAGCTTTTTCGTCGGAGAGTGAACGATGGGTTACAAAGTCGCAGTCGTCGGCGCGACCGGCAATGTCGGACGGGAAATGCTCAACATTCTGGATGAGCGCAAATTCCCCGCGGACGAGGTGGTGGCCCTGGCCTCACGCCGCAGCATGGGCGTCGAGGTCTCCTACGGCGACCGCACGCTGAAGGTCAAAGCGCTCGAGCATTACGACTTCTCCGACGTCGACATCTGCCTGATGTCGGCCGGCGGCGAGGTGTCGAAGGAATGGTCGCCGAAGATCGGCGCCGCCGGCACGGTCGTGATCGACAATTCCTCGGCCTGGCGCATGGACCCGGACGTGCCGTTGATCGTGCCGGAAGTGAATGCGGACGCGACCGCCGGCTTCAAGAAGAAGAACATCATCGCCAACCCGAACTGCTCGACCGCGCAGCTCGTGGTCGCGCTCAAGCCACTGCACGACAAGGCGACGATCAAGCGCGTCGTGGTCTCGACCTATCAATCGGTGTCGGGCGCCGGCAAGGACGCGATGGACGAATTGTTCTCGCAGACCAAGGCCGTCTACACCAACCAGGAGCTGGTCAATAACAAGTTTCCCGCGCGCATCGCCTTCAACGTCATCCCCCAGATCGACGTCTTCATGGAGGACGGCTACACCAAGGAAGAGTGGAAGATGATGGCGGAGACCAAGAAGATTCTTGATCCCAAGATCAAGCTCTCCGCGACCTGCGTGCGCGTGCCCGTTTTCGTCGGCCATTCCGAGGCCGTCAACATCGAGTTCGAGAACCCGATCAGCGCGGACGAAGCGCGCGACATCCTGCGCAAGGCGCCGGGTTGTCTCGTCATCGACAAGCATGAACCCGGCGGCTACGCCACGCCGTATGAAGCCGCCGGCGAGGACGCCACCTATATCAGCCGCATCCGCGAGGACGCGACGGTAGAGAACGGTCTCGTGCTGTGGTGCGTGTCCGACAATCTACGCAAGGGCGCCGCGCTCAACGCGATCCAGATCGCGGAAGTGCTGATCAACCGCAAGCTGATCAGCGCGAAGAAGAAGGCGGCGTAGGAGCCGTCATCGGTCTCGTAGGGTGGGCAAAGGCGCATCGCGCCGTGCCCACCATCATTCCGCGATTACGATACAATTGGTGGGCACGCTTCGCTTTGCCCACCCTACGAGACCTACGTCGCCTCGCGCGCGTTCCTGAATTCCTTCGCCGCCTTGTCCAGCACGAACAGTGATCCCTCCGCGACGCCGAAATAGGCGCCGTGGGTCTGCATCTGGCCGCTCTCGACCGCCTTCTGCACGAACGGGAAGGTCATCAGGTTTTCCAGGCTGCGGAACACCGCGGCCTTCTCGATGCGCTCGACGAATTGCGCCATGGTCTCGTGGTCGCGCTGCTCCACCACTTCGCCCGGCTTGATGAACATCTGCATCCATTTGCCGATGAAGTCGCCGGGCGTGAGCGGCTCGATCTTGTCGACGAAAGCGCGGATGCCGCCGCACTGCGCGTGCCCGAGCACCACGATGTGCTTCACCTTCAGCACCGTCACGGCATATTCCAGCGCCGCCGAGACGCCATGCGCGTTGCCGTCGGGCTGATACACCGGCACCAGATTGGCGATGTTGCGAACCACGAAGAGTTCGCCCGGTCCGACGTCGAAGATCACTTCGGGCGAGACGCGGCTATCGCAGCAGCCGATCACCATCACTTCGGGGAACTGCCCCTTCACCGACAGCTCGCGGTAGCGGGTCTGCTCGGTCGGCAGCCGCTGGGTGGCGAAGGCCTTGTAGCCTTCCAGCAAATGCTCTGGGAATGTGGTCATGGCCTATGCCTAATCATATACCGCTGGGACGAACAAGCCTTTCGAATAGGCAGGCCAAATGCTATCGGCTTCGGTCGGAAGTGAGATGAGGAAACCGGAAGGAACGCTTGCATGACCCGCCCGCGCCGCAGCCATTTGTTCATGCCCGGCTCCAACCCCCGCGCGCTGGAAAAGGCGCGTAATCTCGCCGCCGACGGCCTGATCCTCGATCTGGAAGATTCCGTCGCGCCCGATGCCAAGGCAGTGGCGCGCGACGGCATCGCGGCTGCGATCGCGGCCAAGGGGTTCGGCAAGCGCGAGATTTTGATCCGCACCAACGGCCTCGACACGCTCTGGTGGGCCGACGATGTCGCGATGGCGGCGAAGGCCTCGCCGGACGGCATCCTGGTTCCAAAGGTTTCAAGCGTCGAGGACCTCGACACGATCGGCCGCCGTCTCGCCGAACTCGGCGCAGCGCCGACCGTAAAGGTCTGGGCCATGATCGAGACCGCACGCGCCGTGCTGCATGCCGAGGAACTCGCCGCCGCCGGGCGCGATCCAGCGCGGCGCCTGTCAGGCTTCGTGTTCGGCCCGAACGACATCTCGCGCGAGACGCGCATCAAGATGCTGCCGGGCCGCGCGGCGATGATCCCGATGATCACCCATTGCATCCTGGCAACGCGCGCCCATGGCCTCGAAATTCTCGACGGCCCCTACAGCGACATCGCCAACTCCGACGGTTTCGCCACCGAATGCGCGCAAGGCCGCGATCTCGGTTTTGACGGCAAGACGCTGATTCACCCCTCGCAGATCGAAGCCTGCAACGCGATCTTCACCCCGCCCGAAGAGGACGTCGCGCGCGCGAGAAAGATCATCGCCGCGTTCGAATTGCCGGAGAACGTCTCGCGCGGCGCGATCCGTCTCGACGGCGCGATGGTGGAGCGGCTGCACGCCGACATGGCACGGCGCACGATCGAGATCGCGGATGCGATTGCGGCGATGGCGAAGGGTTGAGGGCTCGCCGCTTGCGACAGCGCTTTGCTGCGAATTCAGGAACTGCGTCGTCGCGTCACTGCCTTCGTCTCGCATTCTTTAGGGTTTCGGATGGCAGCTCACCGACCGCTCGCCGATATTCCGATGCAAAGCGGCCGAGATTTTGAAAGCCGCATTTGAACGCGACGGCAACCACGCTGGTCTGCTCATCGGGATGGCGTAAGAGCTCCGTCGCCCGCTGCAGCCGGAAGCGCCGCGCGAACTGACCCGGTGATCCCCGCCCCGCTAGGGAGAATTCCCGATAAATCGTCCGCACGCTGACGTTGGCGATTGCGGCAATCTTCTCCAGATCGATTGGTTCGTCCCAATGAGCCTCGATGTAGGATTCGACGATGTCGATGACGGATCGGTTGGCGCCCGGTGCCGGGCCCTGAAACCGGTCAGTGAAATTGTGCCGGTGCGCCAGAAGGATTCGAACCATCAGCGCCCGTTCAAGTTCGCCGATGGCTATGGGGGAGTAATCCTGGCCGAACCTGTCCAACTCCTCCGCGAATCTAAAGACGTCCTGACGAACATGAGTCATAACCGACGGATCAGCTTCGCCCGGGGCGAAACGCAGCTCCGTGTCGCTATCATCGCCAAGGATTGTCTTGAGCAACCGCTCGAGTGCGCCGGCATCGATCCTCAGCACCAATTGGCGATAGCCCGGCGCAAACTCGAGATCCAGCCTGGCGTCTCCGGAGATGATCGGACTGAAGGCCTCAATCAGCTCGCTGCTCCCATTGGTCCTGAAGCTCGCAGCCCCCTGGATGGAGAAGAACTGGCGGAGAATCTGCGATTCTGGAAAGGAGAGCGACGCCGCACCGTCGTAGCCGCAGAACGCGAGGCCGATCGATTGCAAGCGAGCAAAATTGGCATGGATACCGAACTCGCCGCCGTGCTTGTCGAAGCGGTCGGCGCCATATTCGGCGAACAGGCGGTCGCGCGCGAACTCGCTGTCGCGCGACTGAAGCAAAGGATACCGGTCGAGATAAGAGACGCCGCCCAAATCAGAATTCCTCCCCGCAGAGACTAGCGTATCGCCTCCCCGGCGCTGCCAATGCGAGACTGAATGAAACGGCTGTCGGACGTGACTGGATCACTCGAGGAGGCATGAACGCGCTCATGTCGGCTGCGACCAATTGTCCGATCCCCATGCGCATACCTGATCCTCGGGACCACGGACTCGTGATCGATCGTTGCCGGCCGCATTGCCGACTATCGATAACGATCTTTAGGCCTTTCTTCGCAATTCAAAGCCGATGGCTGTTCGGCGAGTCAGCAAAGGTCGGGAAGTTTCTGTCCGGCTAATCGCGTTGGCGGAATCCGGCCATTGTGTCTTCGATCGGACAAATACTCTGATAATTCGATTCGTATAGCTCGTTCATGTGCTGGGTCGCAGAGCCGACGAACGGTCGGTCCTCGTGAGATTCCGAGCGAGATCATGAATTCTGCGATCGCTTGCAAGCCCACGCGCTGCAAACGGGCCATCAATTTCGGAGCGATGAAATGTTCGGTCGTAAATCCCGTGTCGATGCACAAGCTCAGATTGAGGCAATCGGCCGGTCGCAAGCCATGATCGAATTCAATCTTGATGGGACGATCATCACGGCTAACAAGAATTTTCTCGACGCCCTCGGCTATCGGCTCGATGAAATCCAGGGCAAACATCATTCCATGTTCGTTCCCGCCGACCAGCGCGATAGCGCCGAGTACAAGGCGTTCTGGGCCGCATTGAACCATGGCGAGTATCAGGCGCGCGAGGTCAAGCGCATCGCGAAGGGCGGCCGCGAGGTCTGGATCGAAGCGTCCTACAATCCGGTGCTCGACGGCAACGGCAAGACGGTGAGGGTCGCCAAGATTGCGACCGACATCACCGGGAAGAAGATCCGCAGCATGGCGGACGCTTCCAAGATCGCCGGCATCAGCCGTGCGCAGGCCGTGATCGAGTTCACGCTCGATGGCACCATTGTCACCGCGAACGAGAATTTCTGCAACGCGC
This sequence comes from Bradyrhizobium sp. Kon58, assembly GCF_055807455.1. Taxonomy (NCBI): domain Bacteria; kingdom Pseudomonadati; phylum Pseudomonadota; class Alphaproteobacteria; order Hyphomicrobiales; family Nitrobacteraceae; genus Bradyrhizobium; species Bradyrhizobium sp. Kon58. Next base: position 66,052 of record NZ_JBVVOT010000018.1, read on the forward strand.
TTGGCTATTCGCTCGCAGAGATCCAGGGAAAGCATCACAGCCTGTTCGTGCCCCAGAGCGAGCGCGACGGCGCGGCCTATCGCGAGTTCTGGGCCAAGCTCAACCGCGGCGAATACCAGGCTGGCGAGTTCAAGCGCATCGGCAAGGGCGGCCGCGAGGTCTGGATCCTCGCCTACTACAATCCATTGCTCGACGAGAATGGCAAGCCGTTCGGCGTCGTCAAGTTCGCCACCGACGTCACTGCCGAGAAGCTGAAGACCGCGGATCTCGCCGGTCAGATCGCGGCGATCGAGAAGGCGCAGGCGGTGATCGAGTTTAACATGGACGGCTCGATCATCACCGCGAATGCCAACTTCCTGAGCGCGCTCGGGTACTCGTTGGCCGAGATCAAGGGCAAGCATCACGGCATGTTTGTCGAGCCGTCGGAGCGCGATAGCAATGGCTATCGCGAGTTCTGGGCGGCGCTCAACCGCGGCCAGTATCAGGCGGCCGAATACAAGCGCATCGGCAAGGGCGGCAAAGAGGTCTACATCCAGGCTTCCTACAACCCGATCATGGATCTCAACGGCAAGCCGTTCAAGGTCGTGAAATATGCGACCGATGTCACGAAGCAGGTGCTGCTCCGCATGGGCAACGAGCGGGTCCGCGGCATGATGGAATCGGTCGCCGCGGGTTCGGAGGAATTGAATGCCTCAGTGCGGGAGATCTCCGAGGCGATGACCAAGTCCCGCCAGACTGCCAGCAGTGCGGTCGATCAGGTCGCCGCCGCCGACGCCCAGGCCCAGCGCCTCACTGAAGCGGCGCTGGCGATGAGCGGGATCGTCGAGCTCATCAACAACATCACCGGGCAGATCAACCTCCTGGCACTTAACGCCGCCATCGAATCCGCCCGCGCCGGTGAAGCCGGTCGCGGCTTCGCCGTGGTCGCCTCGGAGGTCAAGAGCCTCGCTAACCAGGCCAAGCAGGCGACCGACAAGATCGGTGCCGAGATCGGCAGCCTCAACGGCATCTCCGGCGACGTCGTCACCGCCTTGGCTTCGATCAAAACGGCTATCAACAACGTCAGCGAATATGTGACGTCGACGGCCGCGGCAATCGAAGAGCAAAGCACGGTGACGAATGAGATGTCGACCAGCATGCAGCGCGCGGCAGCGGAAGCCGCCGCGATGGCCGCTGGTGCATGATCTTCGCGCAGACCGCGTTGACGGTCTGCTACGGGATTTGCAAGGCCGGTATGGTCGGCACGATCGAGCGAGTCCAATGTCGACGCATTGGCGCAGTAGCCGTGGGGGAATCAAAAGGCGATGCTGCGGGCGGCAGCGGCGCCGGGGACGCGCCCGCTTCTTAGCCCAATCGCGCCTCGCTCAGATCGTCTGGCCGCCGGACACCTCGATCCGCTGCGCCGTGACCCAACGATTGTCGGGACCGAGCAGGCTCGCAACCATCGGTCCGATATCGTCGGGCAAACCGACGCGGCCCAGTGCGGTCATCTGCGCAAATTGGCTGTTCAAATCCGGCATGTCCCGAACCGCGCCGCCGAGAAAATCGGTTTCGATCGCACCCGGCGCGACGACGTTGGCCGTGATGCCGCGTCCGCCAAATTCCTTGGCCATGTAGACGGTCAGAACCTCGATGGCGCCCTTCGCAGCCGCGTAGGCGGAAAATCCCGGAAACGACACGCGCGTCAGCCCGCTGGAGAAGTTGATGATCCGGCCCTTGTTGGCGAGCAAGGGTAGCAAGGCCTGCGTCAGGAAGAATGGTCCTTTGACGTGCGTGGCGAACAGGGCATCGAATTGTTGCTCCGTCGTCTCTGCGATCGCGGCCATCTCGCCCTGACCGGCATTGTTGACGAGGTGATCGAATCTCTCGGCGCGCCAATGCTCCGCCAACGCGGATCTAACTTTTGTGAAGAACGCGGGAAAGCTCGACACGGCGGTGACATCAAGCTCCAGCGCGATGGCCTTGCGCCCCAGCGATTCAATCTCGGCGACGACTTCGCGTGCTGCGGCGACCCCGTTGCGATAGGTCACGATCACGTCGCCGCCGTGACGTGCGATGGCGATGGCGGTGTTGCGGCCAAGGCCGCGGCTGGCGCCGGTGACGAGAGAAATGGTGGGCATCGGAAATTCCTCGAAGCGTTGCGGTGATGTCCGTTTGCCCGCGATCGATCGCCCGGTGTTGCCGGATCCTCGGAGTGTCTTGCCCAACACTCCGGGATGCGGCCACGGCGGACTTGCCCAAAACTCCTGATTTTCTGCCTGAACGGCCGGCGCCGATTGCCTGTGCGCCGGGCTCGGCCTAAAATTGGCGCGTGACCGAAACGCTTCTCCAGATCGCCAGTCGTTATTCCGCGGCTCACGCCGACGACAGGGGCGTCGCCTCCACGCCCTTCGCCGGAGTCTCGATCATCCGCGAGACCGCGCCGAGTGCGCTCCTGTACGCGATCTCCAGGCCTCTGGTCGCACTCGTCTTGCAAGGCGCCAAACGTGTGGCGACCGGCCGGACGTCCTTCGACTTCGGCGCAGGCGCTTCCTTGTTGATTGCGAGTGATGTGCCGACGGTCAGCCAGATCACGCGCGCGACGGCGGCCATGCCCTATCTTTCGCTCGTCGTCGAGCTCGACCCCACAATCATCGAGGGACTGGTGGTCGAGATGGGTTCGCTCCCGTTCATTCCGTCCCGCCCGCTGCGAGTCGAGCCGACGGAGCAGGAGCTCGCGGACGTAGCGCTCCGGCTGTTGCGCCTGATCGACCGTCCCTCGGCCTTGCCGATCTTGCGCGGCCAGTTGATGCGAGAGCTGCATTATTGGCTGCTGGCCGGCCGCCACGGCGGGGCCATCAGGGCGCTCGGAATTGCCGATAGCCATGCACAGCGGATCGGCCGCGCGGTTGCGCTCATTCGTGCCGGCTATGCCAAGCCGTTGCGCGTCGATCGGTTGGCCAAGACCGCGGCGATGAGCCCGTCGGCATTTCACGCGCACTTCCGGAGCGTCACTTCGCTGACCCCGCTACAGTTTCAGAAACAGCTTCGCCTGATCGAAGCCCGCCGCGCGATGCTGGCCGACGGTGTGCAGATCGCGACCGCGGCTCATCAGGTTGGCTACGAAAGCATCACGCAGTTCACGCGAGAATATTCCCGGTTGTTCGGCATGCCACCTGGGCGCGACATGCGCGAGGCGAAGCGGCGGATGGAATCGGCGGCTTGATGACTTCCCCAATGGCGACGGTTGACAGACTCTACATCCTCGACGGCGGCATTGCGCAGGTCTCGGACGGTTCGATCTATTCTCCGGGCATCAATGTCGGGATACCCATGACGTTGAGCTGCAATGCCTACCTCGTCAGTCATCGTGGCGAATGGCTGATCTGGGATACGGGAATCGAGGATGCGCTATCGAAGCATCCGGAAGGACGCATCATTGCCCATGGCATACGCGGCATCGTGCGTCGTCCCATCGCGGACCAACTGGACGAAATCGGGGTGCGGCCCCGCGACATCGGCACGATCCTGCTTTCCCACGCGCATTTCGATCATATCGGAAATGTCGATCTGTTCGAGAATGCAAGATGGATCGGCCAGCGGGCTGAATTCGAGGCCATGTTCGGACCGGAGCCTGAAGAATTCGGCTATTCGCTGCAGCACTACAAATCGTTGAAGGAGCGGCCGTACGAGATCGTCGATGGTGACCACGACGTATTTGGCGACGGCGCTGTGCGCATGATTTTCACGCCGGGCCATACCCTCGGGCATTGCTCGCTCATGGTGAGGCTACCGCGGCGCGGCGCCGTGCTGCTGAGCGGCGACGTCGCGCACAATCGCGAGAACCTCCGGCACATGCGCGTGCCGTCCTTCAACGCCGATCCGCAGGCAACGGTCGCGTCCATGGCCAAGGTAGTCGAGCTGCTTCGCTCCGAGAATGCCGAAATCTGGATCAATCACGATACGGCACAGAGCGATGAGCTGCCTCACGCGCCAGACTGGATCGTTTAAGCGCGCGTCACTTCGGCACGATCGAGCGACTCCAGCGTCGACGCATTGGCGCAGAAGCCGTGGTAGTTCTCCGCGGCGGTGCCGTCGGCCAGCTCGCGATCGCACTGGCCCTTGTGGCTGCAAAGCGCACACACCCGCTCCATGTCGCGCAGCAGCAGCGGATGCGCGCGGCCAAGCCCTTCGGCGCTGATGCCGAGCTGCTCCAGCATCTTCGGCAGCTCGTCGGCAGAATGCTTGCCGTGGCGGACCAGCTCTTCGAGATCGTCAGGCGCAATCCGGAGGTCTTGCGCGATGCGATCGAAATCGGCGCGGTCGAGCTGCCGGATCTCGTTCAGCTCGCGGCGGTGCTTCAGCCAGCTTGCAAAGGACTCGATGAGGTCCTGGACAATGGGATAAGGCCTGGTTGCGGTGCTCATGCGAAGCTCCATTCGAACGGCGGAATTGGAGCGAGATTAGGCACAATGGTGCAGGTGCGCGTTGCGCTGGATCAAATAGCGATGAGGGAGCCCGGGGCTCCGCTGCACCTCTCCCGCTTGCGGGAGAGGTCGGCGCGCCGGGGCGATGCGAAGCATCGTCCCGCGCGCCGGGTGAGGGTTCTCTCCTCTAGGGGATTGTCCCGTTGTGGAGACACCCTCTCCCGCAAGCGGGAGAGGGAGCGCAGCTCCTGCGCGGCAGTCAGCCGAACCGCTCCGCCGCCCACGCATACAGGCTGCCCGGGATCGGCTTCTCGCCGCCGCGGCCCTTGGGCGAGATGTGCAGGCCGATGATGTCGGGGTTGGTGACGAGGTCGAGATAGCTCGAGGGATCGAAGAACAGTTTCGGTTCGGCATGCACGGCGTAGAACGATTGCTTCGGCAATGCGTTTTGCAGCTCGCCGGTGCGGCGCGCGAGCGCGGTGAGTGCCGCCGGCCCGAAGATCGCAACGCGGATGTCGGAGAGGCGGTTCGAGCCGCCGCGCAGGCGGCGCATCGCAAAGGTGACGCGATGGCGCAGCGACAGCCAGTTCGGCGTCAGCTCCTCCTGCTCCATTAGCTCTTCGAAGGCGGCAACGATGCCGTGCCCGGGCGGAAGGTAGATCACGGAATTGCCGAGCTGGCGTGGCCGCTCCCACGCAAAGTAGGGCTTTGCCGGATCGATCTCGACCGGCCTGAGCAGCAGCACGTCGGCGTCGAGCCAGAGGCCGAGGCCTTTCGCCATCAGCTTCATGCGGAAGAAGTCGCTGAACTGAAGTGTGGTCCAGTCGCGCCAGCTGCCGTCCGGCTGCGGCGGTCGTAGTCGTTCGGAGAACACATGCGGCAGGATCGCCTCGGCATCTGCGTTGCCGACGCCGGCGGGCAGGCCGGGAATGGTGTCAAAACTGTAGACCGTGACCTTGTGGCCGGCAGCCAGCTGCGAGCGCAAACAGGTCTGGCGCAGGGCGTCCATCGGGCCGTGCCAGAAGGTGACGATGTCAGGCAGCATGGGCGCAAGCTATAGAGGACAACGCTGGCAAAGAAAAAGCCCCGGCGCTGTCAGCACCGGGGCTCAAACAAAAACTTGCGATCAGGCCCAGGCGCGTTCGTGCTTGAGCTTCTCCTCATAGGTGTCGATCGAGGCCTTCTTCTCCATCGTCAGGCCGATGTCGTCGAGGCCGTTGATCAGGCAGTGCTTGCGGAAGGGGTCGATCTCGAACTTGACCTTGCCGCCGTCGGGACCGCGGATCTCCTGGTTCGGCAGGTCGATCGTCAGCGTCGCGTTGGCGCCGCGCTCGGCGTCGTCGAACAGCTTGTCGAGGTCTTCCTGGGCCACGCGGATCGGCAGAATGCCGTTCTTGAAGCAGTTGTTGTAGAAGATGTCGCCGAACGAGGTCGAGATCACGCAGCGGATGCCGAAGTCGAGCAGTGCCCAGGGCGCGTGCTCGCGGCTCGAGCCGCAGCCGAAATTGTCGCCGGCGACCAGCACCTTCGCATTGCGATAGGCGGGCTGGTTGAGGACGAAATCAGGATTCTCGCTGCCGTCGTCCTTGTAGCGCTGCTCGGAGAAGAGCCCCTTGCCAAGGCCGGTGCGCTTGATGGTCTTGAGGTACTGCTTCGGAATGATCATGTCGGTGTCGACATTGATGATCTTCAGCGGCGCCGCGACGCCTTCCAGCGTGGTGAACTTGTCCATGGTTGCGCTTTCCCGGGGTGGTCTAGGGAACCGGTATTTATCGCGATCGGCGCGGAAATCCTAGGCCGAATTCGACAGATCTCGTCTGCCTAGCCGGGCTCTTGAGCCTCGATCGCGGCCATATCGTCGTCCGACAGGCCGAAATGATGGCCGATCTCGTGGATCAGGACGTGGCGGACGATATGGCCGAGGCTTTCGTCGTGCTCGGCCCAATAATCCAGGATCGGCCGGCGGTAGAGCCAGACCATGTTGGGCAGCCGCGCCACGTCGCCAAAACTCTGCTGCGGCAGGCCGACGCCCTGGAACAGGCCGAGCAGGTCGAACTCGCTCTCGCATGCCATCTCGTCCAGGACTTCCTGCGTGGGGAAGTCGTCGACGCGGATGATCACGCCCTCGCACAGCCTACGAAACTCCGCCGGCAGGCGTTCGAACACGTCATGCGCCATCGCCTCCATCTCGGCCAGCGAGGGCGCTTTCAATTCCGTCCACATGGGCTTGTCATAGCGTGGGTTTCGCGGCGATGCATCCGGCTTTATAAGCGCGGCGAGGTTGACGGACGCCGTCAAAACGGGGAGCCTAGGGCCTCGAAGTGGACGTTCAAATGGGCGGAAAAATGCGAGCGAAAACAGCGCTGACGCTACTGTGCATGGGGTTGTTTTCGCAGTTTTGCGTTGGTGCGGAGGCCCAGACCGCGGCTCCCGGGATCAGGCTGGCGCAGGCGGCCTCACGAGACGATCTCCCGCCGCCGCGCAAGCGGGCCCCGGCGCGCCTGCGCGTCACGCCCTATTACAGTCCGGATGGCGTCTATCCCCGTTACAATCCCGGTCCCGATGCGGTCCGCGAGTGCAACGCGACCTATGTGCAGGAATATCGCCCCAGCGGCACGGTGATCGTGCCGCATATGAGCTGCTACTGGCGCCGGGGCTGATACGAGCGCGATGCCGTCGCGCGCCTGAGGCGGAGGTCGTCATGACGAGATGGTTCGCATTGGCGGTTGCCGTCGGGCTTGCCGCAGGCCTGTCTCACGCGTCCGCTGCGCACAGGGTGACGAAGCTGCCTGATGCGTCGGCCGGGCGCGCGGTGTTCGACGGGCGCCGACATGTGCGGTCCGATGTCGTGCGATACGCCCCGCGTCCTGATCCGCATTACTATGCGCGGCCGGTCTACTACCGTCCTTATCCCTACGGTGTGCCGGCACCGTTCGTGCTCGGCTTCGGGCCGTGGTGACGACGTCGCGGCGCGGCGCAGTGCACGTCGTTCATTCATGAGGCATTCACGTCGCTGTCCCTAATTTAATCTTGGGAGCGACTGCCAATGAACAGGGATGACGCGAGCCGGGAGCGAGCGTCGCAACTCCGCTGTCCAGATTCAGGGAGAAGTCGATGCTGAGGATATTGGGTCTCAGGGCAAGCCCGATGCGCTTGCTCGGAATTGCGACCGCCGCGACGCTGATGCTGTCGGCCGGAACGACGCGTCCTGCTGAAGCGATGACTCCGATCAATCCGACGGCGTTGCCTGCGGCGAAGGCCGCAAGTGACGATGTGATCCCGGTTCGCCACGGCGGCGGTGGACATGGTGGTGGCGGTCATGGCGGCGGTGGTTTCCACGGTGGAGGCGGCTTCCACGGTGGCGGAGGACATATCGGTGGCTTCCGCGGCGGTGGTTTCCACGCTGGTGGCTTCCGCGCCGCGCCCGCCTTTCATGGCGGCGGCTATCGCTACGGCGGAATTCATCATTACGGCGGCTATCACCGCTATGGCGGCTATCGCCCTGCCTATTACGGCCATCGCCATTTCCACCGACGCTACTATGGCGGCTACTATCCCTATTACAGCCATCCGCGCCGCTGCCGGGTTATCTGGACCTATTACGGCCCGCGCCGCGTCTGCCGCTGGCATCGCTGGCACCATCCGTACCGCTATTGGTGATGTGAGTTGTGTCGTCATGCCCGGGCTTGTCCCGGGCATCCACGATCTCACTTTGGCTGCCTAAGAACGTGGATGGCCGGGACAAGCCCGGCCATGACGGAGAACGTGGCTTAAAGCCAATCTTTCAACTTCCACGACGCCGACGTCCATCGCGTGAGGTTCTCGAGCTTCCATTGCTTGAACATCGCCGGCGGCCAGCGGCTGAGCTTCGAGGTCTCCTCGACCTCGGGCTTGGCGACCCTGCGCAGCGGTGCCGCGCGTCGCCGGTGCTGGGGCGTCGCCGCGCTGATCAGATCGACATATTCAGGCTTGCCGGCCATGAGCTCGTGTCCTCGCGAAACCCCCGCGAGGACGCAGTGTCGGCGCTGCCGATTAACGGCGGTTTGCCGCGATCGCTCAAATTGCAGGGAGCGGCTTACCGCCACTCCCTGATGTCGACGAAGTGACCCGCGATCGCCGCGGCTGCGGCCATCGCCGGCGACACCAGATGGGTGCGGCCCTTAAAACCCTGGCGGCCCTCGAAATTGCGGTTCGAGGTCGAGGCGCAGCGCTCTTCCGGCGCCAGCTTGTCGGGGTTCATCGCGAGGCACATCGAGCAACCGGGCTCGCGCCATTCGAAGCCGGCCTTGATGAAGATCTTGTCCAGACCTTCAGCCTCGGCCTGCTCCTTCACGAGACCGGAGCCCGGCACGACCATGGCGTTGACGCCGCCTGCGACCTGCTTGCCTTCCGCGATCTTGGCGGCGGCGCGCAGATCCTCGATACGGCCGTTGGTGCAGGAGCCGATGAAGATGCGGTCGAGCTTGATGTCGGTGATCTTCGTCCCCGCGGTCAGGCCCATATATTTCAGCGCGCGGTGCTTCGACAGGCGCTTGGCCTCGTCCGCGATCGTGTCGGGATCCGGCACGCTGCCGGTGACCGAGATCACGTCCTCAGGCGAAGTGCCCCAGGTCACGATCGGCGGCAGCTTCGCTGCATCGAGCCGCAGCTCGTGGTCGAAATGCGCGCCCTCGTCCGAGCGCAACTTGTCCCAGTAGCGCATCGCCGCGTCCCAATCGGCGCCCTTCGGCGCCTTCGGACGACCGCGCAGGAAGTCGAACGCCTTCTGGTCGGGCGCGACCAGGCCGGCGCGCGCGCCACCTTCGATCGACATGTTGCAGACCGTCATGCGGCCTTCCATGCTGAGCGCGCGGATCGCGTCGCCGGCGTATTCGAGCACGTAGCCGGTGCCGCCCGCGGTGCCGATCTCGCCGATGATGGCCAGGATGATGTCCTTGCCCGTCACGCCGTCCGGCAATTTGCCGTCGACGGTGACGCGCATGTTCTTCGCCTTCTTCTGGATCAGCGTCTGCGTCGCCAGCACATGCTCGACTTCCGACGTGCCGATACCGTGCGCGAGCGCGCCGAACGCACCGTGCGTCGAGGTGTGGCTGTCACCGCAGACGATGGTGGTGCCGGGCAGCGTGAAGCCCTGCTCGGGACCGATGACGTGGACGACGCCCTGACGTTTGTCGAACTCGTCATAATATTCGATGCCGAATTCCTTGGCGTTGTCGGCCAGTGCCTTGATCTGCTCGATGCTTTCAGGGTCGGGGTTCGGCTTGGTGCGGTCCGTGGTCGGCACGTTGTGATCGACGACGGCCAGCGTCTTCTCCGGCGCGTGGACCTTGCGCCCGGTGGCGCGCAGGCCTTCGAACGCCTGCGGTGAAGTGACCTCGTGCACGAGATGGCGATCGATATAGAGCAGGCAGGTGCCGTCCTCGGCTTCGTGCACCAGATGGTCGTTCCAGATCTTGTCGTACAATGTGGTCGGCTTGGACATGAGCGTCAGCTCCAGGAATGTTGTGTAGAGCGGGTTGCGCGGCTGGCGCGCGGGCAACGAAATCGTCAGCGCAGCTTTTAGGCTGCGCGCGTAAGCTCTGACGTTGCCGAGGTCGCGAAGCGTCCGAAGAACCGGCCGGGCAGCCGCGAGCGATCGTCGATGACGACGCGCTTGACGGGCGAGAGGCTGGTCAAATCTGGAAACATTCCAAGAATATATAGCAGGCCGAACCGGAATCGCGAGGGCTTTGACGCGCACGGCTGACGCAACAAAAAAGCGCGGGGTTTGGCCCCGCGCTCTCGGTAACTCGTCTGTAAGCGGAGCTTACTCGTTGACGGCAGCAGCCGGGCGGTCCTGCTTCTTCTCGACGATGCGGGCCGACTTGCCGCGAAGGTTGCGGAGATAATAGAGCTTGGCGCGACGCACCTTGCCGCGGCGCACCACCTTGATCGAGTCGATCATCGGCGACATCACCGGGAACACGCGCTCCACGCCTTCGCCGTACGAAATCTTGCGCACCGTGAAGCTCTCGTTGAGACCGCCGCCGGAACGGCCGATGCAAACGCCTTCATAGGCCTGCACGCGGGTGCGGTCGCCTTCGACGACCTTCACGTTGACGATCACGGTGTCGCCGGGGCCGAACTCCGGAATCTCCTTGTTGGCGGAGAGCTTGTCGAATTGCTCTTTTTCGAGCTGTTGGATCAGGTTCATGGGTAAATCTCCATCGGCGCGCCCAGCCTTGGAAAACGGGGGCTGCGCGAAATTCGTTTATCCAGCCATTGCGGATGTGGCCGCTGCTATAAGGCAAGCCGGAGCGTTTGTCACCCGTCTGTCTTGTTTTTTGGCGTTTTTTGGCGTCCGGCCCGATTCGGGGCTTTGCTCGGGATCTGGGCCCACAAATCCGGTCGGCGGGCCGCCGTCAGGGCCTCGGATTCCGCCCGCCGCCAACTAGCGACCTTGGCATGGTCGCCGGAGGTCAGGATCTCCGGAATCGGGGTTCCCTCGAACAGCTGCGGCCGGGTGTATTGGGGGTATTCGAGCAGGCCGTCCGAGAAGCTTTCCTCGGTTCCCGAGGCTTCCTTGCCCATCACGCCCGGCAGCAGCCGAACACAGGCGTCGATCAGGGCCAGGGCTGCGATTTCACCACCCGAGAGCACGTAATCCCCGATCGAGACCTCCTCCAGGCCCCGCCCGTCGATCACGCGCTGGTCCACCCCCTCGAACCGTCCGCAGACGATCAGGGGACCCGTGCCCTTGGCGAGCTCCAGGACGCGGGCCTGGGTCAATGGCCGACCCCTCGGGCTCATCAGCAATTTCGGCCGGTCCGGGCCGATCCCGGCGGCATCGATGGCGGACGCCAGAACATCGGCCCGAAGCACCATGCCCGGCCCGCCGCCGGCCGGGGTGTCATCGACGCTGCGGTGGCGGTCGGTGGCCGAGGCCCGGATGTCCCGCGCCTCCAGCTCCCAGAGCCCACTAGTCAGCGCCCGGCCGGCCAGGCTCACGCTGAGCGGCCCCGGAAACATTTCCGGAAACAGCGTCAGCACCGTCGCGCGCCAGGGTGAGGAGGTGGTCATCGGATCTCAGTTATTGTCGTCCCGGACAAGCGGAGCGCAGATCCGGGACCCATAACCACCGCACTTCGTTTTGCGACGGCTGGAGCGATCAGCTTAGCCAGAAATTCTGGCCTGTGGTTATGGGTCCCGGCCCCCCGTGCGCAAGTTGCGCACTAGGCCGGGACGACTCGGGGAGGAATCCTCCTCCGCGTCATCGCCCGCGATTTCCTGCGGCAGCGCGATCACGACGCGGCCGCCGGCGATATCGACCTCCGGCACCACCGCGTCCGTGAACGGCAACAGCATCGTAGTGCCTGTGGGCGGCGCGATCTCGATGATGTCGCCGGCGCCGAAATTGTGGATCGCGAGCACGCGGCCGAGCGCATCGCCGGCCGTGGTGACGGCGGCGAGCCCGATCAGGTCCGTGTGGTAATATTCGCCCTCGTCCGTCGCGGGCAGCTTTTCGCGCGCGACATAGAGCTCGATGCCGTTGAGGCGCTCGGCCTCATCGCGGGTCATGACGCCCTTGAACGTCGCAACCAGATGATCCTTGGCCGCGCGCGCCGTTGCGACCTCGAACTGTCGCTTGCCGTCCTTGGACGAGAGCAGGCCGTAGCTCCGCACGGCAAATGGATCTTCCGTGAAGGTCCACAGTTTGACCGCGCCGCGCACGCCATGCGCGGCGCCGATCCGCGCGACGCAGACCAGCGCCGGCATGATCTGGCCTTAACCCTTCGCGGCGGCTTCGGCCTGCGCCTTACGCTCCTTGCGCGGCACGGCCTTCTCCGGATTGTTGCGCACTTCGCGCTTCTTGACGCCGGCGGCGTCGAGGAAGCGCGACACACGGTCCGACGGCTGCGCGCCCTTGGCGAGCCAGGCCTTCACCTTGTCCATGTCGAGCTTCAGCCGGGTCTCGTTGTCCTTCGGCAGCAGCGGGTTGAAATAGCCGAGACGCTCGATGAAGCGGCCGTCGCGGGGGAAGCGCGAATCGGCGACGACGACGTGATAGACGGGACGCTTCTTGGTGCCGGCGCGGGCGAGACGGATAACGACGGACATCTAGATTCTCCTTCAAAGTACGTTTTGTTCGGTTGATTGGTATTCCGCGTTGCGCGAGACCGTTGCGATCTCCCGCGACGAATTCCTCATTTCTTCTTGCCCGGGAAACCGCCGAGGCCCGGCAGCATCGGCTTGCCGCTCAGCCCGGTCAGGCCTGGAACGTTCGGCAGACCCTGGCGCAGCCCGGGCGGCAAATCCTTCGGCAGGCTGGGCAGACCTTGTCCGCCACCACCCTGCATTTTTTCCTGCAGCGCCTTCATCTCTTCCGGCGAAGGCGGCTTCATGCCGCCGCCAAAGCCCATCGCCTGCGCGATGCCGGCGAGCGGACCGCGCTTGCCGGAGCCCATGGCCTTCATCATGTCGGCCATGTTCCGGTGCATCTTCAGCAGCTTGTTGACCTGCTCGACGCTCTGGCCTGAACCTGCGGCGATGCGCTTCTTGCGGCTGGCCTTGAGCAGATCGGGATGACGGCGCTCGTCGCGCGTCATGGAATCGATCACCGCGACCTGGCGCTTCAAGATCTTGTCGTCGATGCCGGCGGCCGCGATCTGGTTCTTCATCTTGGCGATGCCGGGCATCATGCCCATCAGGCCGCTGATGCCGCCCATATTGGCCATCTGCGACAGCTGCTCGCGCATGTCGTTGAGGTCGAACTGACCCTTGCGCATCCGCTCGGCGGTGCGCGCGGCCTTTTCGGCATCGATGTTGGCGGCAGCGCGTTCGACCAGCGACACCACGTCGCCCATGCCGAGGATGCGGCCGGCGATACGGTCGGGATGGAAATCCTCCAGCGCATCGGTCTTTTCACCGGTGCCGAGCAGCTTGATCGGCTTGCCGGTCACCGCGCGCATCGACAGCGCGGCGCCGCCGCGGCCGTCGCCGTCGACTCGTGTCAGCACGATGCCGGTGAGGCCGACGCGCTCGTCGAAGGCGCGGGCGAGGTTGACGGCGTCCTGGCCGGTGAGGCTGTCCGCCACCAGCAGCACTTCATGCGGGTTGGCGGCGGCTTTGATCGCGGCTGCTTCCGCCATCATCTCTTCGTCGAGCGTGGTGCGGCCGGCGGTGTCGAGCAGCACGACGTCGTAGCCGCCGAGCTTGCCGGCCTCGAGCGCGCGCTTTGCGATCTGCGCCGGCTGCTGGCCGGCGACGATCGGCAGCGTCGGAATGTCGAGGTCGCGGCCCAGGACGGCCAGCTGCTCCATCGCCGCGGGACGGTAGATGTCGAGCGAGGCCATCAGCACCTTGCGCTTGTCGCGCTGGACCATGCGACGGGCGAGCTTTGCGGTGGTGGTGGTCTTGCCGGAGCCTTGCAGGCCGACCATCATGATCGGCACCGGCGGCACGGAATTGATGTCGATGGTCTGGCTTTCGGCGCCGAGCGTGTTGATCAGCTCGTCATGGACGATCTTGACCACCATCTGGCCTGGCGTCACCGACTTGACGACGGTGGCGCCGATCGCCTGCTCGCGGACGCGTTCGGTGAAGCTGCGCACCACTTCGAGAGCCACGTCGGCCTCCAGCAGCGCGCGGCGCACCTCGCGCATGGCCGCGTCGACGTCCTTTTCGGTCAGCGCACCGCGCCCCGTCAGACGATCGAGAATGCCGCCGAGCCGTTCCGACAGATTGTCGAACAATGCCGTTGTCCTGTTGCCGTCCTCCCGATGGGAGGAGCACTCCGTTACTCACCGCTGTCATGCCCCGCGAAGGCGCTGGGCATGACCACTCACTTGGGCGAGCGATCTTCCAAACACCTTTACGCCCGAGGGCGCATCGCGCTGTCGGGCGTTGGCCTCTGGCCTCTGGGGCCAGTGGGCGGGTCGAAAAGAAAGCCTTTCCGAGAAAGTGGCCGGGTTAAACGCCGCTGCCGCCCGAAAGTCAAGGAAAGTTAGGGTGGCCGGGGCCGCTTTGGGAGGCAAAGCCTTGAAAAGATGAACTTTCCGGCGGCGGGTTCCTTTTCATCTGGGCCGGCCCATATGAAAGCTTGATGTCCTCCCCCTCCGACCATCCCTGAAGCCAGACCCGTGCCGATCACCCGCCGCCGCCTTTTCGGACTGCTTGCCGGTGCTGGCGCATTGGTCGGCGTGCCCTCCCTTTGGATGTCCCGCATGAAAACCTATGACGGCCCGGTCTCCGACCATTTCGACGGCCTGAACTTCTTCGATCCGGACGGCGTGCCGCCGAAATCGCTTCGTGAGGTCCTGCGCTGGCAATTCGGCGGCAAGCGGCAGCGCGCGAGCTGGCCGGATTGGGCGCCGAGCCCCCATGCCGACACCCCGCCGGACCGCGTCGACGGCGACAAGGTGCGGCTCTCTTTCGTCGGCCACGCCAGCTGGCTGATCCAGACCGGCGGCCTCAACATTCTCGTCGATCCCGTCTGGTCCTCGCGGGTCTCGCCCGTCAGCTTCGCCGGGCCGAAGCGGCACAACGATCCCGGCATTGCGTTCGACAAGCTGCCGAAGATCGATGTCGTGCTGGTCTCGCACGGCCATTACGATCATCTCGACATGGCGACGCTGTCGCGGCTCGCCAAGAATTTTGCCCCGCGTGTGGTGACCCCGCTCGGCAATGACGTCACGATGCGCAGCACCGATGCGACGATCAAGGTGGAAGCTTTCGACTGGCACGATCGCGTCGAACTCGGCGGCGGTATCGCCGTGACGCTGGTGCCGACCCGGCATTGGTCGGCGCGTGGCATGTTCGATCGCAACAAAGCGCTGTGGGCGAGCTTCGTGCTGGAAACGCCTGCGGGGAAAATCTACGTCGTCTGCGATTCCGGCTATGGCGATGGCGGGCATTTCCGCCGCGTCGCCGAGAAGCACGGCCCGTTGCGCCTGGCGATCCTCCCGATCGGGGCCTACGAGCCGCGCTGGTTCATGCGCGATCAGCACATGAACCCGGAAGACGCGGTGAAGGCGCTGGCGGATTGCGGCGCGCAGGCCGCACTCGGGCATCACCACGGCACGTTTCAGCTGACCGATGAAGCAATCGATGCCCCGGCGAAAGCGCTGGTCGAGGCGCTCGATGCCGCGAAGGTTCCGCAGGAGCGGTTCGTGGCGATGAAGCCGGGGCAGGTGGTGGAGATTTAGCTTCGCCGTGGCTGCGAACTCCGCTGTCGTCCCGGCGAAGGCCGGGACCCATAACCACCGAATGCGATTTGGCGAAGATGGGTCAATGCCATCTCGCGCCATAACTTCTTCTGAGGAGTATGGGTCCCGGCCTGCGCCGGGACGACACCGTTGTTGTAGCAGGCACTGTGCCTCTTACGGCCTCACTGCCCCTGCTTGATCGCCCAGCTCACATTCACCGTCACCGCCAGCGTTTCCTCGCCGGGCGCAACGGCCGCGCCGCCTGCGGCCATCGGCGCTGCGGCCATGCGTCCCTTGAACAGCGGCATCGGGGCGCCGCCTTCGGACACGCTGAGCGGCGCGCCAAGCGTGACGCCGGTGGCCTTGGCGTAGATCTCCGCTTTGCGGCGGGCGTCTGCGACAGCCTTCTCGCGGGCATCGTCGAGCAGTTTCGAGGCCTGCGTCACCTCGAAGGAGATGTTGCCGATATCGTTGGCGCCGGCGCCGACCAGCGTGTCGATGATGGCGGCGACCTTGGTCACGTCGCGGATCTTCACGGTGACGCGGTTTGAGGCGCGGAAGCCGACAACGGGCGAGGCGCCGGTGGATTTGTTCTGGCCGTATTGCGGCTGCAGCGACAGCCGCGAGGTCTGGTAATCCTTCTCATCAATGCCTGCGCCCTTCAGCGCCAGCAGCACCTTGCCCATCGCGGCGTTGTTGGCGTCGGACGCTTCTTTCGCAGACTTGGCGTCGTTGGCGACGCCGGCGTCGATCTGCGCCAGATCAGGCGCGGCGGAGATCGTGGCTTCGCCGCTCACCGAAATCGCGGACGGAAAATCGTCGGCGAGCGCGGGCGTTGCCAGCAGCGCGGCGGCAAAGGACGTGACAAGGGAGGTCAAAAGGATGGCAGGCTTTTTCATCGGTCTCACTTCAGCGGCACGAATACATTGATCACGAGCTTGTCCTCGGCCGTCTTCAGGGGATCGGTGAGGTATTCCTCGATGAAGGTGTCCTTGGCTTCAAGCTTCTTGTCGTCGAGGTGATTGGTGATCGCCTCGTAGGTGTTGTCCATGTTGTCGTAGGAGCCGCGATGAACGAATTTCAGCGCCTTGCCCTCCGGCGATTTGCCGATGCTCATGTCCTTGGGCAGGTTCTTCGGGTCCTGCTCGACCGGGATCTCGGCCAGGAAGGTGAAGCCGGTGTCGTCGGTCGAGGTGTAGACGATCATCGAATTGCCGGCGTGCTTGATCCCCTGCTTGTCCAGCAGCGTGTTCAGTGCCTTGAAGGCGTCGATCAGCGTGTCGAAGGCCGAGTCCCAATTGGCAGTGCCCTTGACCATCACGACCTTCTTGGGCTCGAGCGTGGTCTCCTGGCCGAAGGGATCGGCCGTCTGCACGGGAGCCGGCGTCGCGGCGGCAGCCGGGGGCGGAGTGGCCGGGCTCGGTGAGGCACTGGCGGCGGGCGAGGGCGAGGTTGCAGGGGACGTTGCAGGCGACATCGAAGGGCTTGGCGAGGCGCTGGCCGCCGGCGAGGGCGTGGCCGCGGGTGCAGCGCTCGCGGCCGGGGCAGGCGAAGCTGACGGGGCCGGCGGGGGGCTCGCTGATGCGGCCGGCGCCGGGCTCGGCGTCTGGGCCAGCGTGGCGGACAGACCAAACGACAAGGCCGCTGCCGGAATCAGCGCGGCCAAAGCGAGACGACGAAACCTGAACATTTTTATTCTCCCCAATAGCTTATCCGCCAAGGCCTTACGTCCCCGAGGCCTTAACCCGGCCGCACGTCCCGGTTTGCGCGAATTGCGCCGTTCTAACACGCGAGCGCCGAATTCGTCCCATGACAGATGCGTCATGGCAGCGTCCTGGCTCTCGGCGGCAAATCACTGGCCAAGAGGGCCAAGGATCGCCATATAAGGCAGGCGAAATTCGGGAATTTTCATGAGCGCGCTGGCCAACCACGCATTTGCCAAGATGAACGGCATCGGCAACGAGATCGTCGTTGTCGACATGCGCGATTCCACCTCGAAGGTCACCCCGGACGACGCCCGCGCGGTGGCGTCGGCGCGAGGCGGCGTGTCCTACGACCAGCTCATGGTGCTGCAGAAGCCGCGCTTCGACGGCACCGAAGCCTTCATCAGCATCTACAACAGTGACGGCTCCGAGGCAGGCGCCTGCGGCAACGGCATGCGCTGCGTGGTGCGCCGCATCTTCGAGAAGACCGGCCAGACCAATGCGACGTTCGAGACGGCCGCGGGCCTGCTCAATGCCTGGCAGGGTCCGGCGCCGGAGCTTTATACGGTGGACATGGGCGCGCCAAAATTCGGCTGGCAGGACATTCCGCTCGACCAGGAATTCCGCGACACCCGCTACATCGAATTGCAGATCGGGCCGATCGACAATCCGATCCTGCATTCGCCCTCGGTGGTCAGCATGGGTAATCCGCATGCGATCTTCTGGGTCGATGACGTCAACGCCTACGACCTCGAGCGTTTCGGTCCGCTGCTGGAAAACCATCCGATATTCCCGGAGCGCGCCAACATCACGCTCGCCCATATCGTCGATCCCCAGCACATCACGATCCGCACCTGGGAGCGCGGCGCCGGCCTGACCAGGGCCTGCGGCTCGGCTGCATGTGCCACGGCAGTTGCGGCGGCGCGGCTGAAGCGCGCCGAGCGCAATGTCGAGATCACGCTGCCCGGCGGTAAGCTCGGGATCGAATGGCGCGAGCGCGACGATCACGTGCTGATGACGGGCACGGCGACCTTTGAATATGAAGGCCGTTTCGATCCGGCGCTGTTCGCGCCGGTCGACTGATGGCCGTCGACATCGTCACCTTCGGCTGCCGCCTCAATGCGTTCGAAGCCGAGGTGATCCGCCGCGAGGCCGAGGGCGCGGGGCTCTCCGACACCATCGTCATCAACAGCTGCGCCGTCACCAACGAGGCGGTGGCGCAGGCGCGCCAGTCGATCCGCAAATTGAAGCGCGAACGGCCGGGTTCGCGCATCGTCGTCACCGGTTGCGCGGCGCAGACGCAAAGCGGCATGTTCGCCGAGATGGCCGAGGTCGACCGCGTTGTCGGCAATGACGACAAGATGCGATCGTCTGCGTGGCGCGAGGCGCGTGCGGCGTTCGATCTCGGTGCGAGCGAAAAAATCGCCGTCAGCGACATCATGGCGGTGAAGGAGATGGCGCCGCATCTCATCGACGGCTTCGCGAGCGGCCTGCCACGCGTGTTCGTGCAGGTGCAGAACGGCTGCGACCATCGCTGCACCTTCTGCATCATTCCGTTCGGGCGCGGCAATTCGCGCTCGGTGCCGATGGGCGCGGTGGTCGATCAGGTGCGGGCATTGGTCGCGCGCGGCAATGCCGAGATCGTGCTGACCGGCGTCGATCTCACCAGTTACGGCGCCGATCTGCCGGGCACGCCGAAACTCGGCATGCTGACGAAGCAGATTTTGCGGCATGTGCCGGAGCTGAGGCGCCTGCGCATCTCCTCGATCGATTCGATCGAGGCTGACAGCGATCTGTTGGATGCCATCGCTGAGGATTCGCGGCTGATGCCGCATCTGCATTTGTCGCTGCAGTCCGGCGACGACATGATCTTGAAGCGCATGAAGCGGCGGCATACGCGCGGCGACGCCATCGCGTTCTGCGACCAGGTCCGTCGCCTGCGCCCGGATATCGCGCTGGGTGCCGACATCATTGCGGGCTTTCCGACCGAGACCGAGGAGATGTTCTCGCGCTCGCTCGATCTGGTCGAGGAATGCGGCCTGACATTCCTCCACGTCTTCCCCTATTCGCCGCGTCCCGGCACGCCGGCCGCGCGGATGCCGCAGGTTGCGGGCGGCGCAATCAAGCAGCGGGCGAAACGGCTACGCGCGGCCGGTGACGCTGCGCTTCTGCAGCGGCTGCAAGCCGAGATCGGCGCCACGCGCGAGGTGCTGATCGAGAGCGACGCTCAGGGACGGACGGAGCATTATCTGCCGGTGGCGATTGCGAGCGAGCGTATCGGCAGCGTCGTGCCGCTGCGGATCGCCGGTCGTGATGGCGCGCGGCTGACGGTGTGACGGTTCCTTCCCTTCTCCCCTTGTGGGAGAAGGTGGCGCGAAGCGCCGGATGAGGGGTTGCTTCCGCGTACTCAACTCAATGTGGACTCGCGGAGAGAGACCCCTCACCCGTCTCGCCGCTGCGCGGCGAGCCACCCTCTCCCACAAGGGGAGAGGGAAAAACTACAACGCCCGCACCTGCCAGAACCGCAGCGTCCGCCGCGCATTCTCCGGGGTCATGCGCGCGTAATGGCTTTGCGCCCTTGCGATATCGGCTGGCTTCATCGCGCCGCTCGCAAAGCGGCTTTGAAGCACGGCGGCGGTGGTTTCCCAGCTGAGCTGCGCCGCCTTGCACGGCACCAGCAGGCCGTCCTCGCGCAGGCTTTGCATCAGCGGGCGGATCACTTCGACGGTCGATCCCGACAATGCCGCCAATGCGGCCACCGCTTCTTCATAACGCCGTTGCGTGGCGAAGCCGAGCAGCGTCGCTTCGCTGAGCTGGCCGGCCGCCTTCAGGCCTGCGACGGCGCGCTTGGCACCTTCGAAATCGCGGACCCCCGACATCTCGCGCTCGACACCGACGGTGACGGCGGCGATCGCGGTCTGGATCTCCTCGAACAGATGCGGCGGCGCGCGCGACAACAGCCGGGTCCGCACGGCATCCGTAGCGGAGCGCAGCAATTGACGGCGCAGGTCTGACGGCAAATCAACGCGGACGCCGACGCTGACCGCGAGTTCGGGATCGGCCTCGGCCTGTCCGACGATGACGGCGAATCCGTTGCCGGACACGCGCGCGCCGGGATTGGCGGCGAGCCGGCGGCTGACGCTGGGATAGCGCCGCGCCAGCAATGCATCGGTGACGATCTCCTTCAGCCACCAGCGCCCGGCGACCGCGAGCAGATGCGGCTCGCCCTTGCTGGATGCGATCTGCACCAGCGCGCTGTCGTCGAGGCGCGCGGATTCCTGCAGCACGGGACCGGCGATGCGGATTTCGTCATTGTTGGCGAGGCGGCGAATGACCGATGGCGGCGCCTGCGCGATCGGTGCGAGCTGCGCGCTGATCTCGGCGAGCGCTACGCGCGCGCCCATGTCCGCGATGGCGCGGAGCTCGATGGTGCCGATCAGGCGATCCAGCACATCGTCAAACAATGCGATCTGTTCGTCGTCGAAACTGCCGGCGGAGGACAGGAACAGGTCGGTGACGCGGCGGGCTGTTGCCAGGCCCTTTTCCGCCGAGCCAGTCCGAAGCGCGGACTCGACCTCGTCGATGATCGATAGTTCGGCCGTGGACATGACGCGCAGCTCGTCCTGAGCAGATTGACGGAAGCTTGTTCTAAGCAATCGCTATCATTAGAGACGAGCACTGAACGTTTCGTAAACTATAGGGAGCGATGCGCGGCCTCCTCACCATGACGGGCGAGCAGTTGGACTACTCCCCGTTCCACCCGCAGGCGCGGAGCCGCTCGTGCATGTGGGGCGGGGCAGGCGCCATCACGCGAACCGGCTCCTTGTTGCGGGAGATCGGCACCACGATCTCGCGGGAATGCAGGTGCAGCTTCGGCTCGCCGAAGCGCGGGCCGTTGCCGTAAATGTTATCGCCGAAGATCGGCCAGCCGGTCGCGGACGAATGCACCCGCAGTTGATGGGTCCGCCCGGTCACCGGTTCCATGGCGAGCCAGGTCAGGCCGTCGCCCCGGCCCATCACCTTCCAGTTGGTGATGGCCTTCTGGCCCTCGGGATCGGGCTTCTGCCACCAGCCGCGCTCGGCGTTCAGCCGCCCGAGCGGCATGTCGATGGTGCCTTCGTTCTCGGTGGGGCCGCCCTCGACGATGGTCCAGTAGGTCTTGCCGATCTTGCCATGCTTGAACAGCAGGCCGAGCGAGGCCGTCGCCTTGCGATGGCGGCCGAGCACGAGGCAACCGGAGGTGTCCTTGTCCAGCCGGTGGGCCAGCACCGGCGGCCGCGGCAGGCCGAAACGAAGCGCATCGAAGGACGTTTCCAGATTGGCGCCGCCCTTGGGTCCGCGATGCACCGGCAGGCCGGCCGGCTTGTCGATGACCAGCATCAGCCCGTCGCGATGGAGCACGCGCGCTAAGATTTCCTCGGCGGTCAATTCGGGAACATCGAGCAATTGCAAGACTTTCGTTATCGGCGAGACTTTCGGTCAAGACTTTCGTTTGCGAGCCGGAACGGCTAACACACCGCCACCATGAACGATACCACCCCCGAGACCCCCAAGCTGAGCTGGTGGCGCCGCCTGTCCGACGGGCTGAAGCGCACCTCGTCCTCGCTCGGGACCGCGGTCGCCGACCTCGTTACCAAGCGCAAGCTCGACCGCGCCATGCTCGACGACATCGAGGACGTGCTGCTGCGCGCCGACCTCGGCACCTCGGTCGCAGTGCGGATCGCGGATGCGGTCGGCACGGGGCGCTACGACAAGGCGATCTCGGCGGACGAGGTCAAGGATGTCGTCGCGACCGAGGTCGAGAAGGTGCTGGCGGCGGTGGCCAAGCCGCTCGAGATCGACGCCGGCAAGAAGCCTTTCGTCATCCTCGTGGTCGGCGTCAACGGCTCCGGCAAGACCACGACCATCGGGAAACTCTCGCAAAAATTCGCGTCCGAAGGCCGCAAGGTGATGCTGGCCGCCGGCGACACGTTTCGCGCCGCAGCGATCGAGCAGCTCAAGGTCTGGGGCGAACGCACCAGGACGCCGGTCATATCAGGTGCGCAAGGCTCGGATTCGGCGAGCCTCGCCTTCAACGCGCTGACGGCGGCGAAGGAGCAGGCCATCGACGTGCTCCTGATCGACACCGCCGGGCGGCTTCAGAACAAGGCCGAGCTGATGAACGAGCTCGAAAAGGTCGTGCGCGTCATCCGCAAGGTGGACGCGACAGCGCCGCATGCGGTTCTGCTTGTGCTGGACGCCACCGTCGGCCAGAACGCGCTGTCGCAGGTCGAGGCCTTCCATCGCACCGCCGGGGTCACCGGCCTCGTGATGACGAAGCTCGACGGCACCGCCCGCGGCGGCATTCTGGTGGCGCTCGCGGAGAAATTCAAACTGCCGGTGCATTTCATCGGCGTCGGCGAAGGCGTCGACGATCTCGCGCCGTTCACCGCGCGTGATTTCGCCCGCGCCATTGCCGGAATCGAAAGCTGAAGAATGGACAAGACCCAGCCGCATCCGCTGTTCAAGCTTGCCACCGAGCTCGGTCCGCTGCTCGTGTTCTTCTTCGTCAATGCGAAGTTCAATCTGTTCGCCGCGACCGGCGCCTTCATGGTCGCGATCGTCGCGGCGATGATCGCCTCCTATGTGGTGACGCGCCACATCCCGATCATGGCGATCGTGACAGGCGTCATCGTGCTGGTGTTCGGCACGCTGACGCTGGTGCTGCATGACGAGACATTCATCAAGCTCAAGCCGACCATCATCTACGCTTTGTTCGCCGCGATCCTCGGCGGCGGCCTGTTGTTCGGCCGCTCCTTCATCGCCGTGATGTTCGACCAGATGTTCAATTTGACGCCGCAGGGCTGGCGGATCCTGACGCTGCGCTGGGCGCTGTTCTTCGCCGGCATGGCGGTGTTGAACGAGATCGTCTGGCGCACCCAGAGCACGGACTTCTGGGTCAACTTCAAGGTGTTCGGCGTCACGCCGATCACCATGATCTTCGCCATCGCCCAGATGCCGCTGACCAAGCGCTATCACCTCGAGCCCGCGTCGCTGGAAGCGAGCGAGGCCGAGGCGGGGGACGTGAGGAAGGGGTGAGCTCTTTCAGCTCGCTACACACTCAACTGTCATCGCCCGCGAAGGCGGGCGATCCAGTATTCCAGAGACGGCAGTGAGATGCGGAGAGGCCGCGGCGTACTGGATGCCCCGCCTTCGCGGGGCATGACAGCGGTGTGCGAGGCTGACTCCTTTGCTCCGCTCGCAATGACGGTCTTCGCTACGACCCCGCCTTCAACGCCTTCTCCATCTGCGGCAATAACACCGTCCGCAAATTCTCCCGCGTGATCGGTCCCACCAGCTTGTAGACGATGGTGCCTTCGCGACCGACGACAAAGGTCTCCGGCACGCCATAGACGCCCCATTCGATCGAGGCGCGGCCGTTGGCATCGACGCCGACGTGGCCGAACGGGTTGCCGTAGCGCCCCAGGAAGCGCCGCGCATTGTCGGCGGCATCCTTGTAGTTGATGCCGACGAGCTGGAAGCGCTTGTCTTTGGCCAATTCGGTCAGGAGCGGCGCCTCGTCGTGGCACGGCACGCACCAGGACGCCCAGACATTGACGAGGCTGACCTTGCCCTTGAACGCAGCGGGATCGAGGCCGGGGATCTGCGCGTTGTCAGCCTGCAATCCCTCGAGCGGCGGCAGCATGGTCTGCGGCGCGGGACGTCCGATCAGCGCGGAAGGAATCCGCGAGGGATCGCCGCTGCCGAGCCGGAACCAGAACAGCAGCGCCAGGCCGATGAAGGCGATCAGCGGCAGCACCATCAGGAAGGTGCGGCGCTGCGGCGGAGCGGACGTCGATTGATCGCTCATGATTGATCTCTCATGCTCGATCTCTCATGGCCGATCGGTCGCGCTACGGCCGGAGCGGCGGGTCACGCCGCTGCGCTCGAGCTCGCGCAGGCGCTGTGTCTGGCTACGATAATCGAGCACGATCCAGCCGATCAGGATCACGACCACGAGGCCGGCCGCCGCATAGGACGTCACGATGAAAGACGCGTAGGGACCGAGCGACATGATCATGCAGCCCCAGCTTCTTTTGATGGGCTGCCTTCACGCGAGCCGGTGCCGATTTCTGAAAACGCCACACGGCTCGCCTGCATCATCTGCAGGGACCGCACGCGCCGGCGCAAAATCTCGTTGCGCATCGCAGCCAGATGCAGCGTGACGAACAGCAGGGTGAACGCGATCGCC
This sequence comes from Bradyrhizobium sp. Kon58, assembly GCF_055807455.1. Lineage (NCBI taxonomy): Bacteria > Pseudomonadati > Pseudomonadota > Alphaproteobacteria > Hyphomicrobiales > Nitrobacteraceae > Bradyrhizobium > Bradyrhizobium sp. Kon58. Next base: position 90,575 of record NZ_JBVVOT010000018.1, read on the forward strand.
ATCACCAGCAATGGAATCAAAAAGGATTTGTCGAGCGACGAGCCGCCCATCCGCATCACCGAGGCCGGCTGGTGCAGCGTGTTCCACCAGTCGACCGAGAACTTGATGATGGGCAGGTTGAGCGCGCCGACCAGCGTCAGCACGGCGGCGGCGCGCGCCGCGCGGGAGGGATCGTCGACCGCGCGCCACAGCGCCATCAGGCCGAGATACATCAGGAACAGGATCAGCACCGAGGTCAGCCGCGCGTCCCATTCCCAATAGGTGCCCCACATCGGCCGGCCCCACAGCGAGCCGGTCAGCAGCGCGAGGAAGGTGAAGGCGGCACCGATGGGAGCTGCCGCTTTGGCGGCGACGTCGGCGAGCGGATGCCGCCATACCAGCGTGCCCAGCGAGGCGATGCTCATCACGCCCCACACGAACATCGACAGCCAGGCATTGGGCACGTGGATGAACATGATCTTCACCGTCGCGCCCTGCTGATAGTCGTCGGGCGCGGTGGCGGACTGATAGAGCCCGATCGCGAGCAGGATGATTGTCGCGGCCGCAAGCCACGGCAGCAGCCGCGCCGTCAGGGCGAGGAACCGTGTGGGGTTGGCGAGGTCGATCAGCGTCATGGTATCCTGATAATCACAGGTAAGCGCTCACGCAATCAGCACGAAAGTCCGCAGCGAAAGTTGATCGGGGTCAAGGTCAGTCCAGCCATCTCAATCCAGTCCATGCTTCAGGCTCGCCGCGGCCGCGAAGGGGCCGATTACGAGGCTGACCAGTGACAGCGCGCACAGGATCGAGAACGGCGCGCCGAACGTCATGGGCCCGACGATCACCGCCTGCGAGGCCGCGACGCCGAAAATCAATACCGGGATCGACAGCGGCAGCACCAGCACCGCCATCAACAAGCCGCCACGATGCAGCGTCACCGCCAGCGCCGCACCGATCATCCCGGTAAACGTCAGCGCCGGGGTGCCGGCGAGCAGCGTCAGCGCCACCGCGCCGGTTGCCACCATATCGAGGTTGAGCAGCAGGCCGAGCACGGGGGTTGCGACGATCAGCGGCAGGCCGGCGGCCAGCCAATGCGCCAGCGCCTTCGCCGCGCAGGCGAGTTCCAGCGGGGTCCGGCTCATCGTGATCAGGTCGAGCGAGCCGTCCTCGTGGTCGGCCATGAACAGCCGGTCCAGGGTCAGCAGGCTCGCCAGCAGCGCGCCCAGCCACAGGACCGCCGGCCCGAGCCGCGACAGCAGTGCCAGATCCGGCCCCACCGCAAACGGCATCAGCACCACCACGGTCAGAAAGAACAGCACGCCAATCAACGCCCCGCCGCCAACGCGGAGCGCGATCCGGATGTCCCGGCGGATCAGGGCGGACAGCGCGGTCATGCCACTGCTCCCAGAGGTGAGGAGGCAACGTCGGCCGGTTGCCCCGGGCGAGCTGCGCTCCCTCCCCCCTTGTGGGGGAGGGCGGGGGAGGGGGGTAGCCCCGGGGAAGATGGTTCTTGGGTGCGGGCCGCGAGCAACAGAGCCCCCGCCTGCCGACCGCCAGAACCGAGAGAGTGCGCCGTGTGGCACCCCCCTCCCTGGCCCTCCCCCACAAGGGGGGAGGGAGCGGAGAGGGTGGAGTTCGGCCGCTTGGAAAACTGAGGGTCTACGGGAATCACACCGCACCCCCGATCCGCAGCTCCCGCGAATCGATCCCGAGCGGGGCGTGGGTGGCGGCGACGATCAGGCCGCCGCGGCTGAGGTGCTCGCGCATCAATCCGGAAAACATGTCCTGTCCGGCGACGTCCAGCGCCGTGGTCGGCTCGTCCAATAGCCAGACCGGCCGGCGGACGGTCAGCAGGCGGGCCAGCGAGAGCCGGCGGCGCTGGCCGGCGGAGAGGAAGGCCGCTGGCAGATCGGCGGCATGGTCGAGCCCGACGGTGGCGAGGCTCTCGCCGGCATCGAAACGCTCGCCACCCAGAAAATCGGCCCAGAACGTCAGATTTTCCGCCACGCTCAGGGCCGGCTTCAAGGCGTCGCGATGGCCGAGATAGTGGCATTGCTCCGGCAATGTCAGCTCGGAATCTCCTCCGTCCAGCGCGATCGTGCCGCCCGCCGGAATGAGCAGGCCCGCGATCAGCCGCAGCAGCGAGGTCTTGCCCGATCCGTTGCGGCCGACGACCGCCACGGCTTCGCCGGAGCCGGCCCCGAAATCGAGCCCGGAAAACACCTCGCGGCCGCCCCGCACGCATGTGACCCCATGTCCGGAAAGCTGCATCTCGCCTCGTACCAACCCGCTCAACGTCAGGCTCAGGAAAATTTGGGGTAGCGTATGGGAATTTTTGGCTCGCGGATTGCCGCGGCACGTTTGTGGCTGTGGCGGCGCGGTTAGAAAGCTTCTATAAGCCCGGAACTACTTGATGCAGCAACTCAACCTGCCCCTGCAAGCGACTCAGCCTGCCTACGCTGACGGTGTTAAAATACCCTGCCGGGTATAACTGACAATTGGGATTTCCTACATGACCTCGCTCGACAGCTTCAAATGCAAAAAGACCCTCAAGGTCGGCGCCAAGACCTATGTCTATTACAGCCTGCCCACGGCCGAGAAGAATGGTCTGAAGGGAATTTCGAAACTCCCCTACTCGATGAAGGTCCTGCTCGAGAACCTGCTCCGCAACGAGGACGGCCGCTCGGTCAAGAAGGCAGACATCGTCGCAGTGTCGAAATGGCTACGCAAGAAGTCGCTGGAGCATGAGATCGCCTTCCGCCCGGCGCGCGTGCTGATGCAGGATTTCACCGGCGTGCCCGCCGTGGTCGATCTCGCCGCGATGCGCAACGCGATGCAGAAGCTCGGCGGCGACGCCGAGAAGATCAATCCGCTGGTGCCGGTCGACCTCGTCATCGACCACTCCGTGATCGTAAACTTCTTCGGTGACAACAAGGCCTTCGGCAAGAACGTCACCGAGGAGTACAAGCAGAACCAGGAGCGCTACGAGTTCCTGAAATGGGGCCAGAAGGCGTTCTCGAACTTCTCCGTCGTGCCGCCCGGCACCGGCATCTGCCATCAGGTCAATCTCGAATATCTCTCCCAGACGGTCTGGACCAAGAAGGAGAAGATGACGGTCGGCAAGAAGACCGGCACCTTCGAGGTCGCCTATCCCGACTCGCTGGTCGGCACCGATTCCCACACCACCATGGTCAACGGTCTCGCCGTGCTCGGCTGGGGCGTCGGCGGCATCGAGGCGGAAGCCTGCATGCTCGGCCAGCCGCTATCGATGCTGTTGCCCAACGTCGTCGGCTTCAAGCTGAAGGGCGCGATGAAGGAAGGCGTCACCGCGACCGATCTCGTGCTGACCGTGACGCAGATGCTGCGCAAGCTCGGCGTCGTCGGCAAGTTCGTGGAGTTCTTCGGCCCCGGCCTCGACCATCTCTCGGTCGCCGACAAGGCGACCATCGCCAACATGGCGCCCGAATATGGCGCGACCTGCGGCTTCTTCCCGGTCGATGCCGCCGCGCTCGATTATCTCAAGACCTCCGGCCGCGCCTCGGCGCGCGTCGCGCTGGTGCAGGCCTATGCGAAGGCGCAAGGGCTGTTCCGCACCGCCAAGTCGCCCGATCCGGTATTCACGGAGACGCTGACGCTCGACCTCGGTGACGTCGTGCCGTCGATGGCCGGTCCGAAGCGCCCGGAAGGCCGCATTGCGCTGCCGTCCGTGGCCGAGGGCTTCTCGCTCGCCCTCGCCAGCGAATACAAGAAGGCCGAGGAGCCGGAGAAGCGCTTCGCCGTCGAGGGCAAGAAGTTCGACATCGGCCATGGCGACGTCGTGATCGCCGCGATCACCTCCTGCACCAACACCTCGAACCCGAGCGTGCTGATCGGGGCCGGTCTGCTGGCGCGCAACGCCGCCGCGAAGGGCCTCAAGGCAAAGCCGTGGGTGAAGACCTCGCTCGCCCCGGGCAGCCAGGTGGTGGCGGCCTATCTCGCCGATTCCGGTCTCCAGGCCGATCTCGACAAGGTCGGCTTCAACCTGGTCGGCTTCGGCTGCACCACCTGCATCGGGAATTCCGGTCCGCTGCCCGAGGAGATCTCGAAGTCGATCAACGACAACGGCATCGTCGCGGCTGCCGTGCTCTCCGGTAACCGCAACTTCGAAGGCCGCGTCTCGCCGGACGTGCAGGCGAACTACCTCGCCTCGCCGCCGCTCGTGGTCGCCCACGCGCTCGCGGGCACCGTCACCAAGAATCTCGCCGTCGAGCCGCTCGGTGAAGGCAAGGACGGCAAGCCGGTGTACCTCAAGGACATCTGGCCGACGACGAAGGAGATCAACGCCTTCATGAAGAAGTTCGTGACCGCGGCGATCTTCAAGAAGAAGTATGCCGACGTGTTCAAGGGCGACACCAATTGGCGCAAGATCAAGACGGTCGAGAGCGAGACCTATCGCTGGAACATGAGCTCGACCTATGTGCAGAACCCGCCCTATTTCGAAGGCATGAAGAAGGAGCCGGAGCCGGTCACCGACATCGTCGAGGCCCGCATCCTCGCCATGTTCGGCGACAAGATCACCACCGACCACATCTCGCCGGCCGGTTCGATCAAGCTCACCTCGCCCGCCGGCAAATACCTCAGCGAGCACCAGGTGCGTCCGGCCGACTTCAACCAGTACGGCACCCGCCGCGGCAACCACGAAGTCATGATGCGCGGCACCTTCGCCAATATCCGCATCAAGAATTTTATGCTCAAGGGCGCGGATGGAAATATCCCTGAGGGCGGTCTGACAAAACACTGGCCAGACGGCGAGCAGATGTCGATCTACGACGCCGCGATGAAGTACCAGCAGGAGCAGGTGCCGCTGGTGGTGTTCGCCGGCGCCGAATACGGCAACGGCTCCTCGCGCGACTGGGCGGCGAAGGGCACGCGTCTGCTCGGCGTCCGTGCCGTGATCTGCCAGAGCTTCGAGCGCATCCACCGCTCCAATTTGGTCGGCATGGGCGTGCTGCCGCTGACCTTCGAGGACGGCACCTCCTGGTCCTCGCTTGGCCTGAAGGGCGACGAGAAGGTCACGCTGCGTGGTCTCATCGGCGATCTGAAGCCGCGCCAGAAGCTGACCGCCGAGATCGTCTCCGGCGACGGTTCGCTGCAGCGCGTTTCGCTGCTCTGCCGCATCGATACGCTGGACGAGCTCGAATACTACCGCAACGGCGGCATCCTGCACTACGTGCTGCGCAAGCTCGCGGCGTAAGCGCGGATTTGTGAACGGTGGCTCACTGCGAAGTGAGTAGTAGGTTACACGAAGGCGGCCTATCACAAGGCCGCCTTCACGCGTTTGCGGCAGGCTTCAGATGGGCCCGCCCGGCGGAGAACCTCACGCTTTGGACGGTTACTTTGGCGGACGAAAGTGCGAGGCCCGTAAGACTACGGTGACCATCCGGCGGTAAGATTTCCCTCTCACGAGCAATGGTGTGCGGCGTTCGACATGACAACAATGACGGCTTCTCATCTGGTTTCACGTAACGTGATCTCGAGGTGGTCCGGCGCCCTCTGGTCGGGTGCACTTGGTCTCTGTGCGATCGTCGCCGTCATTCGTCCTGCCGAGGCTGATCCCCGCGCCGTTGTCGAATTGTTTACCTCGCAGGGCTGCTCCTCCTGCCCACCGGCCGACAAGATCATCGGCGACCTCGCCCGCGATCCCTCGATCATCGCGCTGAGCATGCCGATCGACTATTGGGACTATCTCGGCTGGAAGGACACATTGGCCGATTCGCGCTTCTCTGCACGGCAGCGTGCCTATTCGCGCATGCGCGGCGACCGCGAAGTCTACACGCCGCAGGTCGTGGTCAACGGCTCCACGCATGTCGTCGGCAGCGACCGCACCGGCATCGAAAGCGCGATCGGCAAAACCGACAAGGGCACGGGCGTGATGAGCGTGCCGGTGACGATGTCGCTCGCGGGCAAGCAGATCAACGTCTCGGTGGCCGCGAGCAACGAGCCGACGGCGTCCCACGGCGAGGTCTGGATCTGCTCGATTGCGAAGTCGGTGCCGATCGCGATCAGCCGCGGTGAAAATCGCGGACAGCAGGTGATCTATCACAACGTGGTGCGCAATCTGCTGAAGGTCGGCGACTGGACTGGCCGTCCGGAAAGCTGGACGGTGCCGATCGAGAACCTCACGCGCGACGGCGTCGACGGTGCTGTGGTCTATGTCCAGGACGGCAGCCGGGAAAAGCCGGGCCCGATGCTGGGCGCGGCGTACACGTCGCTGCACTAACGCGCACACTTCGAATCTTCCGATTCAAGCACACTTTCAATCCTCATGTGAGGAGCGCACTCCTGCGCGCGTGGCGGACGATGCTGCGCATCGCCGCGAGAACCATGCAGGCCCTGCTGAGGCAGCTCGGCCTCGATCCTTCGAGACGCCGCTTCGCGGCTCCTCAGGATGAGGGGAGGGAGTGTTCTCGCTGATGAGGAAAAAGTCCGTCGAAGCGGAAACATCCCGACACAAACAAAACCGACCCCAAACAAAAAAGGACCAACTCGCGTTGGCCCTCCTTGTCGTGCGAACAGACCCGATCCTAACGGCCCCGGGGGGCTGGGGGCTGAGGAATCCGGAACCGAAAGGACCGGGTCAACGCACACAAGTCTTTTCGCAATGCAGGGCGGCAGTCGCTTGGCGGAAAAGCGGCGACACTATGATTCCTGCTAACGATCCCGTGACGGTTTGCCGCGACAGAGTTCCACCGCTGCGTGTGGGCGGTTTACTCCGGTCCAGCGTCCTTACAGGGGCCCCTTGCAGTGGGGAACAGTTGGCGCGATCATGCAACTGTCATGATCCGCGGTTCCGGGGACGGTCTTCGCGGACGCGGTCATGCTGATGCGACAGGAGGCGGCCTATGAGTCTGTCGGAGGATGCCGATCCGAGCGAACAGCGCGCGGCGGCGCGCCCCGCCGCTTCGAATGCGCAGCTGAGCCGCGTGACGTTCAACCGGCTCGAGCTGCACCGTATTCTCAATCTCTACGGCCGGATGGTCGCCGACGGCGAGTGGCGCGACTACGCCATCGACTTCCTCAGGGATCGCGCCGTGTTCTCGGTCTTTCGCCGCGCCTCGGAAGTGCCGATCTATCGAATCGAGAAGGATCCGCGCCTCGCGCGCAAGCAGGGCATGTACAGCGTGATCTCGGCGACGGGTCTGATCCTGCGCCGCGGCCACGAGCTGGAGCGCGTGCTCCTGGTGATCGATCGCAAGCTGGCGGTGGTCTGACGAAGGCTTACTTCACCGGTACCGTAGTCGCGCCCTCACCAAGATCCCGCTGCATCATCACCGTGTCCAGCCAGCGGCCGAATTTCAGCCCGACGCTGGGATGCGTGCCGATCATCTTGAAGCCGGCCTTGGTGTGCACGCCGATCGAGCCGGCATTGGCGGAATCGCCGATCACGGCGATCATCTGGCGGAAGCCGCGCGCCTCGCATTCGATGATCAGCCGCTCCAGCAGGAGCGCCCCGATGCCGCGACGGTGGAAGGATGGATCGAGATAGATCGAGTTCTCGACGGTGAAGCGGTAGGCCGGCCGGGGCCGGTAGGCGCCGGCATAGGCGTAGCCGGCGACGCGCCCGTCGAGGATGGCGACGAAATAGGGGTAGCCGCCGTCGGTCAGCGTACGGTAGCGGCGCGTCATCTCGGCGAGGTCGGGCGGCTCCAGCTCGAACGTCGCGGTGCCCTCGCGGACGGCCTGCTGGTAGATGGCGGTGATGGCGGGAAGGTCGGCCTCAGTGGTGGGCCTGATATCGGGTGCGGACATGCCGCAAGATTAGAGCCTTCCCGGGACGGCTGGAAGAGGCAACGGTGCTTCCTCATACTCCGTCATTGCGAGGAGCCCTTGCGACGAAGCAATCCAGAAATGCACCGGCGGAGGGACTCTGGATTGCTTCGCTGCGCTCGCAATGACGGTGGGTGTGGAGAGGCCCGCCCAAACAAAAACCCCGGCCTTTCGGCCGGGGCTGGTGTCGTTCCCTCGGGTCTGACGCTTAGTCGCGCTGGCCGAGGAGCTGCAGGAGCAGCGTGAACAGGTTGATGAAGTTCAGGTACAGCGACAGCGCGCCGGTGATGGCCGCACGCTCTGCGATGTCACCGCCGGCCGAGGCGTAGCCGTAGATGTAGTCGTTCTTCAGCCGCTGGGTATCCCAGGCGGTGAGGCCCGCGAACACCAGCACGCCGACCACCGACACCACGAACTGCAGCACCGAGCTCGCCAGGAACAGGTTCACCAGGCTCGCGATGACGATGCCGATCAGGCCCATGAACAGGAACGAACCCATTCCGCTCATGTCACGCTTGGTGGTGTAGCCGTAGAGGCTGAGCGCGCCGAAGGTCGCCGCGGTGATGAAGAACACCCGCACGATCGAGGTGTGGGTGAACACCAGGAAGATCGAGGACAGCGAGACGCCCATCAGCGCCGCGAACACCCAGAACAGGATCTGGGCGGTCGAGGGAGCGAGACGGTTGATGCCCGCCGAGATCACGAACACCATGGCGAGCGGCGCGAGCATGAACAGCCACTTCAGCGGGCTGACGAACATCGCGTAGCCGAACGGCGTCAGGAACAGCTTGCCGACGCGGACGGCTTCCGGGGTCGGAACATCCGTCACGGCGGCCATGTAGACGCCGAGCGCGGCCAAGCCGGTGATGGCGAGGCCAATGCTCATGTAGTTGTAGATGCGCAGCATGTAGGCGCGCAGGCCGGCATCGACCGTCGCGGCGTCAACACGCCCGGCGGCCCTGCCGAAAGGAGAAGCGTAGTTACGGTCTAGGTCCGACATGGTCGAATTCCCGTTGGTTGGTCCGGTCCGGCATGAGGGTCGCCATGCCGCCGGTTCGTCAAATTCTATCTCGGATACCGATGTCTGCCGACTAAATTTTGGCTAACAATCGGGGCTCCGAACCCATTCGATATGTGGGAAACTAACACATCCGCTGCAACCGTCCACGCGCGGCTGAATGTCGCCCTTACCTGCAATCCAGACGAGCGGACGTGGTTAATCGCTGGAATCGTGCGATTTCGCTCCCGCGGACCCGCCCGCTACCATTTGTCACAAATTCCGCAACACCGTGGCGGGCTTTTTGTTCAACGCCAGCAGCGTGCCGGCGAGACCCAAGCCGACCGTGACGACCAAGGCAGCCGCGACCACGCCGGCGGCGCTGCCGCCCTGCCAGACGAAGGTGAGGGTCATCAGTCGGGTCACGATCATCCAGGCCGCGACGCTGCCGGCGAAAACGCCGAACATTGCGGTGGCAAGTCCGATCAGGAGGTATTCGAGGGCATAGGCGCCGAGCAGCCGCAGCCGGGTCGCGCCCAGCGTCTTGAGGATCACCGCATCGTAGACCCGGTGGCGATGGCCGGCGGCGAGCGCACCGCCCAACACCAGGATCGCCGAGATCAGGGTCACCGCGCTGGCGCCGCGGATCGCCAGCGCCAGGTTGGTCACGACCGAGCCGACCGTCTCCATCACCTCGCGCACGCGCACGCTCGTCACCATCGGATAGGCGTCAGCGACATCCTTGATGATCTTGCCGTCGCCGGTCGCATCGTCGCCGGCTTCCGTCAGCGTCGCGATGTGGGTGTGCGGCGCGCCCTTGAATGCGTTCGGCGAAAACACGAGGACGAAATTGATGCCGAGGCCCTGCCAGTCGATGCTGCGCAGATTGCTGATCTTCGCGGGGATGTCGCGGCCGAGGATATTGACCACGACCTCGTCGCCGAGCTTGAGGCCGAGTCCGTCCGCGATCTTCTTCTCCATCGAAACCAGCGGCGGGCCGGCATAATCGGCGCTCCACCACTCGCCCTCGACCACCTTGGAGCCTTTCGGCAGCTCGGCGGTATAGGTCAGGCCACGGTCGCTCTGCAGCACCCACTCGGAATCGGTGCTGGGCTTGAGCTCCTCGGCCCGGACGCCGCGGGCTCCGACGATCCGCCCGCGCAGCATCGGGACGTCATCGACCTTCGCGCCAGGGGCGATCTGGCGCAGATATGAGTCGAACTGCTCGGCCTGCGTGCTCGGAATGTCGATGAAGAAGAACGACGGCGCGTGCTCGGGTAGTGCCGCCAGGAACTGCCGGCGCAGATTGCCGTCGATCTGGGTGATGGTGACGAGCACGGCCAGTCCGAGGCCCAACGACAGCACGACCGAGGGCGTCAGCGCGCCCGGCCGGTGGATGTTGGCGATCGCAAGTCGCAGCATCGGCCAGCGCGTGCGCGGCAGCCGCCGCGCGATCGTCATCAACAGCGCGGCAATGCCGCGCAGCAGCGCGAACACGACCACGGAGGAGGCCACGAACACGGCGGCGATGCGCTTGTCGAAGGACAGCCCGATCACGACCGCGATGAGCAGCGCGATCACGACGGCCATGAAGACGAGGTAGCTCCACCGTGGCCGATGCCATTCGGAGCTGATGGTGTCGCGGAACAGCGCGGCCACCGGCACGTCGTGCACCCGCCCGAGCGGCCACAGGCCGAAGGCAAGCGCCGTGAGCAGCCCGTAGACGAACGACAGCGCGAGCTCGTCGGCATGCACCGCCGGCACCACCGGCAGCGGCAGCAGCTTGCCGAACAGGCCGACGATCGCGAAAGGCATGGCGGCGCCGAGCGCGAGGCCTATCGCCGAGCCGATCGCGGCGAGCAGGAGAACCTGGGCGAGATAGATGCCGAACACGTCGCGCCCGGTGGCGCCGACGGCCTTGAAGGCCGCGATCACCTCGAGCTTGTGGTCGATATGGGCCTTCACAGCATTGGCGACGCCGACGCCGCCGACCAGCAGCGCGGCGAGGCCGACCAGCGTCAGGAACTGCGTGAAGCGGTTGATGTTGCGCTCGAGCTGCGGCGAGGCATTGGAGCGGCTGCGGACCTCCCAGCCGGCCTGCGGCGCGGCGTTGCGGGCGTCCGCGATGAAGGCGTCGGTGGCGCGCTCGCTATTGGCGATCTCCGGCAGCTTCACCCGGTAGACCCAGCGCACCAGGCTGCCGGGCTGGACCAGCCCGGTGGCGCGAAGGCCCGCTTCGCTGATCAGGAAGCGCGGGCCGAAGCCGATGCCGCCGGCGAGCTTGTCGGGCTCGGCTTCGACGGCGCTGCGGATCTGGAACGTGGCAGCCCCGACGGTGACACGATCGCCGGTCTTGAGCGACAGCCGCGCCAGCAGTGTCGGATCGGCGGCCGCGCCGAACGCGCCGTCGCGCTCCGCGAGCAGGTCGGACATCGGCAGCGGTGGCGCCAGCGTCAACTGGCCCAGCATCGGATAGGTGTCGTCGACGGCCTTCATCTCGACCAGCGCCAGCTTGCCCTCGGCCGAGCGCGCCATGCCGCGCAGTGTGGCGGCGCTCGAGACGGTGCCGCGCGAACGCAGGAAGGCGACTTCCTCCGGCTTCGCCTCGCGCTGAAACAGGACGAACGACACGTCGCCGCCGAGCAGCGTGCGGCCCTCGCGCGCGAGGCCGTCGCTCAGGCTCGCCGAGACCGAGCCGACACCGGCGATCGCCATCACGCCGAGCGCGATGCAGGCGATGAAGACGTAGAAGCCGCGCAGGCCGCCGCGCAATTCGCGCAGCGCGTAGCGCAGCGACAGCGCGACGCCGTTGGGCTTCGCGAACGGTTCGGCAGCAGCGCTCATGCCGGCGCCGACTGCGTGTCGATGCGTCCGGAGCGCAGGCGGATCACGCGATCGCAGCGATGCGCGAGCGAGGAATCGTGCGTGACCAGCACCAGCGTCATGCCGCGCTCGGCATGCTTGCTGAACAGGAGGTCGACGATCTGTTGTCCCGTGGCTTCGTCGAGATTGCCGGTCGGCTCGTCGGCAACGAGGATCGCGGGATCGGGTGCCAGCGCGCGGGCCAGCGCGACGCGCTGCTGCTCGCCGCCGGAGAGCTGCGTCGGATAATGATGCAGACGGTCGCCGAGCCCGACCGAATGAAGCTCCTGCGCCGCGCGCTTTGCGGCGTCGGGATTGCCCGCAAGCTCGAGCGGCACCGCGACGTTCTCCAGCGCCGTCATGGTCGGGATCAGATGGAAGGACTGGAAAACGATGCCGACCTGGCGGCCGCGGAAGCGGGCCAGCGCGTCCTCGTCGAGGGCATTGAAAGGCGTGCCGCTGACCACCACCTCTCCGCTATCAGGACGCTCCAGCCCCGCCATCACCATCAGCAGCGTGGATTTGCCCGAGCCTGACGGGCCGATCAGGCCGATCGTCTCGCTCCGGCCCACGCGCAAGCTGATATCCTTGAGAATGTGAACGCGTGCCGCGCCCGTGCCCAATGACAGATTGACGTTGGAGATGGCGATGGTGTCCGCCGAGCTGTCGGCGAGCGAAGAGGAAGAGATGCGAGTATCCATGGTCCGGTCATATGGCAACTCCGCACGCGCGGTCGAGAGGCGTTACGGATTGTTCATGCACATAGCCGTGTTGATGTTCGCTTTGATGACGGTCGCAAATCCGGCATGGGTTCCGGCATGGGCCGAGGCGGCGAAGCCGATCAAGCTGGTGGTTCTCGGCGATTCCCTGAGCGCCGGCCTCGGCCTCCCGGCCCAGCACGCGTTCCCCACCAAGCTTCAAAAAGCCTTGCAAGACAAAGGCATAGAGGTCGGCATGACCAATGCCGGGGTATCCGGCGACACCTCCTCGGGTGGCCGTGACCGGCTCGACTGGTCGGTCCCCGACGGAACCGACGGTGTGATCATCGAGCTCGGCGCCAACGATGCGTTGCGCGGCATCGATCCCGATTTGACGCGCACCGCGCTGAGCGAGATCGTCCAGCGCCTCAAAGCGCGCAAGATCGCGGTGATGCTGTGCGGCATGCTGGCGCCGCCGAATTACGGCGCGGACTATGCCGCGCGCTTCAATTCGATTTATCCGGATCTGGCGAAAAAATTTGGCGTGCCGCTCTATCCGTTTTTTCTCGACGGTGTCGCGGCCGATGCCAAGCTCAACCAGGCCGACGGCATTCATCCGACCGCGGCCGGCGTCGACATCATCGTCAGGAATATCTTGCCCATGGTTGAGGCATTCATTGGCACGATAGCTGAGCAGCGGCGTTGAAAAGCAGGCAGCGCCGCCCGCAATTCCCAGGGTTTTACCGGGGTGAGGCGCGCGATGCTTCGCAGAGTCACACAACTGCGATAGGAATTAAGGTACCGGTGATTCGTCGCCGGCTCTAAAATTTGGATATGATCTTGCCTTGGGATCTTGCCCTGGGATCATGCCCAAGCATCGGGAGTGCGAAACGATGCCGCGTTTGTTCACTGGTCTGGAAATTCCGGCCGAGATTGGCCAGTCGCTTTCCAATTTGCGGGGCGGCCTTCCCGGCGCCCGCTGGATCGATCCCGAAAATTACCACGTCACACTGCGCTTCATCGGCAATATCGACGGCATGTCCGCCAATGAGATCGCCTCGATGCTGTTTCGCGTCGACCGCAAGCCGTTCGAGGTGAAGGTGCAGGGTTTGCAGAGTTTCGGCGGACGCAAGCCGCGCGCGGTGGTCGCCACCATCGTGCCGAGCAAGCCGCTGATGGAATTGCAGGCCGAACTCGAGCGCCTGATGCAGCGGATCGGCCTCGACCCGGAAGGCCGCAAGTTCATCCCGCATGTCACGCTGGCCCGGCTGCACGACGCCACCGACCGTGACGTCGCCGATTATCTCTCGCTGCGCGGCTATTTTCCCAGCAAGGCGTTCACGGCCGAACGTTTCGTGCTGTTCTCGTCCCGCGCCTCAACCGGCGGCGGCCCGTATGTGGTCGAGGACGCCTACGAGCTGTGTGAGTGAGTCTGGCTCGCAGAAGATGGAGCGATGCCGACCCATATGGCGCGTAGATGCCTAGCATCGACTGAAGTCAGAATGGCAATCCGTGTTCGTCGTATCCAACTATTTCATCGGGCATCCGGTCGGCTAATACAGGCAGCTCGCTCCAGCGTCGACGGATTGCGGCCATATCCTCCAAAAGAGCAGTTTTGCAGTACTGATTGTCGATGCGCCTGAGGCGCTCTTCGATAGCTCGCGTCGTAGCAAGGGCAACCGTCTCGCCAGTGAGTTGCGCCAGACGCCTCGCGAGACGTTCGACCTCGGAGTCCTCGATACTAAGGGCCATGCCAGGAACCTCAAAGTAGGCGCTTTAGCCCTGTGATATCTCAATTATTCGCCTCCGACCACGTGGATGTGGGTGCGCGCATAAGCCTTTGCGCCAATACGGAGTTGCAATTTCCGCTCATCTCTGGCGGTAAAGAGCATGCTCTCGACCCCCAGTTCCTCATTCCGCGAGGCCTATCAGGCCCAAATCGCGTCCGGCGCGATCGAGCCTGACGCTGCGCAGGCCGAAATCGCGGACGCCTATGCGGCGCTCGACCAGCGGCTCGCCGATTACAAGCCGGCGCGCAAGCAGGGCCTGCTCAGCCGCCTGTTCAGCAGCGACAAGGACGAGGCGCCGCACGGGCTCTACGTCCATGGCGAGGTCGGCCGCGGCAAAACCATGCTGATGGATCTGTTCTTCCAGCACTCGACCGTCGAGCACAAGCGGCGCGCGCATTTCCACGAATTCATGGCCGAGGTGCACGAGCGCATCTACGATTTTCGCCAGGGCATCGCGCGCGGCGAGATCGCCGACGGCGACGTCATCGCGCTGACCGCGCATGCGATCTTCGAGGAGAGCTGGCTGCTTTGTTTCGACGAATTCCACGTCACCGACATTGCGGACGCGATGATCCTCGGCCGCCTGTTCGCAAAGCTGCTGGAGCTCGGCACGGTGGTGGTCGCGACCTCCAACGTCGCGCCTGACGACCTCTACAAGGGCGGTTTGAACCGTTCGCTGTTTCTTCCCTTCATCAGGCAGATCACCGACCACATGGACGTGCTGCGGCTCGACGCGCGCACCGACTTCCGGTTGGAAAAGCTTCAAGGCGTGTCGATGTGGCTGACGCCGGCCGACACTGAGGCGGACGCCGCGCTCGACCGTGCCTGGTCGAAGATGTCAGGCGGCGCCAAATGCAAGTCGCGGGATATTTCGATCAAGGGCCGCATCCTGCACGTGCCGTGCTCGGCCCATGGCGTGGCGCGCTTCGCGTTCGCCGATCTCTGCGAGAAGCCGCTCGGGACATCCGACTATCTCAGGCTGGCGCACGATTATCACACCATCCTGGTCGACCATATTCCAGTGATGGACATCTCCCAGCGCAACGCCGCCAAGCGCTTCATCACGCTGATCGACACGCTCTATGACAATGCCGTGAAGCTGATGGCGTCGGCCGATGCCAACCCGATCTCGCTCTATCTTGCCAACGAGGGCAACGAGGCCAACGAGTTCAAGCGCACCGCCTCGCGCCTGATCGAAATGAGCTCGGAATCCTATCTGGCGCTGCCCCACGGCCGCAAGGATTCGACCGCCAGCGGCTCGACCAAAGGTTTGGTTGAGACTTAAAGGGTCCGGTGGAGACTTAAGTCCTATTTGCCAGCGCTGTCATTCCGGGCTCGGCGCTTCCCAAGCCCCGGAATGACGGGGATGCGCTTGAATACGCGGCAAGCCCGACAATTGGGCAACCCGTGACTTGAACGGGGGAGGCGAAAGGGATAACCACCCGTCTCAGTTTTCCCCTCCTTACGTGTCTAAAGGACAGGCTCACATGGCGCGCGACAAGATTGCTTTGATTGGCTCCGGTCAGATCGGCGGAACGCTGGCTCATCTCATCGGCCTGAAAGAGCTGGGCGACGTGGTGATGTTCGACATCGCCGAGGGCGTGCCGCAGGGCAAGGCGCTCGACATCGCACAGTCCTCGCCGGTCGACGGCTTTGACGCGCACTACACCGGCGCCAACTCCTACGAGGCGCTCGACAACGCAAAGGTCTGCATCGTCACCGCCGGCGTGCCGCGCAAGCCCGGCATGAGCCGCGACGACCTCCTCTCCATCAACCTCAAGGTCATGGAACAGGTCGGCGCCGGCATCAAGAAATACGCCCCCGACGCCTTCGTCATCTGCATCACCAACCCGCTCGACGCGATGGTCTGGGCGCTGCAGAAGGCTAGCGGCCTGCCGCACAAGAAGGTCGTCGGCATGGCCGGCGTGCTGGATTCGTCGCGCTTCCGCTACTTCCTGGCCGACGAGTTCAACGTTTCGGTCGAAGACGTCACCGCCTTCGTGCTGGGTGGCCATGGCGACACCATGGTGCCGCTGGTAAAATACTCCACCGTTGCCGGCATCCCGCTGCCCGATCTCGTCAAGATGGGCTGGACCTCGCAGGCGCGCCTCGACGAGATCGTCGACCGCACCCGCAACGGCGGCGCCGAGATCGTCAATCTGCTCAAGACCGGCTCGGCCTTCTACGCGCCGGCGGCTTCCGCGATCGCGATGGCCGAGAGCTATCTGCGTGACAAGAAGCGCGTGCTGGCCTCGGCCGCCTATTTGAACGGCGAATACGGCGTGAAGGACATGTATGTCGGCGTGCCCGTCGTGATCGGCTCCAAGGGTGTCGAGCGCGTCGTCGAGATCGAGCTCGTCGGCAAGGACCGCGAAGCCTTCGACAAGTCGGTCGGCGCGGTGCAGGGTCTGGTTGACGCCTGCAAGAAGATCGCACCCGATCTTCTGGGCCGCTAAGGTCGAAACATTCCGCCGAAGATCGAAAACCGGTCTTCGGCGGTTTCATTTCCGGGGTCCGCCAAACCTTGTTTAAGGTTGGGGCGGGTCCTGGTCCGCAAGTCCAGAGATCGATGTCAGAGAATCCGGGTTGCAGTTCCTGTGGTATATGGTATGCCAGCCACAAGACTGAGGTGGGCCTACGAGGTCACCGCCCGCGGGTTCAGGGAGCGACCATATGAATATCCATGAGTATCAGGCCAAAGCGCTGCTGAACGAGTTCGGCGTCGCCATCTCCAAGGGCGTTCCGGTCCTGAAGGCGGCCGATGCGGACGCGGCGGCAAAGGCCCTGCCGGGTCCGGTCTGGGTCGTGAAGAGCCAGATCCACGCCGGCGGCCGCGGCAAGGGCAAGTTCAAGGAAGCCTCGGCCGGCGACAAGGGCGGCGTGCGCATCGCCAAGTCGGCCGCGGAAGTCTCCGAATTCGCCAAGCAGATGCTCGGCGCCACGCTCGTCACCATCCAGACCGGCCCCGCCGGCAAGCAGGTCAACCGCCTCTACATCGAGGACGGCTCCGACATCGACAAGGAATTCTACCTCTCGATCCTGGTCGACCGCGAGACCTCGCGCGTCTCCTTCGTGGTGTCGACCGAGGGCGGCGTCAACATCGAGGACGTCGCGCACAACAGCCCTGAGAAGATCGTGACCTTCTCGATCGATCCCGCGACCGGCATCATGGGCCATCACGGCCGCACCGTCGCGAACGCGCTGAAACTCTCTGGCGATCTCGCCAAGCAGGCCGAGAAGCTCACCGCGCAGCTCTACGCGGCGTTCGTCGCCAAGGACATGTCGATGCTGGAGATCAACCCGCTGGTCGTGACCAAGCAGGGCCAGCTCCGCGTGCTCGACGCCAAGGTGTCGTTCGACGACAACGCCCTGTTCCGTCACCCCGAAGTGCTCGCGCTGCGCGACGAGACCGAGGAAGACGCCAAGGAAATCGAGGCGTCGAAATACGACCTCAACTACGTCACCCTCGACGGCAATATCGGCTGCATGGTCAACGGCGCCGGCCTCGCGATGGCGACGATGGACATCATCAAGCTCTACGGCATGGCGCCGGCGAACTTCCTCGACGTCGGCGGCAGCGCCAGCAAGGAAAAGGTCGCGGCCGCGTTCAAGATCATCACCGCAGATCCCAACGTGAAGGGCATCCTGGTCAACATCTTCGGTGGCATCATGAAGTGCGACGTGATCGCCGAGGGCGTCACGGCCGCCGTCCGTGAAGTCGGCCTCAGCGTTCCGCTGGTGGTTCGCCTCGAAGGCACCAATGTCGAGCTGGGCAAGAAGATCATCCGTGAGTCCGGCCTGAACGTGGTGCCGGCCGACAATCTCGACGACGCCGCGCAGAAGATCGTGAAGGCCGTCAAGGGAGGCTGAGGCCATGACCCAGGACCATCTCGCTGCATCATCCCCGCTGCCGGAGCACGCGCGTCTTGCCGCGTTCGCCGGTGAATGGAATGGCGAAGAGGTGGTCTTTGCGTCGCGGTGGACGGAGGGCGGGACGGCGACCTCTCACGTCGTGGCCCACATGGATCTCAACGGCTTCTACCTGATCCAGGACTCGGTCCAGACCCGCGACGGCAAGCAGAGCTTCGCCACCCACGGCATCTTCACCTTCGACCGCGAAGACCGGACCTACAAATTGTTCTGGTACGATTCGCTCGGCTACACGCCGCCCTCGCCCGCCTCCGGCGGGTGGGTCGGCAAGACCCTGACGCTGGTGCGCGGCTCGCTCCGCGGCAATGCGCGCCACGTCTATGAAATCATCGACGACGATTCCTATTCGTTGAAGATCCAGTTCTCGCCGGACGCGGAAGGCTGGGCCGACGTGCTCACCGGCGTCTACCGTCGGGTGCATTGAGCCGTGAACCAAAACTTCTCCGTCGATATGCGCTTCGCGGTTGCCTTTATGTCGGCGCAGATTCTGGCGTCGGGAGCTTCTGCCGAAACGCCGTCGGGCAAAATGGTCGCGACCCTTGAAAGTGTCTGTGTGGCGCCGGCGTCCTCCGAAGCAATGATAGCTGCCGGCGAAAAAATGGCCGCCGCAGAAAACTGGAAGTTGCTTCGGTCGGGACCAACGCCGATGCCAATTATGCACAATGAGAATGGTCCGAAGATGTCCTTCGAAAGTGCATGGGATCTCGGTGCCGGCGCATCTTTGACTATCTCGATTGTGCGGCCTGAGCAGGCCGCACTCAGATATGATTTTTGCGTCATTCAGCCTGCCGCCCTCGTCAACAGAGAGGAACTTATTAGCGCAGTTGCTCGTCAGTTTGGCTCGACGCTCACGAGGGACGCGTCGGGAAGGTACAAACATCAAGAAGCGTGGTTCTTCACCGAAGAGAAGGCCCGGGGAAATTGCGGAAAGCAGATCAGCTTTTCCAGCAGCCCAGGCCAACCTTCTGCTTTTGCCTTCACGAACTTTGCATACCCCGACGACGGCCAATGGGACGTGATGGCTAAACTCACCACGCGCTGTCCGATTCAATAACTCGTTCTGAAAGCGGAAAACACATGTCCATCCTGATCGACAAGAACACCAAGGTCATCTGCCAGGGCTTTACCGGCAAGAACGGCACCTTCCATTCGGAGGCCGCGATTGCCTATGGCACGAAGATGGTCGGCGGCACCTCGCCCGGCAAAGGCGGCGCGACGCATCTGGGTCTGCCGGTGTTCGACACCGTGCGCGAGGCGCGTGAGAAGACTGGTGCCGACGCGTCGGTGATCTATGTGCCGCCGCCGGGCGCGGCCGATGCGATTTGCGAAGCCATCGACGCCGAGATCCCGCTGATCGTCTGCATCACTGAAGGTATCCCGGTCATCGACATGGTCCGGGTGAAGCGTTCGCTGGCCGGCTCCAAGTCGCGCCTGATCGGGCCGAACTGCCCGGGCGTCATGACCGCCGGCGAATGCAAGATCGGCATCATGCCGGCCAACATCTTCAAGACCGGCAGCGTCGGCATCGTCTCGCGCTCGGGCACCCTGACCTACGAAGCCGTGTTCCAGACCACCCAGGAAGGCCTCGGCCAGACCACGGCGGTCGGCATCGGCGGCGATCCGGTCAAGGGAACCGAGTTCATCGACGTGCTGGAAATGCTGCTCGGCGACCCCAAGACCGAGTCGATCATCATGATCGGCGAGATCGGCGGTTCCGCCGAGGAGGACGCCGCCCAGTTCCTCAAGGACGAGGCCAAGCGCGGCCGCAAGAAGCCGATGGTCGGTTTCATCGCCGGTGTCACGGCCCCTCCCGGCCGCCGCATGGGCCACGCCGGCGCGATCATTTCGGGTGGCAAGGGCGACGCCGGTTCCAAGACCGACGCGATGAAATCGGCAGGAATTACAGTGTCTCCGTCTCCCGCTCGGCTTGGCCATACGCTTGCCGAAAAATTGAAGGCCTGATTCACACCTTCGTAATTTTCCGGGCGAAGTTTCGCAGCAAATAGGGTAAATGGTGCCTGTCGCGCTGGTCCTCTGCCGGGGAGCCCAGCGCCAGCGCCGTTTGTTATGCGCGAACCGAAATCGCCAGGAACTCAAGTATGTCTCGCCAAGACGCGAACGCAGCCTTTGCCCTCTCCTCCTTTTTGCAGGGCACCAACGCCACCTACATCGACGAAATCTACGCCCGCTACGAGAGGGACCCGTCCTCGGTCGATGCCGAGTGGCAGGACTTCTTCAAGAGCCTCAACGACCAGCCGGGCGACATCAGCAAGAACGCCCAAGGCCCGTCCTGGGAGCGCGCCAACTGGCCGCTGACCCCGCAGGACGATCTGACCTCCGCGCTCGACGGCAATTGGGCGGAAGTCGAGAAGACGGTCGGCGCCAAGATCGCCGCCAAGGCGCAGGCCAAGGCTGGCGACAAGGCCGGCGGCCTTTCCTCCGCCGACCTGCTCCAGGCCACCCGCGACTCGGTCCGGGCTCTGATGCTGATCCGGTCCTATCGCATGCGTGGTCACTTCCACGCCAAGCTCGATCCGCTCGGCATCGAAGCCCAGCGCAATCGCGAAGAGCTCGACCCGCGGACCTACGGTTTCAGCGAAGCCGATTTCGGCCGCAAGATCTTCCTCGACCATGTGCTCGGTCTCGAATACGCCAGCCTGCGCGAAATCACCGCGATCTGCGAGCGCACTTACTGCCAGACGCTCGGCGTCGAGTTCATGCACATCACCAACGCCGCACAGAAGGCGTGGATTCAGGAGCGGATCGAGGGGCCGGACAAGGAAATCTCGTTCACCCGCGAAGGCCGCCGCGCCATCCTGATGAAGCTGGTCGAAGCCGAAGGCTTCGAGAAATTCTGCGACACCAAATTCACCGGCACCAAGCGCTTCGGCCTGGACGGTGCTGAATCGCTGATCCCCGCGCTCGAGCAGATCATCAAGCGCGGCGGCAATCTCGGCGTGAAGGAGGTCGTGCTGGGCATGCCGCATCGCGGCCGGCTCAACGTGCTGACCCAGGTGATGGGCAAGCCGCACCGCGCACTGTTCCACGAGTTCAAGGGCGGTTCGGCCAATCCTGATGCGGTCGAAGGCTCGGGCGACGTCAAATATCATCTCGGCGCGTCCTCGGACCGCGAGTTCGACGGCAACCGCATCCATCTGTCGCTGACCGCCAACCCCTCGCATCTCGAGATTGTCGATCCCGTCGTGCTCGGAAAAGTCCGGGCCAAGCAGGACCAGCACGGCGATCCGCCGGATATGCGCATCTCGGTGATGCCGCTCCTGATGCATGGCGACGCTGCGTTCGCCGGCCAGGGCGTGGTCGCGGAATGCTTCGGCCTGTCGGACCTGAAGGGCTACCGCACCGGCGGCTCCGTGCACTTCATCGTCAACAACCAGATCGGCTTCACCACCTATCCGCGTTATTCGCGTTCGTCGCCGTACCCGTCCGACGTGGCGAAGATGATCGACGCGCCGATCTTCCACGTCAACGGCGACGATCCGGAAGCCGTCGTGTTCGCGGCCAAGGTCGCGACCGAGTTCCGGCAGAAATTCCACAAGCCCGTCGTCATCGACATGTTCTGCTACCGCAGGCATGGCCACAACGAGGGCGACGAGCCGGCTTTCACCCAGCCGGTGATGTACAAGAAGATCGCGGCCCATCCGTCGACGCTCGAGCTCTACGCCCGCCGTCTCATCAGCGAAGGCGTGCTGACCGAGGGCGAGGTCGAGAAAGCCAAGGCGGACTGGCGCGCGCGGCTCGATGCCGAGCTCGAGGCCGGCTCCGGCTACAAGCCCAACAAGGCCGACTGGCTCGACGGCAAATGGGCCGGCTTCAAGATCGCCGATCAGGAAGAAGACGCGCGGCGTGGCGTCACCGGCGTCGACATCACCGCACTGAAGGACATCGGTCGCAAGATCACCAAGGTGCCGGATGGTTTCCGCGTCCACCGCACCATCCAGCGCTTCCTCGAAAACCGCGCCAAGGCGATCGACGGCGGCGCGGGCATCGACTGGGCGACCGGCGAGGCGCTGGCGTTCTGCACGCTGCTCAACGAGAACCACCATGTCCGCCTGTCCGGACAGGATTCGGAGCGCGGCACCTTCTCGCAGCGCCACTCGGTCCTGATCGACCAGGAAGACGAGAGCCGCTACACGCCGTTCAACCATCTCGGTCACGAGCAGGGCCATTACGAGGTCATCAACTCGCTGCTGTCGGAAGAAGCCGTGCTCGGCTT
Organism: Bradyrhizobium sp. Kon58; assembly: GCF_055807455.1. Taxonomy (NCBI): domain Bacteria; kingdom Pseudomonadati; phylum Pseudomonadota; class Alphaproteobacteria; order Hyphomicrobiales; family Nitrobacteraceae; genus Bradyrhizobium; species Bradyrhizobium sp. Kon58. Next base: position 112,871 of record NZ_JBVVOT010000018.1, read on the forward strand.
CGAATACGGGTACTCGCTCGCCGAGCCGAACACGTTGACCCTGTGGGAAGCGCAGTTCGGCGACTTCGCCAACGGCGCGCAGGTCGTGTTCGACCAGTTCATCTCCTCGGGTGAGCGCAAATGGCTGCGCATGTCCGGCCTCGTCTGCCTTCTGCCGCATGGCTATGAAGGCCAGGGACCGGAGCACTCCTCGGCGCGTCTGGAGCGTTATCTCCAGATGTGCGCGGAAGACAACATGCAGGTGGTCTATCCGACCACGCCGGCGAACTATTTCCATGTGCTGCGCCGGCAGCTCCACCGTGAGATACGCAAGCCGCTGATCGTGATGACGCCGAAGTCGCTGCTGCGTCACAAGCGGGCGGTGTCGCGTCTCGAGGAGCTCGCGAAGGGAACCACCTTCCACCGCATCCTCTATGACGACGCCCAGATGCTGCCGAGCGAAGCGATCAAGCTCGTTCCCGACGAGAAGATCCGCCGCATCGTGCTCTGCTCGGGCAAGGTCTATTACGACCTTTACGAGGAGCGCGAGAAGCGCGGCATGGACGACATCTACCTGATGCGCATCGAGCAGCTCTATCCGGTGCCGCTGAAGGCGCTGGTGGCCGAGCTGTCGCGCTTCAAGAAGGCCGAAGTGGTGTGGTGCCAGGAAGAGCCCCGCAACATGGGTGCCTGGCACTTCATCGAGCCCTATCTGGAATGGGTGCTGAACCAGGTGAACGGTGTGAGCCGGCGTCCGCGTTATGTCGGCCGCGCCGCCTCCGCCGCGACCGCGACGGGTCTGATGTCGAAGCATCAGGCCCAGTTGAAGGCGTTCCTGGACGAAGCATTGAGCTGAGAAGTTTTTTAGGACGCTGTCATCGCCCGCCTTGTGCGCAATTGCGCACTGGGGCGGGCGATCCAGTAAGCCGTGACGGCCGTGATGACCACGAACGCCGCGGAGTACTGGATGCCCCGCCTTCGCGGGGCATGACACCTGTGAAATTCATGACTGCGTTGGCGATCTCCTTAAGGAAAAGACCATGACTGAAATTCGTGTGCCGACCCTCGGCGAATCCGTCACCGAGGCCACCATCGGCCGCTGGTTCAAGAAGGCGGGCGATGCTGTCGCCGTTGACGAGCCCTTGGTGGAGCTCGAGACCGACAAGGTCACCATTGAGGTCCCGGCGCCGTCCGCGGGCACGCTAAGCGAGATCATCGCCGCAGATGGCACGACCGTTGCGGTCGGTGCGCTGCTTGGCCAGATTACCGAAGGCGCCGCCGGCGCCGCCAAGCCGGCTGCCGCTGCGCCCGCAAAGCCCGCGGCTGCCGCTCCTGCTGCCGCCGCTGCGGCTGCTCCCGCTGCGGTGAAGGCACCGCCGGCCGATGCGCCGCTCGCCCCCTCCGTGCGCAAGCTCTCGGCCGAGACCGGCATCGATGCCTCGACCGTTCCCGGCTCCGGCAAGGACGGCCGCGTCACCAAGGGCGACATGCTCGCCGCGATCGAGCGTGCGGCCTCGGCGCCGACCCCGGTCAACCAGCCTGCCGCAGCGGTTCAGGTCCGCGCACCCTCGCCGGCCGATGACGCCGCCCGCGAAGAGCGCGTCAAGATGACCCGGCTGCGCCAGACCATCGCGCGCCGGCTCAAGGACGTGCAGAACACCGCCGCGATGCTCACGACCTTCAACGAGGTCGACATGACCAACGTCATGGCGTTGCGCGCCCACTACAAGGATGCGTTCGAGAAGAAGCATGGCTCGAAGCTCGGCTTCATGGGCTTCTTCACCAAGGCCGTCGTGCAGGGGCTAAAGGACATCCCGGCCGTCAACGCCGAGATCGACGGCACCGATCTGATCTACAAGAACTACTATCACATCGGCGTCGCCGTCGGCACCGACAAGGGCCTCGTCGTGCCCGTGGTGCGCGACTGCGACAACAAGTCGATCGCCGACATCGAGAAGGGCATTGCCGATTTCGGTCGCCGCGCCCGTGACGGCCAGCTCAAGATCGACGAGATGCAGGGCGGCACCTTCACCATCACCAACGGCGGCATCTACGGCTCGCTGATGTCGACCCCGATCCTGAACGCGCCGCAGTCCGGCATCCTCGGCATGCACAAGATCCAGGAGCGGCCGATGGTCGTCGGCGGCAAGATCGAGGTCCGCCCGATGATGTATCTGGCGCTGTCCTACGATCACCGCGTCATCGACGGCAAGGAAGCCGTCACCTTCCTGGTTCGCGTCAAGGAAAGCCTGGAAGATCCCGCGCGCCTGGTGCTCGATCTCTGATCCCTGATGCTCTGCGAGCGCCGTCGCCTTTCGCGACGGCGCGTGTCGAACCATGGAGGCACGCGTGACCGATAAAGTCGTTGTCATCACCGGTGGCAGCCGCGGCATTGGCCGCGCGACTGCGATTGCTGCGGCCGCGCGCGGCTTCCGTGTCGTGGTCGGCTATGCAAGCAACAAGACGGCTGCCGACGAGGTCGTCGCAGAGATCGCGGCCAGCAACGGCAAGGCCATCGCGGTGAAATGCGATGTCACCGAGGAAAGCGACATCCTTGCGCTGTTCAAGGCCGCGGACGCGTTCGGCACGCTCGGCGCGCTCGTCAACAATGGCGGTATTGTCGGGACCAGCGGCGTGCGCGTCGACGAGATGTCGGCCGAGCGCATCCAGCGCGTGATGGCGGTCAACGTCACCGGCTCCATTCTCTGCGCGCGCGAAGCGGTGAAGCGGATGTCGACCAAGCATGGGGGCCAGGGCGGCGTCATCGTCAATCTGTCATCGGTTGCCGCCAAGCTCGGCGCGCCGAACACCTATGTCGATTATGCCGCGTCCAAGGGCGCGATCGATTCCTTCACCGTCGGCCTCGGCTATGAGGTTGCCGGCGAGGGCATTCGCGTCGCGGGCATCCGGCCCGGCCTGATCGACACCGAAATCCACGCTGCCGGCGGTGAGCCCGACCGCGCCCATCGTCTGGCCCATATGGTGCCGATGAAGCGCGTCGGTACTGCCGATGAAGTCGCCAATGCCATCGTCTGGCTGATGTCGGACGATGCCTCCTACGTCACCTCAGCCATTCTCGATGTGTCCGGCGGACGCTGACGCGCTGCGCGGACGCTGACACATCCCTCAACGCTAAACTTACGGGACTTTCTCTCATGGCATACGATCTCGTCGTCATCGGCACCGGACCGGGCGGTTATGTCTGCGCGGTACGTGCAGCGCAGCTCGGCATGAAAGTCGCCGTGGTGGAAAAGAACGCAACGCTCGGCGGTACCTGCCTCAATGTCGGCTGCATGCCGTCGAAGGCGCTGCTGCACGCCTCCGAAATGTTCGAGGAGGCCGGGCATTCCTTCGCCAAGATGGGCGTCAGCGTCTCCGCGCCGAAGCTCGATTTGCCTGCGATGATGAACTTCAAGCAGCAGGGCATCGACGGCAACGTCAAGGGCGTCGAGTTCCTGATGAAGAAGAACAAGATCGACGTGCTCAAGGGCGCCGGCAAGATTCTCGGCACCGGCAAGGTCGAAGTCTCCGCCGACGGCAAGTCGCAAATTATCGAGACCAAGAGCATCGTGATCGCCACGGGCTCGGACATCGCACGTCTTAAGGGCATCGAGATTGACGAAACGCGCATCGTGTCGTCGACCGGCGCGCTGTCGTTGGACAAGGTCCCCGGCAAGCTCTTGATCGTCGGCGCAGGCGTGATCGGCCTCGAGCTCGGCTCGGTCTGGCACCGCCTCGGCGCCGAAGTGGTCGTCGTCGAATTCCTCGACCGCATCCTGCCCGGCATGGACGGCGAGATCGCCAAGCAATTCCAGCGCATCCTGGAGAAGCAGGGCTTTGCCTTCAAGCTCGGTGCCAAGGTCACCGGCGTGGACACCTCCGGCAAGACGCTGAAGGCGACGATCGAGCCCGCCGCCGGCGGCGCTGCCGAGACGCTGGAAGCCGACGTCGTTCTCGTCAGCATCGGTCGTGTGCCGTACACGGAGGGGCTCGGCCTGAAGGAAGCCGGCGTTGCGCTCGACAATCGCGGCCGGGTGCAGATCGATCCGCATTTCGCCACCAGCGTGAAGGGCGTCTATGCCATCGGCGACGTCGTCGCGGGCCCGATGCTCGCGCACAAGGCCGAGGATGAAGGCGTCGCAGTTGCCGAGATCATCGCGGGGCAGGCCGGCCACGTGAACTACGATGTTATCCCAGGCGTCGTGTATACCACGCCGGAAGTATCCTCCGTCGGCAAGACCGAGGAGGAGCTGAAGCAGGCGGGTGTGGCTTATACGGTCGGAAAGTTTCCGTTTACCGCCAACGGCCGCTCCAAGGTCAATCAGACCACTGACGGCTTTGTGAAGATTCTCGCAGATGCGAAGACCGATCGCGTGCTCGGCGTGCACATTATCGGCCGTGAAGCCGGCGAAATGATCCATGAGGCGTGCGTTCTCATGGAATTCGGCGGCAGTGCGGAGGATCTCGCGCGCACCTGCCACGCCCACCCGACGCGCTCGGAGGCCGTCAAGGAGGCCGCGCTTGCAGTCGGCAAGCGGGCCATCCATATGTAGGTCGCGCCCAGCGCCGAATCGGGCGGGAAACACATGCTACGCCGCCTGCTTCAACCGCTCTGGGTCCTGCTTGCGATCATCTTCCTGATCGAAGCCTGGCTGTGGGACCATCTCGAGCCGATCGTCGCGCGGGTTGTCGCAATTGTCCCGCTCGCGCGGTTCAAGCAATGGCTGTCGGACCGCGTCGATGCGCTGTCGCCGGCGATGACGCTGATCGTGTTCGCTGTGCCGATCGTCCCGCTGTTTCCGCTCAAGCTGGTCGGCCTGTGGCTGCTCACGCACGAATACTGGACCAGCGCGGTCTTCACCATCGTGTTCGCAAAACTGCTCGGCGTCGGCGTCACCGCCTTCGTCTTCGACGTGACGCGCGACAAGCTGATGGAGATGGCTTGGTTCGAGCGGCTCTATGATCTGGTGCTGAAGCTGCGTGCCAAGGCCGCCGAGCTGGTCGATCCGGTCAAGCGACGCATTCGGGAGCTGATCGCCGGCAACGGCGAAGGCTGGTCCTCCCGCACGCTCCGCCTGATCCAGCGCTTTCGCAAGAGCGTGCACGAAGCGCGGTAACAATAGACGTGGTCCGTAGCCCGGATGGAGCGCAGCGCAATCCGGGAAAGTGTCCCCGCATTCCGCTTCGCTCCATGCGGGCTACAAGCCTCAATGCAGATGCAGCAGATGCGGCGACCATGCGCCGAGCACGGTCATCCCAAGTCCGGCGAGCGACAGCAGGCCCGCGATCCAGGCGAGCGGCAGCATACCGGTGATGATGGTGGCCGAGGCGAGAACGATGCCGATCTGGAAGGCGGCGGACGCCAGCTCGAAATGATGATATTTCGCGGTCGCCTCGTCTCGTTCATGCTCGGCGTGCTTGGCCTTTTCGGCCAGCTGCTCGGTGCCTTCGCCGGTCTCCGGCTCGGAGCGATAGCGCTGCGCGGCCTTCTGCCAGTCCTCGATCTGCTTCTGCACGGCCACCTTGTTGGCCTCGTCGCTCGCCGCGCCGAGGATGAGCTTGCCCTGGTCGGCCATGGTCTGCACCACGGTGCGGCGGATGCTCTTGGCCTGGAAGAACGCCCAGAGGTTGGAGGCCTCGACGTTCTTGCTGATCGATTCGGTCTGCGCGCCCTTGCCGAGCGTCTCCGAGATCGCCAGGAAAAGCGCCAGGACGGCGATCAGGAGCGCGATCTTCTTGTTCGAGCCGGACGCGTGTTCGGCGTGCTCGGCATGCTCCATGCTTTCATGTGCACTCATAAATCCCTCCTGCCTGTTTACCAACGATTGACCGAACTGCGCGACGGGCGCAAGTGGCAAGCCGCGATGGCCGTTGCAATTAAGGGTTTCGCTTCCGGGCTGATCTAGTCCTGTCCCATGACCACAGCGGAATTCATCGCAGCCTGCGTCTGGCCTTCCATCCTCGCCTCCGCGTTTGCGCTACTGAAGGCCCGCAACACCGCGGCCTTTCCGTTCGTCGGCAAGATTGTTCTCGCGCTTGGCCTGATCTACATCGGCCTGTTGCGGTTTTATGACAAGAGCTCGATCATCGCAGTCAACGACGTCCATATCGGCCTCGTTGTTCTGGGCGTGATTATCGTCGGCTCGCAGCTGCGACAACCTCCGCTGTACGGCTCATGGCGCGACAAGGCGAAGGCGTTCGCCTCGATGATCCTGATCGTGCTGCTCGGCAGCGGTCTTGCATGGTATGCCGGACGAATGCTGTTTCTCGATCACCTGACGTCCCGCCTTGTGATCGAAGGCCGTGTCGATCATGCGTGGAGGTCAGGTAACCGTCGCAAGGCGGACTATCTCGTTCGCATCGCGGGCCAACCGGTGAAGGTCACCGCGCCGCTGTACGAGCGGCTGGAGACGTTCAGGCCGATGGTCCGCGTCGAGGTCGGGCGCGGCTCGAACTACGTTTACGATATCGAGTATCTCGCCAACTGAGCCGCTAGCGACGCGGATGTGCGCTGGCATAGACTTCCAGCAGCCGCTCGGCATCGATGCCGGTATAGATCTGCGTGGTCGAGAGCGAGGCATGGCCCAGCAATTCCTGGATCGCGCGCAGATCGCCGCCGCGTGACAACAAATGCGTGGCGAAAGAATGCCGGAGCGCGTGCGGCGTGGCGCTGTCGGGCAGGCCGAGCGCGCCGCGCAGCCGCTCCATCGCGAGCTGGATGATGCGCGGGCTCAAGGGTCCGCCGCGTGCGCCGACGAAGATCGGGCCCTCGGCCGGCAGCGGATACGGGCACATCGCGACATACTCTTGCACCAGTTCGAGCACGTTCTGGAGCACCGGCACCATGCGGGTCTTGTTGCCTTTGCCGGTTACGATCAGCACGTCGCCTTCGCCGGGACGCGGCACCTCGCGGCGCGTCAGCCCCAGCGCTTCGGAGATGCGCAGGCCCGAGCCGTAGAGGAGAGCCATCACCGCGGCATCGCGCGCCAGAATCCAGGTCTCGCGATCCTCGCCGGCGCGTTCGTCGGCATCCGCAAGACGTTTGGCCGACGCCATCGGCAGCGGCTTTGGCAGGCTCTTGGCGACTTTCGGCGCGCGGATCGCCGAGAGCGCCCCGACCTTGCCCTTGCCTTCACGCTCAAGGAAGCGGCCGAACGAGCGCAGGCCCGCGAGTGCGCGCATCAGCGAGCGGCCGGCAATATCGTCGGCGCGGCGCATCGCCATGAAGGCCCTGACATCGGTGGCCTCCAGCGCGGCGAACCGCTTCAGTGTCACCCGCTCGCCCCAATGGCCGCAGAGGAAATTCAGGCACTGCCGCAAATCGCGGGCATAGGCTTCCAGCGTCTTCGGCGACAGCCGTCGCTCCGCGCCGAGATGCGACAGCCAGCGCGTCATCTCCTGCGCGATGTCAGGATCGGCGCTGGCGAGCTCGATTTGTGGGGCGGCCGCTTTGCTCATGCGCTCTGGACGTGGTGATTCCACTCAGTATATCGCATCACACTCGTTTATCGTTCGCTAAGGCCGCCTCAGGGCGCTAGCCTTGAGGCCCCCTGGTTCCGATTCCCCCTCCATGGATCACACGTCGCGCAGCAACGCCGTCTCCGCCAACGCGACCCGCATGGTCGACGTGCTGGTGCCGGTCGCGCTCGACCAGACCTATTCCTACAAGGTGCCGCGCGGGATGGAGCTGAAGGCGGGCGATATTATCGGCGTGCCGCTCGGCCCGCGCGAGGTGCTCGCCGTGGTCTGGGCCGAAAACGCCAATCCGGATCCGCGCCTGCACAACCGCCTCAAGGAGGTCAGCGAAAAGCTCGACATCCCGCCGCTGAAGCCCGAGCTGCGTGCGGTCGTGGACTGGATCGCCAATTACACGCTGAGCCCGCGCGGCATGGTGCTGCGCATGTGCCTGCGGATGGGCGAAAACCTCGGCCCCGAGCGGGTGCGCGCCGGCGTGCGCCTGGTCGGCGATCCGCCAAAACGTCTGACGCCGGCGCGGCAGCGCCTGATCGAGGTGCTGTCGGACCGGCTGCTGCACGGCAAGTCGGAAGCCGCCAAGGAGGCCGGCGTTTCGGCCGGCGTGATCGACGGCCTCGTCGACGAAGGTACGCTCACGGTCGAGCCGATGCCGCCGCCTCCGCCGCCGCCGGCCCCAGATCCGGATTTCAGCCGGCCGGATTTTTCGCCGCTCCAGCGCACCGGGGTCGATGCCATGCGCGCACTCGCCGCCAATGGCAGCTTTCACGTCGCGCTGCTCGATGGCGTCACCGGCTCGGGCAAGACCGAGGTTTATTTCGAAGCCGTGGCCGAGGCGATCCGCCGCGGAAAGCAATCGCTGATCCTGATGCCGGAGATCGCGCTCACCGGCCAATTCCTCGATCGCTTCGCGCAGCGTTTTGGTGTGCGTCCCTTGGAATGGCATTCCGAGCTGACGCCGCGCACCCGCGCGCGCAATTGGGCGGCGATCTCCGAGGGCAGCGCGCCGGTCGTGGTCGGCGCGCGCTCGGCGCTGTTTCTGCCCTACGCCAATCTCGGCCTCATCGTGGTCGATGAAGAGCACGACCAGGCCTACAAGCAGGACGAGGGCGTGCATTATCACGCCCGCGACATGGCGGTGGTGCGCGCCCATATCGCAAAGGTTCCGATCGTGCTGGCGTCGGCGACGCCGTCGGTCGAGTCCGAGGTCAATGCGCGCAAGAACCGCTATCAGCGCATCGCGCTGCCGTCGCGCTTCGGCGGCCAGCACATGCCGCATATCGAGGCCATCGACATGCGCCGCGAGCCGCCGGCGCGCGGCCGCTTCATCTCGCCGCGGCTGGCGTCCGAGATCAGGACCGCGATCGAGCGGCGCGAGCAGGCGCTCTTGTTCCTCAATCGCCGCGGCTATGCGCCGTTGACGCTGTGCCGCGCCTGTGGCCATCGCTTCGCCTGCACCATCTGCGATGCCTGGCTGGTCGATCACCGCTTTCGCCAGCGCTTGGTCTGTCACCATTGCGGCTTCTCGATGCCGCGGCCGCAAACCTGCCCGCATTGCGCGGCGGAGGAATCGCTGGTCGCGGTCGGGCCCGGCGTCGAGCGCCTACAGGAGGAAGCGGCGGCGCTGTTCCCGGAGGCGCGCACCATGGTGCTGTCGAGCGATCTCATCACCTCGATCGAGACGATGCGCTCCGAGCTGAATGACATCGCAGAGGGCCGCGTCGACGTCATCATCGGCACCCAGCTCGTTGCCAAGGGCCACAATTTCCCGCGGCTCAATCTGGTCGGCGTGGTCGATGCGGATCTCGGCCTGTCCAATGGCGATCCGCGCGCCTCGGAGCGCACCTGGCAATTGCTCAACCAGGTGATCGGCCGCGCCGGGCGCGAGCAGGGCCGTGGCATCGGCTATCTCCAGACCCACCAGCCCGATCATCCCGTGATGAAGGCGCTGATCGCCTGCGACCGCGAAGCGTTCTACGACAGCGAGATCGATTTGCGCGAACGCACGCTCTATCCGCCGTTCGGGCGGCTCGCGAGCCTGATCATTTCCGCCGGCGACCGGCCGAGCGCCGAAGGCTTTGGCCGCCACCTCGTTGCGCTCGCGCCGCGCGACGAGCGCGTGGTGGTGCTGGGCCCGGCGGAAGCCCCGCTCGCGGTCATCAAGGGCCGCTACCGCTTCCGGATCCTGGTGAAATCGGCGCGCGGCTTCGACCTGTCGGATTATCTGCGCAATTGGCTTGCCGTGTGCCCGAAGCCGAAGGGCAATCAAAAGCTCGAAGTCGACGTCGATCCGCAGAGCTTTTTGTAGGCCCCCCCGCTCTCTCCCCGTCATTGCGCTCCTCGCAATGACGGCGGAGGAACAAACAAAAAGCCCGCCGTCCCCCAAGACGGCGGGCTTGTTTCAGGCGTTGCGCGCCTTAGGAGACGACTTCCGCGGTGACACGGCCGACGCCGGCGCCGGTGAGGCCGATGGCGCGGGCAGCGCCCGTGGAGAGGTCGAGGACACGGCCGCGGATGAACGGGCCGCGGTCGTTGATGGTGACAATGACGCTCGAGCCGCCATGGGTGACGCGCAGCTTGGTGCCGAACGGCAGCGAACGGTGCGCCGCGGTCATGGCGTTCTGGTTGAAGCGCTGGCCCGAGGCGGTCCTGCTGCCGGACTCGTTGCCGTAAAAGGAAGCCATGCCGGAGAAGGAACGTCCGGTGCCCTGCGACGGCGTCATCGACGCGTTGGCGTTACGCCAATCGGAGGTCGTGTTGGCATCGTTCTGGGCCTGGTGGCGGTGATGATGGTGGGAATACCGATGGTGATGGCGGGATTTGGCGGAAGCTTCGGTGGCAGTTCCACCGATGAGAAGAGTTGCGGCAACAAAGGCGATCGCCGTACGCGGCCGGGTCACAGAGCCCAGCGTCTTCAAACAAAGCATATATTGGTCCCTAAGCTAGTATTGCCACATATGTGGCAAGTGGAGCCCCCGTAAGTTTGCGAGCGGGACCGCGTTTCGATTCCTAATGAGGCGTGAATTGGGCAGTAAATCCGTTCTGTGTCTTCATGTAATATCTTGTTACCGACGGGGATATTCGGCCGATATTCCGTAATCTTGGATTTTAACGATTCATTAACCTCTTTATTACTTACAAATACTGTAAAACAAAGTTATCGCTTCCCGCATTTAGAATTGGGTAAGTATTCGGCGAGTGAAGCGGATGCGCCCGGAATCACGCCTCAGCGATCCGTGTTCATGGCCGCTATGCGCTGAGGGCAGGAACCAATGGCTCGGCGTCGGCTCGAGGGTGGGCTTAAGCGCTGTGGCAATTCCGCGGCGTGGCAGGTCGTCATCGCGTCGTCGTGGACTGCGACGAACTGGCGACAGAACGTCATGCCTTTAATTTGGCGTCATGTTGCACGTGCGCGCCTGCTATGTTAGCAAAGCCGCGATTTTAACGAGCCCGGCACTTCCGTGCGGGGTCGAAAATCGAAGTCCCGCTTGAATTCCAAGGGCTTGGATCGCTAGGCGCCGCTTTGTGGCGACGGTTTTTCCCTTGCGAGTTTGACAGCAAAAAGAGCACGTCTGTGGCTGCAGAAGATACGTCCGTTTCCGGTGTGTCGGGCCGTTATGCAACGGCCTTGTTTGAACTGGCCCGCGACCAGAAAGTGGTCGACGAGGTCAAAGCCGATCTCGAGAAATTCGAGGGCATGCTGAACGAAAGCGCCGATCTGAAGCGCCTCGTCCGCAGCCCGGTTTTCGCGGCCGATGCCCAGTCCAGGGCCCTCTCGGCCGTGCTGGACAAGGCGGGCATCGCCGGTATCTCCGCCAATTTCCTGAAAGTGCTGACCGCCAACCGCCGCCTGTTCGCGGTGGCTGACGTCATCCGCGCCTATCGCGCCCTGGTCGCCAAGTTCAAGGGCGAGGCCACGGCCGACGTCACCGTGGCGGAGGCGCTCTCGGACAAGAATCTCGACGCCCTCAAGGTTGCCCTGAAGTCGGTGACCGGCAAGGACGTCGCGCTCAACGTGAAGGTCGATCCCTCGATCATCGGTGGCCTCGTGGTCAAGCTTGGCAGCCGGATGATCGATAGCTCGCTTCGCACCAAACTCAATTCGATCAAGCACGCGATGAAAGAGGCAGGCTGATGGACATCCGCGCCGCGGAAATTTCCGCGATCCTCAAGGACCAGATCAAGAATTTCGGCCAGGAAGCTGAAGTCTCCGAAGTCGGACAGGTGCTGTCCGTCGGCGACGGTATCGCCCGCGTTTACGGTCTGGATAACGTCCAGGCCGGTGAAATGGTCGAGTTCGAGAACGGCACCCGCGGCATGGCGCTGAACCTCGAAACCGACAACGTCGGTATCGTCATTTTCGGCGCCGACCGCGAGATCAAGGAAGGTCAGACCGTCAAGCGCACCCGCGCCATCGTGGACGCGCCGGTCGGCAAGGGCCTGCTCGGCCGCGTCGTCGACGCGCTCGGCAATCCCATCGACGGCAAGGGCCCGATCCAGGCCGACAAGCGCATGCGCGTCGACGTCAAGGCGCCCGGCATCATTCCGCGCAAATCGGTGAACGAGCCGATGGCGACCGGCCTCAAGGCGATCGACGCCCTGATCCCGATCGGCCGCGGCCAGCGCGAGCTGATCATCGGTGACCGTCAGACCGGCAAGACCGCGATCGCGCTCGACACCATCCTCAACCAGAAGCCGCTCAACGCGCAGCCGGACGAGAACATCAAGCTGTATTGCGTCTACGTCGCGATCGGCCAGAAGCGCTCGACCGTTGCCCAGTTCGTGAAGGTACTGGAAGAGCAGGGTGCGCTGGAATACTCGATCATCGTCGCCGCCACCGCATCCGATCCGGCACCGATGCAGTACATCGCGCCGTTCACCGGCTGCACCATGGGCGAGTACTTCCGCGACAACGGCATGCACGCCGTCATCATCTATGACGATTTGTCCAAGCAGGCCGTCGCCTACCGCCAGATGTCGCTGCTGCTGCGCCGCCCGCCGGGCCGCGAAGCCTATCCGGGCGACGTGTTCTATCTGCATTCCCGCCTGCTCGAGCGCGCGGCGAAGCTGAACAAGGACCAGGGCTCGGGCTCGCTGACGGCGCTGCCGGTCATCGAAACCCAGGCCAACGACGTGTCGGCCTATATTCCAACCAACGTCATCTCGATCACCGACGGCCAGATCTTCCTCGAAACCGACCTGTTCTTCCAGGGCATCCGCCCCGCGGTGAACGTCGGTCTGTCGGTGTCGCGCGTCGGCTCCTCGGCGCAGACCAAGGCCACCAAGAAGGTCGCCGGCAAGATCAAGGGCGAGCTGGCGCAGTACCGCGAAATGGCGGCGTTCGCGCAGTTCGGCTCCGACCTCGACGCCTCGACCCAGCGCCTGCTCAACCGCGGCTCGCGTCTCACCGAGCTCCTGAAGCAGCCGCAGTTCGCGCCGCTGAAGATGGAAGAGCAGGTCTGCGTGATCTGGGCCGGCACCAACGGCTATCTCGATCCGCTGCCGGTCAGCAAGGTGCGCGCGTTCGAGGACGGTCTGTTGTCGCTGCTGCGCGGCAAGAATGTCGAGATCCTCAACGCGATCCGCGACAGCCGCGATCTCTCCGACGACAGTGCCGCCAAGCTGAAGTCGGTGGTCGAAGGTTTCGCCAAGAGCTTCGCATAAGAGAACGGTCGCAAGGCCGGCTTGTTGTCCCGGCCGTCCGTGCCTCACTGCATGGAAACGAAGACATAGATGCCCGGGACACGCCCGGGCATGACGACTGGGATAGGCTAGCGGCTTGATCCAAGGGATCGAACCGCCGGGGTGAACGAAGAATGGCGTCACTTAAAGACATGCGCGTCCGCATCGCCTCCACCAAGGCGACGCAGAAGATCACCAAGGCCATGCAAATGGTCGCGGCGTCCCGATTGCGCCGCGCCCAGCAAGCGGCCGAGGCGGCGCGGCCCTATGCCGACAAGATGAGCGCGGTGATCTCCAACATCGCCAGCGCTGCCGCCGGTTCGCCCGGCGCGCCAGTGCTGCTGGCCGGCACCGGCAAGGACCAGGTTCACCTGCTGCTGGTCTGCACCGGCGAGCGTGGTCTGTCCGGCGCCTTCAACTCCTCGATCGTGCGCCTCGCGCGCGAGCGCGCCCAGGCGCTGATGGCGCAGGGCAAGGAAGTCAAATTCTTCTGCGTCGGCCGCAAGGGCTACGAGCAGCTCCGCCGCCTTTACGACAAGCAGATCGTCGAGCATCTCGACCTGCGCGGCGTTCGTCAGCTCGGCTTCGTCAACGCCGAGGACATCGCAAAGAAGGTTCTGGCCCGCTTCGACAACGGCGAATTCGACGTCTGCACGCTGTTCTACGCGCAGTTCAAGTCGGTGATCGCCCAGGTCCCGACCGCGCAGCAGATCATTCCGCTGACCGTGGAAGAAAAGGCGGCGAACGCGCCGTCGACGTCTTACGATTACGAGCCGGAGGAAGACGAACTCCTCTCCGGCCTGTTGCCGCGGAATATCGCGGTGCAGATCTTCCGCGCGCTGCTGGAAAACAACGCCTCGTTCTACGGCGCCCAGATGAGCTCGATGGACAACGCCACCCGCAATGCCGGCGAAATGATCCGCAAGCAAACCCAGATCTACAACCGAACCCGTCAAGCCCAGATCACCAAGGAGCTGATCGAGATCATCTCCGGCGCCGAGGCGGTCTGACGCACGAACCAAACGACGGTCGTTCAAGTAAAGAATTTCGAAGGAGAGCTTCATGGCTACAGCAGCTACCCAGGTCGGTCGTGTCACCCAGGTCATGGGCGCCGTCGTCGACGTTCAGTTCGAAGGCCATCTGCCGGCCATTCTGAATTCGTTGGAAACCAAGAACGGCAACATCCGCCTCGTGCTGGAAGTTGCGCAGCATCTCGGTGAGTCCACCGTGCGCACGATCGCGATGGACGTGACCGAAGGTCTGGTCCGCGGCCAGGAAGTGACCGACACCGGTCAGCCGATCTCGGTTCCGGTCGGTGCGGGCACGCTCGGCCGCATCATGAATGTGATCGGCGAGCCGATCGACGAAGCCGGCCCGATCCAGTCCGAAGGCAAGCGCGCCATCCACCAGGAAGCGCCGAGCTACACCGACCAGTCGACCGAAGCCGAGATTCTCGTCACCGGCATCAAGGTCGTCGACTTGCTCGCGCCCTACGCCAAGGGCGGCAAGATCGGCCTGTTCGGCGGCGCCGGCGTCGGCAAGACCGTGCTGATCCAGGAGCTGATCAACAACGTCGCGAAGGCGCACGGTGGTTATTCCGTGTTCGCCGGCGTCGGCGAGCGTACCCGCGAGGGCAACGACCTCTATCACGAGTTCATCGAGTCCAAGGTCAACGCCGATCCGCACAATCCGGATCCGAGCGTCAAGTCGAAGTGCGCGCTGGTGTTCGGCCAGATGAACGAGCCACCCGGCGCCCGCGCCCGCGTCGGCCTCACCGGTCTGACCGTCGCCGAGCATTTCCGCGACCAGGGCCAGGACGTGCTGTTCTTCGTCGACAACATCTTCCGCTTTACCCAGGCCGGTTCTGAAGTGTCCGCACTGCTCGGTCGTATCCCGAGCGCCGTGGGTTATCAGCCGACGCTCGCCACCGACATGGGCGCGCTGCAGGAGCGCATCACCACCACGCAGAAGGGTTCGATCACCTCGGTGCAGGCCATTTACGTTCCGGCCGACGACTTGACCGACCCGGCGCCCGCGACCTCGTTCGCGCATTTGGACGCCACCACGGTGTTGAACCGCGCGATCTCGGAAAAGGGCATCTATCCGGCGGTGGACCCGCTCGACTCGACCTCGCGCATGCTCTCGCCGCTCGTCGTCGGCCAGGAGCACTACGACACCGCGCGTCAGGTCCAGCAGGTGCTGCAGCGCTACAAGTCGCTGCAGGACATCATCGCCATTCTCGGCATGGACGAGCTTTCGGAAGAGGACAAGCTGACGGTGGCTCGCGCCCGCAAGATCGAGCGCTTCCTGTCGCAGCCGTTCCACGTCGCCGAAATCTTCACCGGCTCGCCCGGCAAGTTCGTCGACCTCGCGGACACCATCAAGGGCTTCCGCGGCCTCTGCGAAGGCAAGTATGATCACCTGCCGGAAGCCGCCTTCTACATGGTCGGCACCATCGAAGAGGCGATCGAGAAGGGCAAGAAGCTGGCGGCCGAGGCGGCCTAAGCTGCGAAGGGCGAGCAGGGAGTAGCGAACAATCGCGCTGCTCCCGCTCCATTCGCAATTCGCTACTCACCATTCGCAGGTTTCCAATGGCCACCTTCCACTTCGATCTCGTCTCGCCGGAAAAGCTCGCCTTCTCGGGCGAGGTCGACCAGGTCGATATCCCCGGCGTCGAGGGTGACTTCGGCGTGCTGGCGGGACACGCTCCGGTCGTGGCCGCGATCCGGCCCGGCATTCTCACCGTGACCACCGGCGGCAAGCACGAGAAGATCATCGTGCTTGGCGGTATCGCCGAAGTGTCCGACAAGGGCCTCACCGTGCTCGCCGACGTCGCGACCTCGCTGGCCGAGCTCGACCGCGCCCAGTTCGCCGCGACCGTCTCGGAGATGGAAGAGGGATTGAAGGAGCACGAAGGCGACGAGCTCGATCAAGCCATTGCGCGGCTCGATCACTTCAAGAGCATCCAGCACGAGCTCAACACCACGGCTATGCACTAAGCCCCGGTGCACCGCGCCGGGGCTCAACCTACAAATTCCTGAATAAATCCAGCGCTCGTCACGGAAGTGGCGGGCGCTGAAACTTTGTTGCACGGCGCCGCCGATAGCGCCATTCTGCGCCCGCGAACTTTGTTCCGGGGGCCGGCCGCAGATGAAACGCAAGATCGCAGCGATTTTCGCGGCCGATATTGCCGGCTACTCGCGACTGGTCGCGGAAGACGAAGAGGAGACGCTGCGGCGTCTCGCCTCCTATCGCGAGGTCGTCGACGATTTCATCGCCAGGGCGGGCGGGCGCATCTTCAACACCGCGGGCGACGCCGTGCTCGCGGAATTTCCAAGCGCAGTCGATGCGGTGCGCTGCGCGATCGATATCCAGGAATCCCTGCGAACCCGCAACATGGCCTATCCGCCAAGCCGGCAGATGTCGTTCCGCATCGGCATCACCATCGGCGACGTGGTCGAGCGCGACGGCGATCTGCTCGGTGACGGCGTCAATATCGCCGCCCGGCTCGAGGGCCTCGCCGAGGTCGGCGGCATCTGCGTCTCCCGCGCGGTGCACGAGCAGGTCGCCAACAAGCTGTCGGTGCAGTTCGCCGATATCGGCGCGCAGGAGGTCAAGAACATCCCGACGCCGGTGCACGCCTACATGGTGGCGATGCGGCGCGGAGACGGCACCTACGCAACGCCGCAGATCAAGAAGGTGGCGAAGGCTGCGCCCGCGCCGAACTGGATGTGGCCGCTGGTGGTCGGTGTCGTCTCCATCGTCGCCATCGGCGTCGGCGGCTTCCTCTATTTCACCAAGCTCGAGACCACGAGGGCGCCGGCGATCGCAGCGACCGTGCCAAGCCCTGCATCAAGCCCTGCATCAAGCCCTGCATCAAGCCCTGTATCAAGCCCCGCACCAACAGCGCCAAGCCCGTCATCCACCATGGCCGCCAAAGCGCCGATGCCCATGCCGGCACCATCGGCTTCGCCGATGGGCGGCAAGTTTCCCGCCGACAGCGTCCCCTTCATCAACGAGCGCATCCGCAACTACCTGGCTGGCGACTATTCCGCTGCCGGCGACTACAAGGCGTTCGCGCTCAATGTCGGCGGGTTCACCGGCGCGTCGTTGAATCAGCCGAACGAGGAAGCGGCGCGCAACGTCGCACTCGATCAGTGTCAGAAGCGCGCCGATGCCGCGCAGTCGCCGCGGCGCTGCGAGCTCTATGCGGTCGGCAACAACATTGTCTACACGCACGGCAAGCCGCCGATGCCGTCGCAACCGTTCATCCGGCATGATGCCATGACCGAGCGTGCCTTCGCCTCAAAAGACTTTCCGATGGTGCGCGATCCCGCCAAGGTCCGGCTCGAGAACATGTTCGTGCCCGCGGCAAAATCCCGCGCGGTCGCGCTCGGCCCGGGCGGACAATATTTCATGGTGATGGGCGCAGCATCCGCCGAAGATGCCGCGCGGCGTTCGCTGGAATCGTGCGGCGCGATCGCCGGCGTCGCCTGCCTGGTCGTTGCGGTCGACGAGAATTTCGTCGTGCCGATCCCGACCCTGCTCCGGATCACCGGCTTCTTCCACGCGGCGTCCAACACCTCGATTGTCGCCGACGCGCGCGACGAGGTGGTGCGCAAGCTCGCCGATGGCATGGGCTGGAACGCCGTCGCGGTCGGCACCGCGGGCCGGCCGGGCCTCGGTGTGAGGGCCGCCGACGAGCAGACCGCGGTCAATTCCGCGCTCGCCGACTGCGCCAAGCGCGACAGCGACTGCCACGTCATCGCGATCGGCCCCTTCACGGTGGGACCGATCAACTAGGCTCGCGCAAATTTCCGGCGAAAGTTCTCTGTTGATTTCAACCCCGTCCTACTGTGCATGGGGTTGTTTTCGCGTTTTTAGTCCGCGAACGACGCAAACTGTTGTGCCACTGCGCTGTAGACGTGGCGGCGGAATGGCACCACGACATCGGGGACGCGGTCGAGCCGCTCCCAGCGCCAGGCGTCGAACTCGGCGGGCTGTCCGTTGCGCGGCGTCAGCGGATCGATCTCGTCATCCTTGCCGGTGAAGCGCAGCGCGAACCATTTTTGGCGCTGGCCGCGGAATTTCGCCAGCCGGTGCGTCTGCGGCCCGTCATAGGGCGGGAATTCGTAAGTCAGCCAATCGGTCTCGCCGAGATAAATCGCGCTCTTGACGCTGGTCTCTTCCCAGAGCTCGCGCAGCGCGGCGTCGCGCAAATCCTCGCCCTCGTCGACGCCGCCCTGCGGCATCTGCCAGTCGAGGCCCGGCAGGATGATCTCGGGGCCGTCACCCTTGAAGCGGTGCCCGATCAGCACGCGGCCATCGGCGTTGAACAGCGCGATTCCGACATTGGGACGGTAGGGTTTTTCAGTGGTCACGCGTGGATCTCTCGTCGTCATTCCAGGCTGTGCATTAGCATCAAGCTGGAACGGCGACTTGAACTTAATCCTGCGCCAGCGGGGAAAATTCCTTCACCACGCGCTCGTAGACCGGGCGCTTGAACGGGACGATCAGCCCAGTCAGGTTCCTCATCGGCTCCCAGCGCCAGCTCACGAACTCGGCCTTGTGGCCGCCGCCGGGCTTTTCGACGTTGATCTCGCTGTCCTTGCCGGTGAAGCGGACCGCGAACCATTTCTGGCGCTGGCCGCGGTAGCGGCCCTTCCAGGTGCGCCCGGCGACTGTGCGCGGAATGTCGTAAGTGAGCCAGTCCGGAACCTCGCCGAGCCGCTCGACCGAACGCACGCTGGTCTCCTCATAGAGCTCGCGCTTGGCGGCCTCCCAATTGTCCTCACCGGGATCGACGCCGCCCTGCGGCATCTGCCAGACATGGGTGTCGTCGACATGCTCGATGCCGCCGGCACGCCGGCCGATGAACACCAGTCCGTCCTTGTTGAGCAACATCACGCCGACGCAGGTCCGGTAGGGCAGATCCTCGTAACGCGCCATTCCGCCAGACCTCTCGCATGCTGTCGGTAAGGCTGAAGCAGGCCCCGCGGGCCTGTGCCGTACCAATCCGTTGATTTAGCTGGATTTTGATTTCAGCATCGCGGTTGTCAATGGCACCAAAAGGATACCTCGGTCGCCCAATGTCTTGGTCCAGGCGCCGATGCGCTCGATCGAGACCGGGAGGGCGGAGGCGGTGCCCACGGCCACGCCGCGCTCGCGCGCCGCCGCTTCGAGCTTGGTCAGGGCGCGGTCGATCTCGGCCGGGGTCGGCACCGCGTCGATCGCGATATCGCCCTTGCCGAACGGCATCGCCAGGCTGCCGGCGGCCTGGGGCGCGATGCTGCGGGGCGATGAGCCGTCGTCGAAGAAGCCGAGGCCGCGCTTGGCCGCCTCGCGGATGATCGGCTGCATCGCCGGCTCCGTTGCGATGAAGCGGGCTCCCATGAAATTGGTGAGGCCGGCATAGCCCTGCATCCGGCTCAGATGCCAGTACAGCCGGTCCATGTTCTGGTCGGCACTCAGCGAGGTCAGCAGCGTCTGCGGTCCCGGATCGTTGTCCGGGAAGTCATAGGGCTCCATCGGGATCTGGAGGAAGATCTCGTGGCGCTGGGCGCGGGCGCGCTCGGCGAGTTTTCCTGGATCGGACCCATAAGGCGTGAAGGCCAGCGTCACCGCCGCTGGCAGCCGCATGATGGCATCGGTGGTCTTGGCGGCGCCGACGCCGAGGCCGCCGATCAGGATCGCGACCACCGGCATCTTGGCGGCCTTGGCGCGGTCGGCATCCGCCGCATAGACGTTGAACGGCTTGAGGTCGCCGGACATCGCGGGGATCATGCCGTAGCGCGATTTCTCGAGGAGCTTTGGGTCGATCCCGGCCATGACGGGCGGCGGTGCGGAGGCCGAGGCTGCCTCGCTCTTGCCGGCGGGATCGCCACCGATCACCACGTCGTGGCGCGTGCCGGTGGAACCGTCGATCATGGTGACCGTCTTCTGCTCGCCCGCCTGCTTCGGTGCGTCCTTGGTCTCTTGCTTGGTCTCCTGCTTGCTGTCCTGGCCGTGGCCGGAAGCGGCCGGCTTGTCATCGCCGGCCTTGTCTGCGGCACTGGGCTCGCGGATCGCGAGTCGCGTCATCGGCTCGCCGCCGAGCGGATCCTTGTTGAAGATGGCGAAGCCGGCAAAGCTGACCAGGAACAGGCCGAGCAGGACAACGAGCAGCTGCATGGCCGTGAACGGCAGCCGCAGCCGGCGTTTCCGGCGCGGCTTGTCCCGTCCGAGCGGGGCGCTCAGATCATCGGCCGTTTCAGTCATGCGCGATCCCGAATCACTCGAGACGACGATACCACGCCGAGGTCAAGCGGCGGCAGGCCGGGATAGGCCGGGGATAGCAGGAGTTCCAAGCAAAAAGGGCGGCTCCGGGAGCCGCCCCTTCGTCAGATCGCGATGCGCCGACTTAGTTCGCCGCTTTGGGCTTGTCGGCGGTGGCCTTGTCGCCGCCCGGCGTGGGAGCCGCGGAGGCGCTGTTCTTGATGCCGTGGAGCAGATCGTCGGCGAGCTTGAGCGCCTTGTCGTCCTTGGCGTCCGGCGGAACGTAGGACTGCGAGCCGGTCTTCTCGTCGCCGTCGTTCTTGAGATGGCCGCGCAGCGAAGCTTCGCCCTTGGTGTCGGTGCGCGACTTCAGCTCGTCCGGCACGTCCTGCAGCACTTCGATGTCGGGCACGATGCCCTTGGCCTGGATCGACTTGCCCGACGGCGTGTAGTAGCGCGCCGTGGTCAGACGCAGCGCGCCGTTGCCGCTTCCGAGCGGAATGATGGTCTGCACCGAGCCCTTGCCGAACGAGCGCGTGCCGACGATGGTCGCGCGCTTGTGGTCCTGCAGCGCACCGGCGACGATCTCCGACGCCGAAGCCGAGCCGCCATTGACCAGCACGATGACCGGCTTGCCCTTGGTGAGGTCGCCCGTATGCGCGGTCCGGCGCTGGGTCTCCTCGGCATTGCGGCCGCGGGTCGAGACGATCTCGCCCTTCTCCAGGAAGGAGTCGGAGACGGTGACCGCTTCCTCGAGCAGGCCGCCCGGGTTGTTGCGGAGGTCGATGACGTAGCCCTTCAGCTTGTCGCCGATCTGATTCGAGAGGTTGGCGACCTCGCGCTTCAGGCCTTCGGTGGTCTGCTCGTTGAAGGTGGTGATGCGGATATAGGCGATGTCGTCGGCCTCGACGCGGGCGCGCACCGAACGGACGCGGATGTTGTCGCGCACCAGCGTGACGTCGATCGGATTGTCCTGGCCCTTGCGGATGATCTTGAGCTTGATCTTGGTGTTGACGGGGCCGCGCATCTTCTCGACCGCCTGGTTCAGGGTCAGGCCCTGCACCGCCTCGTCGTCGAGATTGGTGATGATGTCGTTGGCCATGACGCCGGCGCGCGAAGCCGGGGTGTCGTCGATCGGCGAGACCACCTTGATCAGGCCGTCTTCCATCGTGACTTCGATGCCGAGGCCGCCGAACTCACCGCGGGTCTGCACCTGCATGTCGCGGAAGCTCTTGGCGTCCATGTAGCTCGAATGCGGATCGAGACCGGTGAGCATGCCGCTGATCGCGGATTCGATCAGCTTGGTGTCGTCGGGCTTCTCGACATAATCCGAACGCACGCGCTCGAAGACGTCGCCGAACAAATTGAGCTGGCGATAGGTGTCCGCGGTGGCGGCTCGCGCGCTGGAGCCCATGAAGACTGCGCGCGGTTGCGTCACGAACAGCGTCAGCGCCGCACCGGTGGCCGCGCTGAGGAGGATAACTGAAGTCTTGCGCATCATCCGCGAACCTTCTCGCCTTCATTTGCGGCCCACCATGGGCCTGGATCGATTGGAGTGCCGTCTTTGCGGAACTCGACATAGAGCACAGGTTGACTCGCGTTCGTGGCGAGAATGGAGGCGACTTGAGAAGTCGACCCCATGGTCGCGACAGGCTCCCCCGTGAGCACAAACTGACCGATGTTGACCGAAATGCGCTCCATCCCGGCGATCAGCACATGATACCCGCCCCCGGCATTGAGGATCAAGAGTTGTCCATAGCTGCGGAACGGGCCGGCATAGACCACCCAGCCATCACACGGCGTCGTGACCTGGGAGCCGGGCCTGGTCGCCACCGAAATGCCCTTCTGGACCCCGCCGAGCCCGTCCGAACCGCCGAAATCCCTGATCTTGTTACCGTTAACCGGAAGAGGCAGGAGGCCCTTGGCCGCGGCGAAGGCCATCGCAGGGGTGGTCCGGGAACGATCCTTGAAAGCGCCGGGGCCGGTCTTGGCGCTGGCGGCCGCGTTTGCAGCCGCCTTGGCCTCGGCCTGCCTGGCGGCCTCGGCCGCCTTCTCGGCTGCCTTGGCGGCACTTTGCAGATCCTGCTCCATCTTGGCGATCAGCCCCTGGAGATCGCCGACCTGTCGCGAGAGCGCGACGGCGCGCGCATTCTCGGCGTCGAGGTCCTTTTCGCGCGACGCCTGCTGGCGCTGCCGCTCGTCGACCAGAGCCGCGAGCCGGGTCTGGTCGTTGCGCACCTTGTCGCGGTCGGAGGCAAGCTGGTCGCGCTCGGTCGCGATGGTCTTGCGCAAGGCCACGAGCTCGCCGAGCTCGCTTGCGATCTTCTCGGCGCGGCCGCGCAATTCCGGCACCACGGCACCGAGCAGCATCGCCGTGCGCAGCGATTGTAGCGCATCCTCGGGCCGCACCAGCAGCGCTGGCGGCGTCCGCCTTCCGGCGCGCTGCAAGGCCGCCAGCACCTCGACGATGTCGGCGCGGCGTAAATCGAGCGAGCTGCGCATCGCCTGCTCGCGGCCGTTCAGCGATCGCAGCCGCGCTTCGGCCTCGTCGATCTTGGTCTCGACGGTGCGCACATTGGCGGCGGTGTCGATCAATTGTTGATTGAGCTGGGTGCGGTCCTGGCCGAGCGAGGTGATCTCGGCCTTGAGCTTGGCCTGCGCTTCCTCCGCGCTCTTCTTGCTGGCGCGCGCGGCTTCGAGCTCCTGTTCGCGCTGCTTGATCGCGTCAGGCGCGACGGCCGCAGTCTGCGGTGCAGGCGTCTGAGCTTGCGCGAGGCTTGCGCCCAAAATACTTGAGCCCATAACGCCGGCGATCAGCAGCTGGTTGAGAATTGGCGCTCGCATCGCTTTAAGCAAAGGTGCTCGTTGTGGCGCGGATCACGCGCGATGATAGGGATGGCCGGCCAGAATGGTGGCGGCCCGATAAAGCTGTTCCAGAAGCATGACGCGGACCATTTGATGCGGCCAGGTCGCAGAGCCGAACGCGATCGCGAGCTTGGCCTTACGGCGCAATTCGGGCGAAAGTCCGTCCGCCCCTCCGATCATGAAGATAGTATGACCGGCACCCTCGTCGCGCCAGCGCCCGAGATGCCGTGCAAATACGGTCGAATCCAGATTCTGGCCGCGCTCGTCCAGCGCCACCAGGACCGATTTTTCGGGAATATGGGCGGAGATCGCCGCGGCCTCTTCGGCCATCCGCGTCGCGGTATCGCGCGCGCGGCTTTCGGGCAATTCGTGGATGGCGAGCTCGCGGAATCCGAGCTTACGGCCGGCCTCGTCGAACCGCTCGAAATAGCGCTCGGCAAGCTCCCGATCGGGGCCCTGCTTCAGCCGGCCCACCGCAATGACGGCTATGCGCATGATATGTTCAGGGTCGCGTTTTCTGGACCGCGCGCGATATGCGCGCGCACGACGCTAGCATGCGCGTCAGCCGATTCGAAATCGGCCGGCAGCCTCTCAGATCGCCTTCGCCGCCCCTGGGCCCTGCGTGTACAATCTCTCGAGACTGTAGAACTCGCGGACCTCGGGTCTGAACACGTGCACGATCACATCGCCGGAATCGATCAGCACCCAGTCGCAATTGGGCAAGCCCTCGACGTGGATGTTCTTGATGCCGTTTTCCTTGAGGCCTTTGGCGACGTTCTCCGCGATCGCGCCGACGTGCCGGTTGGCCCGGCCGGTGGTGACGATCATGTAGTCGGAGTAGGCCGATTTGCCGCGAAGGTCGATGGTGACCGTCTCTTCCGCCTTCATGTCGTCGAGGCGGGAGAGGATCAGGCTCAGCGTCTTGTCGGCGTCGGGTTGCGCCTTCAAGGCCGCAGCTTTGGTCGATGTTTTACGCGTCGGCTTGGCAACCTTGGGTAAAACAGACTTCGGTGAAGCCGTCTTGGGTGAGGCTGTCTTGGACAATACAGATGTGGTCAGGGACCATTCCTTTCACTGTATCGCGAACGCCGAATCCGGCGCTCACTGGTTACACTACATCATGTGGGGTTAAGGGTTTCAATATGCCAGGGAGCCCGAAGTCCGAACGCGTTCGCACAATCTGACTCACTTCGTACCTTTCCAGCTTCCGTCCGGGTTCCGTAAGCCCGTCGAGGAGAGATTCAGCTTCATGCCGGTCAGGAATACCCAGGCCGGGGCGGCCCGATCCGCAAGCAATGGCGCCTCATTCTCCGGCAGCCGGTAGCGCCTGAGCGCCTGGGCGGCGGGAGAGGCGAGGGCGCGAAAACTCTGTGGCGGGCGGTCGATGACCGCGATCGGCACCTGATCGGCGATGCGCCGCCAGTGCTGCCAACGATGGAATTGAGCGAGGTTGTCGGCGCCCATGATCCAGACAAAGCGCAAGCCCGAGAGGCGGCGGCGCAAGGTGTTGATCGTATCGATGGTATAGCGCGTGCGAATGACGGATTCGAGACAGCTCACCTCGATCCTGGGATCGTCGGCCATTTCGCGCGCCGCCTGCATGCGCTCGCCGAGCTCGTGCAGCGCGCCGTTCTCCTTCAGCGGATTGCCTGGCGTCACCAGCCACCACACCCGATCGAGCTGCAGGCGTTTCAGCGCGAACTGGCTGATCGCGCGATGGGCCTGGTGCGGCGGATTGAACGAGCCGCCGAGCAGGCCGATGCGCATGCCCGAAGTGTGGGTCGGTATGGCCTGCGCGAAGAAACGTGGCGCGACGAAATTGTTGCTCAATGCCCCGCGCCCTGCGTCGTCTACGGCCGCGTCTGCCCGGTGCCGTGAACGCGATATTTGAAGCTCGTCAGCTGCTCGGCGCCAACCGGGCCGCGGGCATGGAATCTGCCGGTGGCGATGCCGATCTCGGCACCGAAGCCGAATTCGCCGCCGTCGGCGAACTGCGTCGAGGCGTTGTGCAGCACGATCGCGGAATCGACCTCGCTCAGGAATTTTTTCGCAACGGTCTCGTCCGCGCTCACGATCGCATCGGTATGATGCGAGCCGTGGTTCTGGATATGCGCGATCGCGCCGTCGACGCCGTCCACCACCTTCGCTGCGATGATCGCGTCGAGATATTCAGTATCCCAATCGTCCGCGCTCGCGGGCTTGACGCGCGCATCGGTCTTTTGCACGGCCTCGTCGCCACGCACTTCGCAGCCGGCCTCGATCAGCATCTCGACCAGCGGCTTGAGGTTTTTGCCGGCAGCGGCGCGATCGACCAGCAGCGTCTCGGCGGCGCCGCAGACACCGGTGCGGCGCATCTTGGCGTTGAGCACGATCGATTTCGCCATGGCGAGCTCGGCGCTGCCGTCGATATAGACGTGATTGACGCCTTCGAGATGCGCGAACACCGGCACGCGCGCTTCCTGCTCGACGCGCGCGACGAGGCTCTTGCCTCCGCGCGGTACGATCACGTCGACGGCGCCGTTCAATCCCGACAGCATCTGGCCTACCGCCGCGCGGTCGCGCGTCGGCACCAGCGTGATCGCGGCCTCGGGGAGGCCCGTTTCGCGCAGGCCCTGCACCAGGCATTGATGGATCGCGCGGCAGGAGCGGAAACTGTCGGAGCCGCCGCGCAGGATCACGGCATTGCCCGACTTCAGGCACAGCACGCCGGCATCCGCCGCAACGTTCGGCCGGCTCTCGAAGATCACGCCGACGACGCCGAGCGGCACGCGCACGCGCTCGATGGTCATGCCGTTCGGCCGTTGCCAGCTCTCGGTGACGATGCCGACCGGATCGGCAATGCCGCGCACGATGCCGATGCCCTCGGCCATGCCCTCGACCCGCGCCGGCGTCAGCGTCAGGCGGTCGATGAAGGACGAGGTGGCGTTGCCTGAGGCGCGGGCCTCGGTGACGTCCTCGGCATTGGCCGCAAGGATCGTGGCCGCGTTGTTGCGGATCGCCCGCTCCATGGCCTCGAGCGCCCGGTTCTTCTGCTCCGGCGGCGCCAGCGCCAGCACGCGCGCGGCAGCGCGGGCACGGGTACCGAGATCGGTCATCAGCGCCTGAAGATCGGCATTGCCGTCGACGGCTTTGAGGGGGGCGGCCATGGGAGTTTCAACCTTCTGCTAAGGCAGTGTCCTAGCACGGAAATCCCGCTTTTGCGAAGGGCGGGGCGGGTATGGCTGGTCTCCCGGTGTTGTGCCACCTCGGCCACTGGCCCAGCTCCGACGTCATGGCCAAGCTTGTCCCGGCCATCCACGCCTTGCCGCCAGCAAGAAAGAACGTGGATGCCCGGGACAAGCCGGGCATGACGGTTTGGGTGCCTGCCGAGCGTTACCCGCCCATCACCAGATCATCGCGGTGGATCATCTCGGACCTCCCGCTGATGCCGAGGATGGCCATCACATCCGGGGAGGAGCGGCCCTTGATCCGCTCGGCATCGTCGGCGTCATAGGCGATCAGGCCGCGGCCGACCTCGCTGGTGTCGGGGCCGCGCACGATCACGGCGTCGCCGCGGGCGAACTGGCCCTCGACCTTGACCACTCCGGCCGGCAGCAGGCTGGCGCCGGCGCGCAGCGCCGCGACCGCGCCGGCGTCGATGGTCAGCGTGCCCTTCGGCTCCAGCGAGCCTGCGATCCAGCGCTTTCGCGAGGTGATGGGATTGGCAGGCGTCAGGAACCAGGTGCAGCGGCCGCCATCGGCGACCGCCTGAAGCGGATGCTCGATCTTGCCCGAGGCGATCAGCATATGCGTGCCGCCGGTGGTCGCGATTTTTGCGGCTTCGACCTTGGTGCGCATGCCGCCGCGGGACAGCTCGGACTCGGCGTCGCCTGCAACGGCCTCGATCTCCGAGGAGATGCTGTCGACGACCGGAATGAGCTTGGCGTTCGGGTTGTTCTTCGGCGGGGCGTCGTAGAGCCCGTCGATGTCGGACAGCAGCACCAGCAGGTCCGCGCTCGCCATGGTGGCGACGCGCGCGGCGAGGCGGTCATTGTCGCCGTAGCGGATCTCGTTGGTGGCGACCGTGTCGTTCTCGTTGATCACGGGGATCGCGCGCCACTCCAGCAGCTTGCCGATGGTGGAGCGTGCGTTGAGATAGCGGCGGCGCTCCTCGGTGTCCTGCAGCGTCACCAGGATCTGGCCGGCGCCGATTCCGTGGGCGCCAAGCACCTCCGACCAAATGCGGGCGAGCGCGATCTGACCGACGGCAGCGGCCGCCTGGCTCTCCTCCAGCTTCAGCGGGCCGCGCGGCAGTTTCAGGCGGCTGCGGCCGAGCGCGATCGAGCCTGAGGAGACGACGAGCACGTCACGTCCCTCGCGATGCAACTTGGCCATGTCGTCGGCGAGCGCGGCAAGCCAGGACGCCCGCACCTCGCCCTTGTCGGAATCGACCAGCAACGCGGAGCCGACCTTGACGACGATGCGGCGGAATTGACTGAGTTCGGGACTGGCCATGTGTGTATGTGGTGCGTGTATGTGCTGGAGAGCGGCGCCGGTAAGGCCCGCTTTTGCAGCAGGACGATGGCCGGCGCAAGGCGGCAGGCCCGGTAAACGGCGCTTGTCCGGAGCGCCCGTCTGGCTCTAACTGTCGCCAACCATAATAGGCTCAAAGAGGAAACCAATGGATCGCCGCAACTTCATCGCCGGATGCCTCGGGTTGCCGTTGCTGGTGCAGGCGGCCGAGGCGCAAGCTCAGGCCGGGCTGACAAAAATGATCTTCCCGTTCGCGGCGGGAGCGGGCGGCGACACGCTGTGCCGGCTGATCGCGCAGGAGATGGCGCCGGCGCTGCAGCGGACAATGGTGGTCGAGAACCGCACCGGCGGTGACGGCCTGATCGGCATCAAGGCGGTGAAGGGGGGCAGCCCGGACGGCAGCATGGTGCTGGTGACCACCGGGCCCACGATGTACCTGCTGCCGATGGTGGAGACGACCCCGAGCTTCGATACCGCAAAGGATTTCGTCCCGGTCTCGCTGCTGGCGCGGTTTGAGTTCGCCGTCGTGATCAGTCCGACGATCGATGCCGCGGATTTCAAGGGATTTGTCGCCTGGCTGAAGGCGCATCCGGACAAGGCGTCGTTCGGCGTGCCAAGCAACGGCACCATCCCGCATTTCATGGGCTCCAAGCTCGAGAAGGACCTCGGCATTGCCATGACGCGCGTGCCGTATCGGGGCAGCGCGCCCATCCTCAACGACATCATCGGCGGTCATGTCTCGTTCGGCATCGTCACGTTGGCCGATGCGCTGCCGCAGCATCGTGCCAAGGGCGTGAAGATCATTGCGGTCGCGAGCGCCGAACGTTCACCGTTCGCTCCGGAAGTCCCGACGCTGAAGGAGAGCGGCATCGATCTCGTTGCCGACGCCTGGTACGGCATGTGGCTTCCCGCCGGCAGCTCGCCGGAATTCGCAAGCAAGCTGGGCGCGGCCGCAAGCGCCGCGCTCGCCAAGCCCGAGGTGAAGGAGAAGCTCACCGCGATCGGGCTGATCCCGGTCGGCAGCAGCGCGGAAGGTCTGACCAAGGAGCTCGCCGCGAACACCGCGTTCTGGCAGCCGATCGTGAAGGCGACGGGATACAAGATCGAGAATTGAGTCTCTCCTCCGTCATTGCGAGGAGCTCTTGCGACGAAGCAATCCAGAATCTCCCCGCGAAAAAATCTGGATTGCTTCGCTGCGCTCGCAATGACGGCGTGGATGAATGTTCGATTTTATCGCTGTTGCAGACTTGCGGAGAGCAACTCACAGCTTCGCGCGCTGCGCGATGCCGTCCTTGATCGACGCCAGCTCCGCTTCATCCCAGATGCCGATCAGGATGCCGCCCTTCACCTGGAGCTGGTTGTCGGCGTAGGCGGCGATCTTCTCGCGCGAGGTCGTGATGTGGTCGTTGGGATGCAGCGCCCAGTCGAACAATTCGGCCTGCAGTCGCGCGATGATGCCGGCGCACTCAGGGTCGTCGCCGCGATCCAGAAACTCTTCCGGATCGCTTTCGAGGTCATACAGCATCGGGCGGAAGCCTGAGGCGTGGATGTATTTCCAGCGGCCGTCGAACACCATGAACAGGCGGCAGCGCTCGATCGGCTGGTTCAGCTTCAGCCGCACGTCCTGCATGACATAGTCGTATTCGGAGAACGCCACCTTGCGCCAATCCGGCGGGCTCTCGCCGCGCAGCAGCGGCAGCAGCGAGCGTCCCTCGAGGATGTGGCCCGGCACCTTGCCGCCGAAATAATCCACGAAGGTCGGTGCGAGATCGATGGCTTCGACCAGTGCATCGCTGCGCGTGCCGCGCGTGGCGTCGGCTTCCTTGGAGGGATCGATGATAATTAGGGGGATCTTTGCCGACTGTTCGTGGAACAGGTCCTTCTCGCCCATCCAGTGATCGCCGAGATAGTCGCCGTGATCGGAGGTGAACACGATCATGGTGGTGTCCAGCAGATCGCGCTCCTCCAGAAATTTCATCAGCACGCCCATCTGGTCGTCGATCTGGGTGATCAGGCCCATATAGGTCGGGATCACCTTCTCGCGGGCATCGTCGCGCGCCATGTTGCGGGAGTAGCGCATGTCCATATAGGCGCCGAACACCGGATGCGGATTCTGCCGCTCGCGCTCGGAGCGGATCACCGGGATCATGTCTGATGTCGAATACATGCTGGCGTAAGGCTCTGGCGCGATGTAGGGCCAGTGCGGCTTGATGTAGGACAGATGCAGGCACCATGGCCTGCCGTCGGTCTCCGCTTCGCGGATGAAGTCCATCGCGCGCCGCGTCATGTAGGGTGTCTCGGAATGCTCGTCCGGCACGCGCGCGGCCTTGTCGGCATGCACGAGCAGCCAGCCGTTCTGGAGCGAGCCGTCCTCGGCCGCGCCGGAATTTGCCCAATGCTCCCAGGGATTGGGCGCATCGAAACCCTGCTGGCGCAGATATTCGTCGTACTTCGGACGCGGTCGCCCAGTCGGATGCAGGCCGTCGTCGCGCTCATAGGGCTCGAACCCGCATTCGGCGACGTGCACGCCGATCATCGATTCCGGCGGGATGCCGAGCGCCTTCATGCCTTCGAGATCGGGCGCCATGTGGGTCTTGCCCACCAGCACGTTGCGCACGCCGAGCTTCTTGAGGTGGTCGCCGAGGGTGGGCTCGCCGACGCGCAAGGGCCAGCCGTTCCAGTGCGAGCCGTGCGAGCGCATGTAGCGCCCGGTGTAGAACGACATCCGCGAGGGACCGCAGATCGGCGACTGCACATAGGCCTTGCTGAACAGCACGCCGCGCTTCGCCATGGCGTCGATGTTCGGTGTCTTAAGCCGGGGATGGCCGGTGCAGCCGAGATAGTCGTAGCGAAGCTGGTCGCACATGATCCAGAGAACGTTCTTCGCGCGCGCCATCAATCATCCCTGCCGTGTCTTGATTGGCCGATGCTGCGACATCGCGGTCGCGATGACAAGTATCAGCGATGCACGCGTCTGCGGCCGTACATTCCAGTGTCGTCCCGGCGAAGGCCGGGACCCATACCGCGTGATTTATCGATCGTGGTCGGCGGGAGTACCGAGCCACGAGTCTCCGCCAAAACTCTGCCTGTGGCTATGGGTCCCGGCCTTCGCCGGGACGACGAATCAGACCGACCACGGCTCCGCTTCGGCCGCGCTCTTCGCTTTCGCAGACACCGGGCTCTCGCCGATCACATCCGCCAGGGCGCGCAGCGCTTCCTGCACGCCGTCGCCGGTGACGGCGGAGAGCAGCAGCGGCGTCTTCTTGGCGGCGCGCTTCAGCCGCTCCTTCTGCTTCTTCAACTCGTCCGGCTCGACCGCGTCGATCTTGTTCAGCGCGACGATCTCGATCTTGTCGGTGAGCTGCCCGGCATAGGCGTCCAGCTCGGTTCGCACGGTCTTGTAGGCCTTGCCGGCGTGCTCGCAGGTCGCATCGATGAGATGCAGCAGCACGCGGCAACGCTCGACATGGGCGAGGAAGCGGTCGCCGAGACCGACGCCTTCATGCGCGCCCTCGATCAGGCCGGGGATGTCGGCCAGCACGAATTCGCGCCCGTCGGCATTCACGACGCCGAGCTGCGGATGCAGCGTGGTGAAGGGATAGTCGGCGATCTTCGGCTTGGCCGCGCTGACCTTGGCGAGGAAGGTCGATTTGCCGGCATTGGGCAGGCCGACGAGGCCGGCATCCGCGATCAGCTTCAGCCGCAGCCAGATCCAGCGCTCCTCGCCGGGCTGGCCGGGATTGGCATTGCGCGGCGCGCGGTTGGTCGAGGTCTTGAAATGGGCGTTGCCGAAGCCGCCATTGCCGCCTTCGGCCAGCACGAATTTTTCGCCGACCGTGGTGAAATCGTGGATCATGGTCTCGCGATCTTCGTCGAAGATCTGCGTGCCCAGGGGGACCTTCAGCACGATCGACTTGCCGTTGGCGCCGTGGCGGTCGGAGCCCGAGCCGTTCTCGCCCTTCTGGGCCTTGAAGTGCTGCTGGTAGCGATAGTCGATCAGCGTGTTCAGCCCGTCGGCGACCTCGATGATGACATTGCCGCCGCGGCCGCCATTGCCGCCGGAGGGACCGCCGAATTCGATGAATTTTTCGCGGCGGAACGCCACGCAGCCGTTTCCGCCGTCGCCGGAGCGGATATAGACCTTTGCTTCGTCAAGGAATTTCATGGGCCATAGGTAGGCCAGCCGGTCCCGCGCGGCAACCCGGATAGACCCGCAAATCGGCCGAATTCCGCGATTTTGGGGCGTGCTTAACCCCGGGACGACGTTAGTTGGGCCGGCGCCGGATCAGGAATTTCTGCGTGCCCTCCAGCACCAGCTCCTTGCGCTGGTTGAACACGGTGCTTTTGAGCGTCACCGTGCCGGTCGAGCGTCCCGGCACCAGCTCGATGACCTCGAGCGCGGGATAGATTGTGTCGTCGGCGAACACTGGTTTGAGGAACCGGCTGGATTGCTCGAGGAAGCCGACCAGGGAGTCCTCGACCATGAACGGAAACAGGCCCGCGCCGGGTGCGGTGTGGATCAGCGTCTGGAAACCGTGGGCGAGCAGATGCGGCATGCCCCGGCTGCGGCAATACTCCACATCGTAATGCACCGGATGCGTGTCGCCGCTCGCGGTCTGGAACGCCGCGAACACCGCCGTCGTCTGCGTGCGGCTCGGCAGCACGAAGCGCTCGCCGACCACGAAATCCTCAAACCAGCGTTGCGCGGGGATCATGCGATGCCGGGCCGGGTCGAAGTCGGTCATGGCTAAGCCCTTTCCTGGCTCTTTTGTTCGGGTGGCGCCTATCGCTACCGCGACGCGAAGAGTGCGGCAATCCGTTCAATTCGTCTGGCGTGGGCTTGTCGCGGGCGCTCACGTCATTAAAACGACCGCAAGCGACTCTGGTCGCCGTTCCGACGCTCTCTCCGCTCGTCATTGCGAGCGAAGCGAAGCAATCCAGACTGTCTCCGCGGCAACAGTCTGGATTGCTTCGTCGCAAGAGCTCCTCGCAATGACGAGTTTCCACGAACGACAGCAATGCCCCTCTTCAAGAATCTCTCGGCCTATGACGAACGCTCGGCGCGGCTGGCCGGGATTGCGCTCATGGTGCTGTCGATCTTCATGTTCTCGTTCGGCGATGCCATGGGCAAGTTCCTGGTCGGGACTTATTCGGTGGGGCAGCTGCTGTTCCTGCGCGCCTGCGCGGCGCTGCTGCTGCTGTCGCCGCTGGTCTGGCGGCAGCGTCATGAATTCCTGCAGCTGGAGCGGCCGTGGCTGCAGCTGTTTCGGGTCGTGCTATCGACGCTGGAAGTGGCGGCCTTCTTCCTTGCGACGGTCTATCTGCCGCTCGCCGACGTCATCACCTACTATCTCGCGGGGCCCATTTTCGTCACCGCGATGTCGGCGATCTTTCTCGGCGAGAAGGTCGGCTGGCGGCGCTGGACGGCGATCCTGATCGGCTTCTGCGGCGTCCTGATCGCGCTGCGGCCGTCGGCACAGACCGTGAGCCTGCCGGCGCTGATCGCGCTTGGCGGCAGTCTTTCCTTCGCAACGCTGATGCTGATCACCCGCAGCCTGCGCAAGACGCCCGACATCGTGATGGCGTCGTCGCAATTCGTCGGCACGTTCTTGCTGGGTGCGGTGCTGTCAGCGTTCCACTGGGTGCCGCCGACACCGGGCAGCCTCGTGATCTTCGCGCTGGCGGGATGCGTCTCGGTCACGGCGCTGTTCTGCGTCAACCGCTCGCTCAAGCTCGCGCCGGCCAGCGTCGTCGTGCCCTATCAATATTCGATGATCGTCTGGGCGGTGATCTTCGGCTTCGTCGTGTTCGGCGACGTGCCCGAAATCGCCACCATCGTCGGCGCCGCCATCATCATCGGCGCCGGGTTCTATATTTACTTGCGTGAGCGCGATCTCGGGCGTGGGGACGCGGATGTGAATCCGCCGGCGTAGTCACAATCACGGTGTCGTCCCGGCGGAGGCCGGGACCCATAACCCCGACTGTTGCTGATGCTAAGACTCTCACTCCGAGTCTTCGCCCACCTACTCCCTGTGGTTATGGGTCCCGGCCTGCGCCGGGACGACGGCGGAGAACGTAGCGCCGCCTCCGCCTACCTCACCCGCCGCGCACTGCTCCAGCTCTTCAGCGACGCCCACACGCCGCGTGACAGACGGAAGCAGTCGACCGGCGTCGACGAGCCCAGCGCCAGGAAGCGATGCAGCTGGACGCCGCTCCACTGGAAGCCGCACTTCTCCAGCACGTTGCGCGACGCCGGGTTGGTGACGCGCGCGCCCGCATAGAGATGATCGTCCTCGAACTCCTCGAAGAAGAAGTCGATCGCGCCGCGTGCGGCCTCGGTGGCAAAGCCGCGGCCCCAATGCTCGACGCCGAGCCAATAGCCGAGCTCGGCATTGCCGGGTGTCGAGCGGTCGATGCCGACCATGCCGATGGGCCCGCTGTCATGCTCGATCAGGAACACGGTCTCGCCGCCGGGCGCAGCGGTGGCGCGGATGAAGGCGACGGCGTCGTCCTGCGAATAGGGATGCGGGAGGCGCCTTGTGTTTTCGGCGACGCGGGGATCGTTGGCGAGGAGGGCGATGGTCCTGACGTCGGCGAGGGTCGGCCGCCGCAAGGTCAGCCGCTCGGTGGCGACGACGCTCGGTCTCGCCTCCCGCAAGGTCACGCTCGAAAAATCCTGCAACATGTCCGGCTCCGTCGAAGTCACTAAAGTGAAAAGTGAGCACGCAAACGAAAGGGGAGGCCGGTTTCCCGCCTCCCCTGGAGCCTTCGATCTCTTTTGATCTCAAGGACTCCGCCGGTTCGGTCTGGGACCCGGCGGACTCCAAATTTGATCCACCGTCTATTCAGCCGCCTCTGCGAGCGGGAGCACCGAGATGAAGGTGCGGCCGTTGGCTTTGGCCTGGAACGTTACGCGGCCCTCGACCTTGGCGAACAAGGTGTGGTCCGTGCCCATGCCGACATTAAGGCCGGGATGCCAGGTGGTGCCGCGCTGACGCGCAATGATGTTGCCGGGAATCACGACTTCCCCGCCGAACGCCTTGATACCGAGGCGCTTGCCCTTGGAATCGCGACCGTTGCGCGATGAACCGCCTGCTTTTTTGTGAGCCATGGCTCGTCTCCGAAATCCTGAGTATTTCTAGATCAATTCCTTGACGGAATCATTTCACAATTTCTCACGCATCACTTCGTGATGGCGCGTGATCAAATTATGCGGCGGCCTCTTCGGTCGTGGTCTCCGGCTTGGCGACCTTCTCCCGCTTCGGACGCGGCCCCTTGGTGGGCTTGGCGCCGTCCGTCAGGATCTCCGAGATGCGCAGCACGGTGATCTCGTCGCGATAGCCGCGCTTGCGGCGCGAGTTCTTGCGGCGGCGCTTCTTGAAAGCGATGACCTTGGGACCGCGCTTGTGGTCGAGCACCTCGACCGCGACGGAGGCGCCCGCGACCGCGGGCAGACCCAGGATCGGCGTGTCGCCGCCGACCAGGAGAACTTCATTGAGCTGCACGATCGAGCCGACTTCGCCTTCGATCTTGCCTACTTCCAGGACATCATCCGGAACGACGCGGTACTGCCGGCCGCCGGTTTTGATGACTGCGAACATCGTTGTTTTCCTTCGTGTTCATTCCCGGCCTCGCGACATATTGTCGGGGCCGGCTTTTTGTCAGTCGTTATGGGTTTATGCGAGTTTTGTGCGGGCGGGAGTTATCCCTTTGAAAACCCACGCAAAAACAAGCGGCGCGAGAAACGCCCCGCGCCGGTTGCGGGATTTATAGCCGCTGACAGCACGGAGTCAAGGAAAAGCCGGTGAAAACGCCCCGGATTTGAAGCATTTAGGCCCGATCCGGCCCGCAGGCGAATTTCGGCCCGCGCCGCAACCAACGGGTTCCCCCGCCGTTGTCCCGGCGAATTCAGTCACACGGGCAAGGGGCTTACCATGGCAACAGACGAGCTGGTCAAGACGACGACGGGCATCGCCCATCACGGCGCGGAGCGGCTGCCCTCGGTGGATATCGACAGCTTCAACATCGAGATGAAGGACGAGGACGGCTTCATCGGCGACCGCGCCAGCAAGGGCGCGTTCAGGGAGATCCTCGAGCGCTGGCGCAAGCCGCTGCGCAAGTCAGGCGAGGACCCGTTCGGCAAGGAGCCGTCGGACGAGATCAGCAAGAAGACGCTGGACGCCATCCTGGTCGGCGACGACACCGAGGCCTGGGCGGTGGTGCATAGCGCCATCGAGGACTTCGCCCAGGAGCTCGCTTACGTCACCCGCCGCTTCCTCAAGTCCAAGGCCTGGGCCAAGACCGAGCGCATCGTGGTCGGCGGCGGTTTCCGCGATTCCCGGCTCGGCGAGCTCGCGATCGCGCGCACCGAGATCATCCTCATGGCCGAGGATTTCAAGATCGACATGGTGCCGATCCGCCATCATCCCGATGAGGCCGGCCTGATCGGCGCGCTGCATCTGGCGCCGTCATGGATCTTCGAAGCCCATGACAGCATCCTCGCCGTCGATATCGGCGGCACCAACATCCGCTGCGGCCTGGTGGAGACCAGCTGGAAAAAGGCGAAAGACCTGTCGAAAGCCAAGGTCGTGAAGTCCGAGCTGTGGCGTCATGCCGACGACGAGCCGACGCGCGAAGGCGCGGTGAAGCGGCTCACCAAGATGCTGAAGGGGCTGATCACCGAGGCCGAGAAGGAAGGCTTCAAGCTGGCGCCGTTCATCGGCATTGCCTGTCCCGGCGTGATCAACGCGGACGGCTCGATCGAGAAAGGCGCGCAGAACCTGCCGGGCAATTGGGAGAGCAGCAAGTTCAACCTGCCGGCGAGCCTGCTCGAGGGCATCCCTTCCATCGGCGAGCACGACACCGCGATCCTGATGCACAATGACGGCGTGGTTCAGGGCCTCTCCGAGGTGCCGTTCATGCAGGATGTCGATCGCTGGGGCGTGCTCACCATCGGCACCGGTCTCGGCAATGCCCGCTTCACCAACCGCCGCAAGGACAACGGCAAAGACAAAGATAACGGCAAAGACGGGGATTCCACGGGCAACGGGAAGAAAAAAGCCAAGAGCGACAAGGAGTAACCTTGACTGGTTAGGTTAAGGACCGGATTGCGTTGCGGTGCACGGGCCGCACGCTACGGTCGGAACCGTCGCCTCACCTGGCCGGCGAAGCCGCCCTTCCCAGCCAGTATTTCAATGAGCGGCACGGGACCGCCAGTGTTTACCGCGTCTGGCGGTCCCACCCTTTTTTTCGAACATGCGATGAATCTCAGTGCCCGCCCCAACCGGTGGTGCGCTCCCTCCCCCGCGCTTGTCTCGCCGAAGCCCGCCTTCGGGCGAAGGCGGATGCCGGGAGGGCGGGGAGAGGGTGTCTCCGCATTGGGGGTCGCGAATCGGACTCCACCTCGCGCCCGACAAATACGCGTCAAACCGGCAATGGGCCGCCTTTCCCTCGCGTTCGTGCCGGGAAGGGGCGGCCGGGCCGAAACAGGCAGCGGATTTTCGCCCTCGCAAGCCTTGTCTGGCCCGCCATCCTCGCCTATTAACGCCCCAACCACAGGGGCCATGCTCCTTACTTGGCGCCTTCAGGAGAGGTGGCAGAGTGGTCGAATGCACCGCACTCGAAATGCGGCATAGGTGCAAGCCTATCGGGGGTTCGAATCCCTCCCTCTCCGCCAATGCAATCTCACTGTTATTGTTTAGCTATTCGTGGGAATGCCCGCGCCCGTTGAAAAACCCCCAACGCGGGCGCGAAGGCGACCTTCCTAAGTTTCGGGTGTGGTTCACTCTCCGCAAAAGACAACAATGTCGATGTCATCGACATATCCGGTGACGCTCGGGAAAAGCGGAAGAGCTCTGTAGCACGAATTGGAATCGCCGAACGCGCATGGCGACGGAAGAATCGCGGCCGGTATCCAATCTTCCGAAGATCGATGAGCGCGAAAGACCAGCGGCATGATCGATCGCGTTTCTTTCTCCATGCTGAAATGGACGATTACGCGCCAGACTGGGACCGTGACGCCCCGTTGTCGTACTCTCAATTCCACTTGAAATTGATCCTTGGTTTTGAAATCGCCTTCCAACTAGAGAAAAAGCTGGGTCAGGCCGATCAATCATGATTGCCGGCGCCTCCAAAGGCGGCCCAATATCATTGCCTGCCGACAGCTTCGTCCCCCATGAATGCAGCGGTTTTGCTCTTAGTTCTTCTCTGATCGTTCGGAATCCTTCTCATGGAAACCTGCAAGGTAAATATTTGCTATCGTCCAATGCGCATCGCATGGGTCGTTCATTCCGGAGACATTGAAGCCGTCCGTCGCGCTGTTCGGCTGAGTAATGCTTTTTGGGGCGGGAGGCATAATCCAATTGTATTTGGGGATCGGCCGGAAGAAGCTAGGCGTCTAATCGAAGTTTTCCGAGTTGATCACATCGTCGTCCTGGGCCAGCAGCCTCAGCTGCAGACCTTGAGAGATGAATTCTCCCACCTGATAAATCCATTCTTTGGAGACGAGCTGTTCATAGATCGCGAGCAGGGACAATCGCGATCATATCTTCTCGACGTTCAAAATGCGCTCGCCTACTGGAGCCAGCAGCCAGATTGGAAGTCAGTCACCGATCGTGGCTTTCTCCGAATAGTTTGGGACGAGGCCGATCCTCTCGCAGACGGGTGGCTCTTTCAGTTCGGTTCGTTCCCAACTCCTGACGAAGTAGATATTGATTACGCATCCATTATCCATCGAGCTACAATGGCGGTTGATTTCGCGATCGATGCAACCGCGCCCGTCTCGGACGCACTTTTCGCGCGAACTAGTGTAGCTCACTTAAATCGCTACGGTCTTTACCGGCACCATAGTGTGCGGGCTGGGCGGGAGCACCCCGGCTTCTATGCTGGGGATGTGTCGAACACCGAAGACCTTGTAGCGTTCTGGAACCTGCGCGCTGCCGATGTTCCCTTGCTGTTTGTCGATCTAGCCCACATTCATCGCTACGAGCGCATTCTTTCTGGCTACAAGGCTGACTTTCTAGCTCGGGTTGCTCATGAACCCGAACCGTTTCAACATTTGGCGGTTTGGGCCCGAAATCAGCAAATTTTTGATGCAGCGCGCGCAGCGTTGGGTGATGAGGTGCGAACGTTCTCCAAGGCCGTACCCGAGTTATGGAATGGACTAAACGTCGTTCCGCCAATGATGATACTGGGCGATGCATCCGCGCTGGGAGTAGTGAGCAAGAGTATTGACCGGCCGAGTGTCGCTTTTTCGCTAAACGAAAAACCGTTCAGCAGTGATCCATGGTTCTACACTCAACACCTAATTGCTTCTCTCAGCATCTACAGTGCCGTTGACGAGCAGCATATATTCACTCCTCCATATGTGCCCGAGCTAAACGAGATGGCTTCGCGGGCGATGTACTTTGACTTCCGTAAAATGCGAGTAGAACCCGATCGCGTGGCAGTCATCGTCGATGCGGCCGATAATGATCTCACGCTTCGCGCACTGCGCGTATCAGAACTCATAGAGAGCATCTTTAAGCTCGCTAACCTCAGCGCCAAGCCGAGCAATAGCGGTCTGATGACGCGACAACTTGTAGCCCGAATGGGCGGCTATGACGGTTGTCGTGCGTTCAAAATTCCCGGTGTGCGACGGCTCATAAAAACGTACGGGCCAAACGCGACATTCTCAAAAAGTGCAGCTCTGCAAGCGATTGGGAGAACTGACCATGCTACAGGTGCGAGGTTCTCTGATCATGAAAGGTTGTTCATTGAGCCTCGGCCTTCAGGTCCGCTCACCCAAATAATGGTATTAGAACATTTAGTTGCAAAAGGCCTATTTCGCATCGGCGTCGATTTGACTTGCCCGAGCTGCAATCTGCCGAGCTGGCATACCTTAGACAATCTCAAGCAACACAATACTTGCGAATTGTGCGGCAACTCTCACGATTTCTCTCGTCAATTAGTGAACGCGGATTTTTCCTACCGACGGACAGGTATCCTTGGAATTGAGAAGAATACACAGGGTGCGATACCTGTCGCACTATTGCTACAACAGTTGTCAGTTAACTTACGAGGTATCGCTGGGCGAATTTTGCTGGCGCCTTCATATGATCTTAAGCCCGTCAACGGCGCCGGCCTACCAGAGTGTGAGACCGATTTTGTCGGCATCTATGCGCAATCGTTTCCGGACGCGCCGATATTCATCGTCGGAGAATGTAAGGACGAAGGGGATCGTATCGATCAAGACGATATCAAGAACTTGCGGGCCGTTGCCGACGCAATCCCGAAGCGATTTGACACCTTTATCTTGTTGGCAAGACTCTCGCCTTTTTCTCAAGAGGAGATCGCCTTGGCGGCCGGTCTAAACGAGAGGTTCCGTAGGAGAGCCATCCTGATCTCAGCCAGAGAGCTTGAGCCATACAACATCTATGATCGGGTTAACGCCGAACTTGGCACCCAGTATCGTGGGATGCGTCCGCAGGACTTGGCGGATGCAACCGAGCACATTTACTTCTCACGTGTGCAGTCGGCCCTCACTTAGCGCAGGAAATTGCACTCCGGCGGCTCCGGGATGGCTGAAAAAATGAAGGTCACTTCATCGATCGTGTTGGCGGGCGGGGGCCCAAAATGGGAGCCGCGGCAGGGCGCCCGAGCACCTGTTGTTTACGGGAGTGACGACGGTTCTAAATATCTGGCTGATCTGAATCCAACGGCGGCGACATCCCGCCATGATATTATTCTGCTCCTGTGTTGCCCGACGAGTCAAACGGCGCGCGACGTTGTCCGAGACCGCCGACACCACGGTCGCTGCCGCATCCCGCAATTCCTCCCCGCGTAAGCCATTGATCTTGCAGCCCCCGGCTACTGTGCATGGGGTTGTTTTCGCGCTTTTTGTTGTTGGGCCCCGGAAGGCTTAAGAGTAATCGTCGCCACCCCGGCTGGCCTCTCCAGTTGGGATCACCACCCACAACACGAGACGGGCATGCAATCTTCCGGCAGCGGCAGCGGCAGCGGCAGCGGCAGCGGCTGGGGCAACGGGCTTCTCGGCGTCATCATCTTCAGCGGCTCGCTGCCGGCGACGCGCATGGCGGTCGGCGGGTTTTCCGCGCTGTTCCTGACCTCGGCGCGCGCGGTCATCGCGGCGCTGATCGGTGTGGCCGTGCTCGGCCTGCTCCGTCAGGCGCGGCCGCAGCGCAAGGATCTCGTCTCGCTCGTCATCGTCGCCATCGGCGTCGTGGTCGGTTTTCCCTTGCTGACGGCGCTCGCGCTCCAGCACATCACCTCGGCGCATTCGATCGTCTTCATCGGGCTCTTGCCGCTGTCGACTGCGATCTTCGGCGTGCTGCGCGGCGGCGAGCGGCCGCAGCCGATGTTCTGGCTGTTCGCTATTCTGGGCAGCGCCACGGTCGCCGGCTTTGCGCTGTCCAACGACGGCACCGCATCGCTCACCGGCGATCTGCTGATGGTCGCGGCGATCGTGCTGTGCGGGCTCGGCTATGCCGAAGGCGCCGCGCTGTCGCGCCGGCTCGGCGGCTGGCAGGTGATCTCCTGGGCGCTGCTGCTGTCGCTGCCGCTGATGGTGCCGGTCGCGATCTGGAGCTGGCCGTCGACGTGGAGCGGCGTCAGTGTGCCCGCCTGGATCGGGCTCGCCTATGTCTCGATCTTCAGCATGTTCGTCGGCTTCATCTTCTGGTATCGCGGCCTTGCGATCGGCGGCATCGCGCGCGTCGGCCAGTTGCAGCAGCTGCAGCCGTTCTTCGGCCTCGCGCTTGCAGGTCTGCTTCTGCACGAACCGGTTGCCTGGAGCATGGTCGTCGCGACCGCGCTGGTGGTCGCCTGCGTGTTCTTCGCGCGGCGGTTTGCCTGAGGCCGCAGTACGTGGCCTTACGTCTTGCCCGGCTGCGGCTTTTCAATCCCGGGCAGCCTCGCGATTTCCTTGGCGAGAAAGTCGATCAGCAGCCGTACCCGCGCGATGCTGGACCGCTCCGGTACGATCAGCATGTTGAGCGGAACGGAAGGCGGCGCGTAGTCCGGAAGCACGCGCTCGAGTCGGCCGGAGGCAAGAAGGTCGTCGACGAGCCAAAGATGGGCCGGCGCAATGCCACGACCGGCCGCGAGCGCCTCGCGTGCGGCAAGCCCGTGATCTACCCGCAGCCGCCCTGCGAACGGGACCACATGGCGGCCGCCGCGCCGCCCGTGCAGCACGAGCACGTCGCTGCCGGCGATGTTGGACATCCTGACACCCTCGTGGTCGGCGAGATCTTGCGGCCGCGTGGGCCTGCCGCGCGAAGCCAGATAGTCCGGTGCGGCCACGAGCACCCGCCGCGACTGACCCAGCAGCCTGAGCTTCATCGAGCTGTCGGTGAGCGGCCCCAGACGCAGCGCAATATCGACACCTTCCCGCACAAGGTCGATCCGCTCGTCGGTCAGGCTGAGATCCACCGCCACATCCGGATAGCGGTCCTGGAACGCGAACACCAAACGACTGATATGGAGCACGCCGAAGGCCGCGGTGCAGGAGACGCGCACCGTTCCGGCAGGCGCGCCGCGCGTGCTGCGCGCCTCGTCGCCCGCCAGTTCGACCAGGCGCAGGATCTGCACGCAGTCGGCGTAGTAGCGGCGCCCCTCCTCCGTCATCGTCACGCTACGTGTAGTCCGCGTGAGCAGCGGCACGCCGACGGCCTGCTCCAGTTCCCGAAGATGCCGCGTCACTGTCGACTGGCCGAGACCAAGCTCGCGTGCGACCGCGGACAGGCTTCCGCGCTCGGCAACCCGCACGAAGCTGCGCATGCGTTCGAGCGTGACGTCCGATCTATCCATATTTCGGCAGGATCCTATCCATTGGCGACAACTACCGAATTGCAGCCGTGCACGCTACCTGATGGCTCGAAATCATCAACCAAGGAGCTGATCATGAAAGTGTTGGTCGTCTTCGCTCATCCCGAACCGCGTTCCCTCAATGGCTCGCTCCGCGACGTCGCTGTCAGAGAACTCGAGGCTGAGGGACACGAGGTGCGGGTGTCGGACCTTTACGCCCAGGGCTGGACATCCGAGGTCGGCCGCGCCGACTTTCCGCTGCTGCCGCCGGACGCGCGGCTGGCGCCGGCCGCCGCCTCCAAGCAGGCGTTCGAGTCGGGCACACTCACCGCGGACGTCAAGGCCGAGATCGAGAAGCTGCTGTGGGCGGACGTCCTGATCCTGCAATTCCCGCTGTGGTGGTTCAGCATGCCGGCCATCCTCAAGGGCTGGGTCGACCGCGTGTTCGCCTACGGCTTCGCGTATGGCGTCGGCGAGCACAGCGACAAGCGGTGGGGCGACCGTTACGGCGAAGGCAGACTAGCGGGCAAACGCGCGATGCTGATCGTGACGGCCGGCGGCTGGCAGGAGCATTATTCGGCGCGCGGGATCAACGGGCCGATCGACGACCTGCTGTTCCCGATCAATCACGGCATCCTCTATTATCCGGGATATGACGTGCTTCCGCCGTTCGTTGTGTACAAGGCCGACAAACTGGACGAAGCCGGCTTCCAGGCAGCCGCCGAACGTTTGCGCGAGAGGATGAAAACGCTTGCGACGACATCGCCGATTCCTTACCGGCGCCAGAATGGCGGCGATTACCTGATTCCGAGCATGCAGCTCCGCGCGGGACTTGAGCATTCCGGTGCGACCGGCTTCGCGCTTCACGTCGAACAGGTCGAGGCACGCAGCCCGAACGGAGAAGCGAACTCCATGCGCGCGGCGACGGATGGTTGCGCGGCAACGGCGTAATCCGCCGCCCGCGCAGGACATCACCCCATCACCGTCCGCGTCAGGGTGCTCCGCGCAAACTTCTTCAGCGGCATCGGCTTGCCGAACAGAAAACCCTGCACGAGGTCGAAGCCGAGCTCGTTGGCTGCGACCAGGTCGGCGCGGCTCTCGACGCCCTCGGCGACGGCGCGCACGCCGTAGCCATGCGAAAGCTCGACGATGTGACGGCACACGGTGCGCTTGAGACGATCAGTGCCGCTGCCGGTGACGAAGTGCCGGTCGGCCTTCAGCTTGATGAAGGGAATTTTGCCCAAGTCCATCAGCGACGGCCAGTTGGCGCCGAGATTGTCGACCGACAGGCCGATATTGTGCAGGCGCAGTTCGCGGGCGACCTCGACCAGGAGATCGAGGTCGCGGATCGCCTCCTCGCTGTCGATCTCGATCGTCAGCCCGCCGAACGCCGGATGCGTCGGCATGCGGCGGCAGAGATCGCGCACGGCCTGCGGCTCCTTCAGATATGACGCCGGCAAGTTGATCGCGAGATCGACCGGGCTCTGCTGCTCCAGCAGATAGTGCCAGTCCTGCATGGCGCGCTCGATCACGAATTCGGAGAGGTCGCGCAGATTCGGGTCGTGCTCTTCGGGGATGAAATAGGCCGGCGGCACCACGCCCCAAGTCGGATGCCGCATCCGCACCAGCGCCTCTGCGCTATTGCGGATCAGCGTGCGCGCGTCGATCTTGGGCTGGTACCAGAGCTCGAGCCAGCCGGCGTGCAAGGCCTCGCCGACATGCACGGCCGGGCTCGGCGCCGGCTCCTCCGGCAACAGCATCGCGACGCGGTCGCGCAGCGTCTCCGCGGCAAAGGGCGTGGTCAGCGGCGGCAGCATCTTGAGGCCGTATTCCTCGCCGACCTGCTGCACGGCCCTGACGATGATCGACTCGCGGGCGCCCACGGTCAGAACCCTGCCGTCGAAGGCCTCGCGCACCAGCGTCTCCAGAAATTTTCCGGGCTCGATGCCGTCGGCAGCGATGCCGAGCAGGATCAGGTCGGGCAATCCGCTCGTCAGCACGCTCTGCAGCTCCTCGGCGCTGGCGCATTCGGTGGTGACGAAGCCGAGATCCTCCAGCACTTCCGCGAGAAACGCGCGCAGATGGCGCTTGCCGTCGGCCACGCAGGCGCGCGGCTTCATCTTTCGCCGTCCGAAGGTCTTCGGCCTTCGTTCGGCGAGTTCTACAATTTCGTCGTTCATCGCAAGCACTCCCGTTCCGTGCCGGTGTGTTAGCGACGTGAGCAGTTTCAAATATGGAAGGCTTCAGTCGATTGTCGAATTATCTGGGTAACGTTAAA
Organism: Bradyrhizobium sp. Kon58; assembly: GCF_055807455.1. NCBI lineage: Bacteria > Pseudomonadati > Pseudomonadota > Alphaproteobacteria > Hyphomicrobiales > Nitrobacteraceae > Bradyrhizobium > Bradyrhizobium sp. Kon58. The sequence continues at coordinate 157,716 of NZ_JBVVOT010000018.1, forward strand.
GCACCCATCATGTCTAAAATTGTCTGGGTCTCGTTCGAGAAGTTTTTACGCCTGCCCGCCCATCGGGCGCAGGGTTGCGACAATCACGGGAGATTTCGCGACGTGCAGTAAGGCTGCATGCGCGCGCGCTGTCCTGCTATTGGACCAAGCCGCGCGCGCCTCGCCCAATTGAATAATGGAGCGCCTCAATTGCGCGCCATGCGCGCATTTTCCCGGCTCGCTCGTGACGGTTCTGCGACAATGCGTCGGTGCGCGCTGGCGCCAATGTGAAGCACATCACAAGCGGATTGCTGCACGTGCGCTATTGCTCTGGGCAGCCGGTGGTGGGCTGTCGAGGATCGCAGCAATGACGTCGCGGCGAATAATGTATTGGTGGTTCAGGTTCGTGCTGTCAGGGCGATTTCTCGATCGCTTCCTGTGCCTGCCGCGCGCGCATTAGCGCGGGATCAGGTTTGGCCGATCAGCTTGCGCAACGCGGCCGCGCCGTCCTCGATCACATCGCGTCCCTTCCAGGCCAGATAGGACAGCTTTCCACCGAGCGTGTCGTGGCTGCGCAGCCGGCGCGAGCCGAGAATGTGGCCGACATTGGAGGGGAAGCGGCTCACCTCGGCGGACACCAGCGTCGCGATCGCGTCCATCAATTGCTGGAGCCGAATGCCCCATTCGCACTGCTCGATGCCGTCGATCCGCACCTTGAGCGCATATTCGGTGTCGTAGATCTCGGCGAGCAGGTCGCGCGCGATCAGCACCCGGTTGTGCCGGAGCGCGATGCGCAAGGCGAGGCGCCTGTCGTCGAGCTGGTCGAGCACCATGTGAACGACGCAGGCATAGGGCGTGGCGGCGACATCGGCGGCGCTCTTGCTCGCTGCGGCCTTGGTGGCAAGGCGCACCAATTGCCAGAACGTCCTCAGCCGCTTGGCCACCAGCGTGAGCGCGAACGGCAGCGCCTCGGGATGGGCCTTCTTGAAGGCGTCCAATCGTGCGGTGATCTGATCGACCGTGCCGTCGTCGAATTTCGCGATCTTCTCGGGCAGCTTTTCGCTGAACTTCGGCAGCGCGGCGCCGGCGCGCAGCACATGCTGCATCTTCTTCACGTCGTCGAAGGCGGTGCGCGATGCCGTATATTGCGCGAGCTTGCCGCGCGCGAACTCGGTGCTCTCCGCCGATGCGAGGGTGCTCTCGAGAACCTTGACGACCTTGATCTGGAAGGTCGATGCGATCTTTTGCACTTCCTTCTGGTTGTTGGCGGCGACCTGGTCGCTGATCGCCTTGATGTAGTCGCGCGCCATGGTCGGCAGCAGGTCGCGGCAGATCCACTCCCAGATCGGGGTGAGGGTGTTGCGCGAGATCCGCCCCATATTGGCATGCTCGGGCGCGCCGTCGATCAGAAGCAGCTCGAGCGGCGCAAAGAAATGGCGCGATGGACTGGTGGCGCGCGCCTGGCTCGATCCGTCCTTGCGAAATTCGGCGCGCAGCCGCGATTGGAGGTCGGATGAGCCCGGCATGTCGATGCCGCACAGCTCAAGCCGTTCGAGCTCGCTGAGCAGGCAGCTGCGCGACAGCGGCGTCAGCTTCTGCAGGAAGTTCGATAGCTGGTCGATGTCGTTCATGGCACGCAATCTTCCGCAACGATTCCAGCAGGCCGACCGGCCCCATGCATGGAGGCATTTGCGCGCTCTCAATTGCGACATAGAGAAGCAAGCCGCCGTTAATATATCCGTAAAATCCGGGTCCGCAGGTAATCGGCGCCGATCGGATCGTTAAGAAGGCTTCGGGTCGTCCGCCCATCATTTGGGCAGATTCGGCAACCTGAGAATGTCGAGGGGCGCCTTTACTCAAGCATAAAGTGTGCCTGCGCCGGCGTTTCGGCACAAAACTGCCAAATTCACCGTAGTCTTACGGAGCAAAAAGTTAACTACAGATCGCGTCGGGTTCCGCTAAACGAGTGACATGGGGTCACAGAATGATACGGCCACTGATTCGCGGCCGTCGGGATGGTACGAAAGCAACGCCGCTCCAATTGAAGAGCTCGATGTCGTCCGCCTGAACGCCGCCCGCGCCAAGGCCGCCGACGAAATGGCCGCCGCCATCGCTCGCGAGCTCAACGGTCCCCTCACGGCGCTCCTGCTCTACATGGGCGAGATCAAGCATCACAGCGATCAGCTCGCGCCGGTGACGGGCGACCGTGCCTATTTGCAGCGGGTCGTGGAGAATGCGCTGGTGCAGACCGAGCGGGTTTGTGGCCTCGTCAAACAGCTTGCCGGTTCTCCCACGGGTGGCCTGCCGAACGCGTCCAGGGCCGAGGACGCCGAATCGAAGCTCGCGCGCGCACCACAGCCGCAGCGCCTGCCGAGCTCCGAAATGCTCGGCCTGTCAGGCCAGAAGCGGCTGACCAAGCGCGAGCGCGAGGTGCTGAGGCTGATCAGCGAGGGATATTCGAACAAGCAGGGTGCGCTTCGGATGCAGATCAGCCCGCGCACCTTCGAGAGCCATCGCGCCGAGGCGATGCGGAAGCTCGGCGCGCGCAACACGGCGGACCTCGTCCGTGCGGCGCTGCTGCATTCGATCGATTGAAGGCTCTTGCCTCGGCGGACCGCTCGCCAGCGGTGAGGGCGACGCGTGAGAGATTTCTCGAGAACGACCCGCGGCTCCGATCGCGCTCAGAAATAATCTTCGGCGAAGGGACGCGTGCGCGACGAGGGCCGCAGCGGCTTGAGCTCTTCCTTCGGCGCGTTGGGAATGATCGTGATGGTCCAGCGGGGCGGCATGCTCGATTCCTGCTCCAGCACCGAGCGCACGAAGCCGGTCACCGTCTCCTCGCCAGCGGCCACCGTCGCCATCCGGCCGTTGAACTGTGCGATGCGGAAGCGACGAACTTCTTTCTGGTCCGCGGTCTCGTAGGTGAACATGGAAACCCTCCTGGTTTCCGGCGACTATCGCTGCCTATGATTAGCCATCTGTGAAAATCCCAAGCCGTAGAAGTACGGCGGGCATGCACGCGTGAGTGGTTACGGCGTTTTCGAGCGAGCGCGTCAGCGCTCCGGCTCCTGCGCGCGCCCGGCGGCATAGGCCGCATCCATCAGGTCCAGGAGGTCGTGAAATCCGGCGTCGCCGAGCCTCTCCGCGGTCTTCTCCAGCCGCAGCGCCAGCGCCGCGAGCCGGACATAGCCGAACGTCCCGGCCGCGCTCTTCAGCGAATGCGCTTCGCGCGCGATCCTGCCGTGATGCTGCGCGAGCGCGAGCGTGCGGAGCAATTGCAGGCGCGCGCAGGTGTCGCTCCAGAACACGTCGCGCACTTCGCAAGCGCCGTCCTCGCCGATCTCGCGCACCAGCGCCTGATACGCGCCCGGCTCGCGCGCGGGCTCGGCATCAAGCGCTGTCTGCGCCGGCGCGACGGTGACTTCGAACATGGTTTGGCCTGCCTTGATCACGGTTCGTTTGCCGCCGGCTCGTACAGGCGCGCGCGGCACGTTGCGTGTCTACGGCATCCGGATTTCAGTTCCGGTAGCAGGACAATCCGTGTTTGCGGGCCGGAATTAGCGGGCGGTTTACCACGCCGCAGCACCAGTCAGCGCGGGCCGAGCAGCCGGTCATACTGCGCCTTCACGGTGGCGTAGCATTCGCACGCCGTCTGGCGCAGGCCGTCCAGGTTGAGGATCTGGATGTGTCCGCGGCTGTAGTGAATGAAATTCGCCTGCTGCAAGGTATTGGCGACCAGCGACACGCTGTTCCGCCGAGCGCCGATCATCTGCGCCATCGCCTCCTGGGTCAGCAGCAGCCGGTAGTCGCCGGAGAGGTCATGGGTGTGCAGCAGGCAGCGCGACAGCCGCGCCTCCACCGGATGGGCGGCGTTGCACCCGGCGGTCTGCTGCACCTGCGCGTAGACCGCCAGCCCGTGACGCGTAAGCAATGTCCGCAGGGTGCCGCTCTGGTCGGCCGCGACGCGCAGCCGGTCGAGGTCCATCATCGAGGCGGAGCCGGGAACCAGCACGATGGCCGTGTTCAGTGCGCAGGCATCGCCCATGGTCGAGAGCGTTCCGAGCAGGCTGTCGCGGCCGATCATGGCGACTTGCACGTGCTCGCCCCTGGCGAGCTCCACCACCAGCGAGATGACGCCACGATGGGGAAAGTAGGCGCGCTTGAGCGTTTCGCCGGTCTCGACCAGCACCGCCTCATGCGGCAGGTCGCCCGTACGCAGGTGCGGACGGATCAATTCGTAATCGTCTGCCGACAGCGCGGACAGGAAACCGTTGGAGGAACGCGCCATCGTTTCCAAAGTAGCCTCCCGTCTTCCGGACCAGCGGGCCGCAGCACGCGAAACTGCTTGCCGCCCGGCCAAGTTCCATCATGTTCTCGCCGGGATATATTGGCAATTGAGACAAGATGTCCGATCGGCGATCGCCGCAGCGACGCCGCCCTTCCCAAGACAGATTCCCTGACCATTTCCCCGGTACCGATCCGGGAACCCAGCAGATCCAGATTGTCGGCTGGCGCATCGGTTTGGAGGATGGTCGCGGTCATGGTTGGATCCGGTGCATTTTCGAAGTGATCTGCGCCGCGCCCGCTTCGTCATTCAGTTGCGCGGCAACAAAGTGTATTATAATGGTTGTGTCGCTCCGCGTATACCCGTTGGGGGGCAGACGGCCGGTGCATTTGCGGCGGAAATGAGAATGGCACGCTGATTCGCCCATAAGCCTGCGCGGCAACCTGCAAGGGTTGCGCAGGTAAAAGCGGCAAGGGGGCCTTCATGAGGCGGAAGCATTGCATCCGCACTGCCATCGGACGCCGGTCGATCCGTGCACCCCCGTTGGTCGGACGAGTGGCTGCCGTCCTCAAACATTGCTTCGAACCTTGGCGCCGCGTGGCCGCAGATTCGCGTCCATCGTCTTCCCCGATCCGCCAAGCACGTTCTCAACAGTCCATTTCTCGAGCAAAGGAGCACGGCGTGCGCCACGGTTCAATTATTGAATCGCCAAATCGGGAAGCTCAAACGGGGACAGAAGGTCTGCGCCACATTCTCGTCGTCGACGACGACCCGATGGTCTGCATGGCCATCGAGGTCTATCTCCAGCGCAACGATTTTCGGGTGACGATCGCCGAAGGAGGAGAAGCCGGACTTCGCGCGCTCGAACACGAGCAGTTCGATCTGATGATCATCGATATCTTCATGCCGCACATGCGCGGGTTCGAATCGGTCAGGATCTTTCACGAGCGGGCGCCGGCCGTTCCGCTGATTGCGATGTCGGGCTACGCGTTCGCAAATCTGAATTCGCCAGCTCCCGATTTCCTGCGGATGGCGCTGGAGCTCGGTGCGGCGCGGTGTCTGCGCAAGCCGTTCACGCCGCACGCGCTGCTCGCCGCCATCACCGATTGCCTGGCGGAGCACCGTCCCCACGGCGACCTCGCCTCGGCCGCGCGCCTGGGTTAGCGCCGACACCGGTCGCGGTGGACGCCGGTAACGGTTCGTTTACCGCAAATGCGGGTCTTGCGTATCCCGGCAAAGCACCAGGCGAAAGTGGCGGCACCGCCCCGGATTTGCAGGCGGCTCGATCCAATTCCGCGAAGACCGCGCATATCGTCCTTCACGAGCACGGCTTTCCCGCGCGCCTGGTCCCGCTGTTATCGGCACGTTCACCTCACGCGTCTCGCCGTTGCGGCGTGGTGCCGGTTTTGCCGAAAAGCGCTGTCGTATGCGGTCGAACGGCAAACTTGTCTTCAATATCCGTATTAGCACGGAGGATGAAATTAACGGGACCGTGAAAGGGGATGTCTAACGATCCAAGGCGGGGACTTCCGTTCATGCCAAGCGCGGCTCGGGCGTCGAGTCCAGATCCAGGTCAGTAAGGCGTAGCTCATGGATGATCTGTTGCGGGAGTTTTTGACGGAAACCAGCGAGAGCCTGGACACCGTGGACAATCAGCTGGTGAAG